>JANNTE010000350.1:0-2782 GCA_031403365.1 Betaproteobacteria bacterium | reverse complement strand
AGATGGCCGGTCGGGGCACCCGAGAACGTGTCTGGATTCTAACCGATGAAAATCCGGGCCGGCAAAAAAAAGCCCGGGCGGGCGGATCAGAGCACCGGCGTGGGTGGACCCGGGTTTAGTAACCGTGCATGGCCCACGGATAGATGTCAAAGCACATTCAGAAAAATCTGTTAGCAGTTGACTTATCACGCTTTTTATCACTATAGTGCGGTCATGGAAGCCGAGCTCACCACCCTCGACGAGAAGATCAGCCAGCTCGTCCAGTTGACGCTAGAACTGCGCAAGGACAATTCCCGACTGCGACAAGACTTGGCTTCAATTGAAGTTGAGAACAAGCGCCTGTCCGGCAAAGTGGACATGGCCAAAACGCGTCTCGAAGCATTACTCAACCAGATTCCCGAAAGTACGGAATGACAACCCAGACCAAGGGGGGCCTCGACGTCAGCATCATGGGGCGCGAATTTCGCATCGCCTGTACCGAGGACGAACAGCCGGATCTGGCTAAAGCCGTTGAATACCTGAATAACAAAATGCGCGAAATTCGCGACGCCGGGAAACTCATCGGCGTTGAGCGCATCGCGATCATGGCCGCGCTGAACATCGCGCACGAACTCCTGTCCGCGCGCGTCGGCGACGGGCTTGATGTCGGGGAGTTTAAGCGTAGAATCTCCCGCATGCAGGAAACCATCGACAAAACGATCAACGGTCAGGACGAGTTGTTCTGACGCGAGTCAATGTCCCCTGCGGTGTTCGTCAGGCTGTAATTCTTTGAACCAATGTTAATCAGTTTGGTTGCTGCCTAAAGTAGCGCTGTTGTGCGCGTCCCCTGCGGAAGCGCCTGATGTGCTCGGAAAGCGACCGCCTTGAACCCTCAGGTTCAAGATGCCGGCCTGATGGGAATCGCTGGGGGCACCCTTTTCGCAATCATGCGCGGACGCATTGGCTGCTCCGGTTGCTGGTGTTCGACAATCCGATGGAGTTCCGGAACACCGGAACTCTTTTTTTTCGCATGACCGGCTGCTGGCGGTGCGTTCATGAATTACTGGTTGATGAAATCCGAACCCGGGGTCTTTGGAATTGATGACCTGGCGCGATCTCCACGCAAGACGGCGCCCTGGTGGGGTGTGCGCAACTATCAGGCGCGCAATTACATGCGCGACGACATGGCGGTCGGTGACGCCGTGTTTTTCTACCATTCGAGTTGCCCGGAGCCCGGCATCGCGGGTATCGCCAAAGTGTCAAAGCGCGCTTATCCGGACGCGACTCAGTTTGATGCCAAAGGCGGGTACTTCGACCCCAAGGCCTCGCGCGAGCAGCCGCGCTGGTTCAATGTCGATGTGACTCTGGTCAGAAAAACGCGCGTTCTCGGGCTGGTGGAATTACGTTCGTACCCGCAACTCGCAGCATTGCGCGTGCTTCAACGCGGCAACCGATTGTCCATCACACCGATGAGCGCGCAGGAAGGCGAATTCATCATGACGCTGCTGTAGCCGGGCGGCGAATCATGGAATGGTGGATCGCTTACCTGTTAATGGGCCTGTTCGTCGGCTTTTTCGCCGGCCTGCTCGGCATCGGTGGTGGCCTGATCCTGGTCACACTGATGGTCTTCTTTTTCGGTCTCCAGGGTTTTCCGGAAGACCGTTTGCTGCATCTGGCGCTGGGCACATCACTGGCGAGCATTGTCTTCACTTCGATTTCCAGTTTTCTCGCGCACCACAAACGCGGCGCGGTGCGCTGGGACATCGTGCGCATCGCGGTACCGGGATTGATCCTGGGTACTTTGCTCGGCACCGTGGTGGCCGATCAACTCCGGTCGAAGTACCTTGCCATCTTTTTCGTTATTTTTGTTTACTTCTCGGCACTGCAGATGTTCGCCGATCTGAAGCCGAAACCAACCCGGCAACTTCCCGGCAAGCCGGGCATGAGTCTGGCTTCGGTCATGGTGGGCATCATTTCCAGTCTGGTCGGTGTCGGCGGCGGGGTCATCACCATTCCGTTGATGACGCTTTGCAACGTACCGATGCGTCAAGCGATCGGCACGTCCGCAGGATTCGGCCTGCCGATTGCGCTTGCCGGAGCGGTCGGCTATATCGTCACCGGCCTCGATAAGGATCATCTGCCGGCGATGAGCATCGGGTATGTTTATCTGCCAGCACTGATCGGAATCGTCATCGGCACATCAGTCACGGTACCCTGGGGTGCAAGGATGGCTCACAGCGTACCCGTGCCCCGACTGAAGAAAATCTTTGCCGTCATCCTGTTTATTCTCGCGACCAAGATGTTGTGGGCATTGCTGTAATTGCGCTGGGCGCGCTACTGTCCAGGCCTGATCAGCCTGCGCAGATCTTCCGGTAACAATACGGCTTCCCCGCTGGTTGGCCAGCCATTGGCGGCAGCGTCGGCGCCAATGGCGTCAATACGCTCCCGATCAAGCGGGTGGGTGCGCAGGAACGCCGGTGCATCGCCAAGCCGAGCTTCGCTTTCGTTCTGCAGCAACCGGAATATCTGGTCGGCGCCAGCCACATGTCCGTACAATTTCGCGACAGTTCGCAGCGCGTCCGCGTCAGCGTCACGCTCCTGCGCCCGGCTGAAGGTCAACGCGGTTAACAAGCCGGCACGTCCCAATGTGTTGCCCGCGATGTCGCCTCCCGCGCCGGCCGAGATCATCGCCAGAGCAACGCCAATGGCGAGCCCCCGTCCGAGCGTGGAAATCGGATGACGCATTTTCACGTGAGCGATTTCATGACTGATAACCATTGCCAATGCGTTCTCGCTGGGCATC
>JANNTE010000349.1:0-23477 GCA_031403365.1 Betaproteobacteria bacterium | reverse complement strand
CATTTCCGTGGCTGAATATCGTCAGCATGTTGGTGTAGCCGTCCCGGGTCACGGATGACCTGCAACGATTGCGGCGTGGCAGGTGCACTCTCCAAGGCGGGCCAGTAACGCAGCCTGCAGCGCGGAGTGCCGCAAAGCCGGGTTGCATGGCCTGCCGGCCGGTCAGACCTTGAACCACAAACAAGAGCCATCATGAGCCTCGCTGCGCTGTCCTTGCTGGCACTCGTCGTCGCAGTCGCCGCAAGCAGCTTCCTTCCGATCAATGCGGGTTTGCTCTGCATTGCGCTGGCGTTTCTGGTCGGGGTCTTGCTGGGTGGAATGAAGCTGCAATCGGTCGTCGCCGGCTTTCCGGCCGGTCTGTTCCTGACCTTGATTGGTGTGACGCTGCTGTTCTCGCAGGCGCGTGTCAATGGCACGCTCGAGCGGGTTGCCGCAGTCGCGATTCAGTGTGCGCGTGGTCGAGCAGGCGCAATACCGATCGTGTTCTTCCTGCTTGCGCTGGTGTTTTCCTCCATCGGGCCCGGCAACATCGCGGCGACTGCGCTGTTGGCGCCGATCGCCATGGCTGCGGCCGGGCGGGCCGGAGTATCGGCATTTCTGATGGCGATCATGGTTTGCAGCGGCGCCAATGCCGGCGCTCTTTCGCCGTTTGCACCCACAGGCATCATCGCCAACGGCCTGATGGCGAAGATCGGCATCGAAGGCGCGCAGTGGAGCACATACAGCTATTCGTTGGCCGCGCAGTCATTCGTCGGGTTCGCCGGTTTTTTCCTGTTCGGCGGTGCCAGATTAATGATGTCCGGGTCGTCGGTGGGCATGCAGACCGGCGGGTGCGAAGGAAGACCGGACATGACCTGGCAGCAGAAGCTGACGCTCGCGGTCATCGTCGCCATGATCCTGTCCGTCGTGTTTTTGAAAGTGGACATTACGATCAGTGCGTTTCTCGGCGCTGCAATACTGTCTCTGGCGCGGGCTGCGGACGAGAAGGAGGCGCTCAGAAGTATCCCCTGGAGCGTGGTTCTGATGGTCTGCGGGGTCACGGTACTGATCGGGGTGGTTGAAAAAGCCGGTGGCATGGATCTGCTGACTTCCCTGCTGAGCGAATTTTCGACCAGGGAGAGCATTACCGGTGTCATCGCTCTGGTTACCGGCGTCATTTCGGTGTACAGCAGTTCTTCAGGCGTGGTTCTGCCGGCCTTTCTGCCGACCATCCCCGGTCTGATCGAAAAGCTCGGCGGTGGCGACGCACTGGCCATAGCATCCTCGATCAATGTCGGCGCGCACCTGGTGGACATCTCGCCCTTGTCCACACTCGGGGCCTTGTGCATATCCAACGCGGCACCGGATGTGGATCGCAAGAGACTGTTCAACCAGATGCTGGCCTGGGGATTGTCGATGTGTGTTGTAGGAGCATTGGTTTGTTACCTATTCTTCGGGATACTGTTGACTGGCGCGTGAGCGCTGGTTCGGCAAGTTTGTTGTCCAGCACAATCAGCGGCCAATGCCGCGCGTGCTGGTCCGAATCAACGGCGACTCAGCGGGCAGAGCCGGCGCTGGACACGGGACGGCAAAGCGCCTTTAATACGGCGGGATCGTAGCGTTGATGCTGGCGAGGTAATGCCGGCCGGAGCGGGTGCGAACATCCACGCTGATACTCGACAGGAGGAATACCATGCTGCAACTGTTCAAAGTCATTCTGACCGGCGCCGCTGCGCTGGCGGTCCTTGCCAGTCTGGCCTCAGCCGCCGAGGACAAGAAGCTAAAGATCAGCGTCGCCATCAACTACCCGAACAGCCTGCCAATCGTGGGCGAGACCGGGCCCAAGTATGGCGAACGGGTCAAACGCATCTCCGGGGGCAGTATCGAGATGAAATTCCACGAACCCGGTGCGCTGGTGCCAGCCATGCAATCGATTCAGGCGGTTTCCAAGGGTTCGGTGGACGCGGCTTGGTCCAGCCCGGGTTTCTTTTCCGGCACCGACTCCGCGTTCAACATGTTCTCAACCGTGCCCTTCGGCCCTTCGATACCGGAATACCTGGCGTGGATCTATTACGGCGGCGGGCGCGAGTTGCAGGACGAGATGTTCGCCAAACACAATATCGTCGCCATTCCCTGCGGCATGCATGCACCGGAAGCTTCCGGGTGGTTCCGCAAGGAGATCAAGAGCGTCGGCGACCTCAAGGGTCTGAAAATGCGCTTCTTCGGGCTGGGCGCGAAAGTCATGGAAAAGCTGGGTGTGTCCACACAACTGCTGGCGCCAGGCGACATTTTCCAGGCGTTGCAACTGGGGACCATCGATGCGACCGAATTTTCCATGCCGGTGCTCGATCAGAAGCAAGGCTTCTACCAGGTGGCGAAATTCTACTATTTCCCCGGCTGGCATCAGCAGGCGTCGATTATCGATTTGTTTATCAACAAGGGAAAGTGGGATACCTTCAGCGATCAACAGAAGGCGATTATCGAAGTCACTTGCGGCGATATGGTTCGCGACATCATCGCCCTGAGCGAAGCGTCCCAGTACAAGGCGATGATGGAGATGCGCGACAAGAACGGCGTGAAACTCATGCGCTGGTCGCCGGAAATCCTCGCCGCCTACGAAGCCGCATGGAAGGAGGTTGTCGCTGATGAATTGGCGAAAAATCCCAATTTCAAGAAAGTCTGGGGTTCGTACTCGAAATTCCGTGCCGACTACAGCATCTGGCGCGAGCACGGTTACCTGAAACCGTAGCGCGCAGGCTACTGACGCCACCACCTTTCCACACTACGAGAAATAGGCCATGGAGCGGTTGCTAACGATCAGCAATGCCATCAACGCCGGTCTGGAGCGCATTGGCGCGGCGGTTGGCTGGCTGTTTCTGGCCGCGGTCGGCGTTATTATTTTCGATGTGTTGTCGCGCAAATTCGGCTTCCAGATTCCAGGCCTGGGTTCGACCCGCCTGCAGGAACTGGAGTGGCATCTGCACACCGCGCTGTTCTCGTTCTGGATTGGCGTGGGTTACATCCGCAACACCCACGTGCGTATCGACGTGGCGACGACCAATGCCAGCCCGCGCACCCATGCCTGGCTGGAGCTGTTTGGCTGCGTAGCCTTCGCCATACCGTATACCGTAATAGCAATTTATTTCAGCGCAGATTTCGCCTGGATATCCCTTGTTGACAATGAAGGCTCCGAGTCAGCCAACGGCCTGCCTTATCGCTGGATTCCCAAGGGCTTTCTGTTCCTCGGGCTGGTTTTGCTGCTCGCGGGCGTGCTCTCGGTGCTGATGCGTACCATCGTGTTTCTGTACGGGCCGCAACGCCTGCGCCACGCCGCCGGCTACGGCGCGGCACGGCTGCCGGGCTGAAAGCGCAGCCATGGAATGGATCGCACATCACCTGTCCCTGATCTTGTTTCTGGTGCTGGCGATCGCGCTTTTCTGCGGCTATCCGGTGGCGTTCGTGCTGGGCGGCATTGCCATTGTTTTCGGTTTCATCGGCATGCTGCTCGATGTCTTCATGCCGGTGCAATTTTTCAATCTGCTGCCGCGCATTTTCGGCTCCGCGGCATCAAACCCGATTCTGGTCGCGGTGCCGATGTTCATTTTCATGGGCACCGTGCTCGAACGCAGCGGTGTCGCCGGCGACTTGCTGCACTGTCTGCAGGTGCTCATGCGCCGTGTGCCGGGCGGACTGGCGATGTCGGTCACGCTGATGGGCACCATCATGGCGGCAACCACTGGCATCGTCGGCGCTTCGGTGGTGATGCTGACACTCATCGCCTTGCCGGCAATGATGCAGCGCGGCTACAGCAAGGAACTCGCGGTTGGCACCATTGCCTCGGCCGGCACGCTGGGCATTCTGATTCCGCCCTCGATCATGCTGGTCATCATGGGCGATCTGCTTTCGGTGTCCGTAGGTTCGTTGTTCGCCGCCGCGGTAATTCCCGGGCTGATCCTGTCCTTGCTCTATCTGATCTACATCGGCGCATTGAGTTTCTGGAAGCCCGAACTCGCACCGCCGTTGCCTGACGATATCGGCCCCAAGACTGCCGCCGAATTCTGGCGTCTGATTTTCAAGAGTTTCGTGCCGCCAATTTTTCTGATCACGCTGGTGCTCGGCTCCATCTTCGGCGGCTGGGCCACGCCGACCGAGGCCGCCGGAGTTGGCGCATTCGGGGCGCTTCTGCTGGCGTGGTGGAACAAGACACTAAGCATGAAGACGCTGCGCGAAACCATCGAAAGCTCCGCGCTCACCAATGCCATGGTGTTTTTCATTTTCTTCGGTGCCACCATGTTTTCCTTCGTATTCCGCTCCCTCGGAGGGGACGATCTGGTGGTGGAATTACTCGCCGCGGCGGGCCTGAACACCGGCTGGGAAATTCTCATCTTCCTGATGGTGCTGGTATTCGTGCTGGGATTTTTCTTCGACTGGATTGAAATCTGCCTGATCGTGCTGCCGGTATTCGCGCCGGTGCTGCAAGGCGTGGACTTCAGCGGGCACCTGGGCGAAGGCGGGCCGGTACTGTTCATGACCTGGTTCATCATCATGATGTCGGTAAATCTGCAAACTTCCTTTCTCACGCCGCCTTTCGGCTTCACCCTGTTCTATATGAAAGGCACCGTGCCCAAGGAAATCACGATGGCGCATATTTATCGCGGCATCATTCCTTTCGTGATTTTGCAGGTTATCGGCCTGGCGCTGGTGATTGCCTTTCCGGAACTGTCGCTGTGGTTGCCGCGGGCGGCGGGATTTCTGAACTGAACCGGTAAAGCCCACCGGCGGGTTACGGCCCGCATCGCGCGAGGCCCCCGCTCATTGCAACAGCCGCGTCAGGGTCAGGATTGCCGCCCTTTAGGCCGGAATTTGCCGGTCAGGCTGTCCCGGCATCAACCCCGGCCTGCGGCCAATCGGGCTTTGGCCTGTATAGTGCGCGAACGCCTGAGCTGTCCCCGATTCCCGACCTGACATCGTTTCTGATTGATGAAATCCGCACACAATACGACCACCCCTAGCGTCGCAGCAGACGCCAGGAGTGGCCCCCCAGACCTGTTCAGCCACCGCAAGTACTGGGCGGCACGCTTTGGCACGGCACCTTACCTGCCGATGTCGCGTGCCGAAATGCAGGCGCTCGGCTGGGACGAATGCGACATCATTATCGTCACCGGGGATGCCTACGTCGATCATCCCAGTTTCGGCATGGCCATCGTCGGACGTTTACTGGAGGCGCAGGGTTTTCGCGTAGGCATCATTGCGCAACCGGACTGGCAAAGCGCCGATGCCTTCAAGGTTCTCGGCCGCCCGAAACTGTTTTTCGGCGTCACCGCCGGCAACATGGATTCGATGGTTAATCGCTATACCGCCGACCGGCGTATCAGAAGCGATGATGCCTACACCCCGGAAGGCAAAGGCGGCCGCAGGCCCGATCGCAGCGTGATCGTCTACAGCCAGCGCGCGCGCGAAGCCTATGCCGATGTGCCGATCATCATAGGCGGCATCGAGGCGAGCCTGCGCCGCATCGCGCATTTCGATTATTGGTCGGAGAAAGTGCGCCGCTCGGTACTGATCGACGCCAAGGCAGATCTGCTGGTGTACGGCAATGCCGAGCGCGCCATTGTGGACATCGCGCACCGACTCGCGGCTGGCGAAAAAGTGGCGGACATTTCCAATATTCGCGGCACCTCGTTCGTGCGCGCCGCGGTGCCCGAGGGCTGGATTGAAATCGACTCTACCCGCATTGATTTACCCGGCGCGCTCAATCCGCCGGTTGATCCGTATGCGACGGAAGAACAAATGCGCTCGGCTTCTGGCCGCCGCGAAAATCTTCCCTCACCCGGCGCTTCGCACCACCCTCTCCCGGGGGGCGAGGGTTTCTCCCTTCCCCCTCCTGGGGAAAGGTATCTCCCCTCTCCCTCCGGGAGAGGGGCTGGGGTGAGGGAAGAGTCTGAACCAAAGGCACAAGTCGTGCGCTTCATCCGCGAAGTTAAAAATGCAGACCGCGCGCGCAGCGTGATCCGCATGCCCTCCTACGAAACAGTCGCTGGCGACTCAGTGCTCTACGCACATGCATCGCGCATCCTGCATGTGGAAGCCAACCCCGGCAACGCGCGTGCGCTGGTGCAGAGACACGGAGAGCGGGAAGTATGGATCAACCCGCCGCCGATCCCGCTCAACACGGAGGAAATGGACCGAATTTACGAATTGCCCTACGCGCGCCAGCCACACCCGGCCTACGACAAGGCGAAAATTCCCGCCTACGAAATGATCCGTTTCTCGGTCACGATTCAACGTGGCTGCTTCGGCGGCTGCACTTTTTGCTCAATAACTGAACACGAGGGCCGTATCATCCAGAATCGCTCCACCAAATCCATCCTCGGTGAAATCGAATCCATCCGCGACACTGTGCCCGGATTCACCGGCGTGATTTCTGATCTTGGCGGGCCAACTGCAAACATGTATCGCCTGGCCTGCAAGAGCAGGGAAATCGAGTCCGCCTGCCGGCTGCCTTCCTGCGTATATCCTGGAATCTGCTCCAACCTCAACACCGATCACGCGCCGCTGATCGATTTGTACCAGCGCGCCCGGGCTCTGCCTGGTGTGAAAAAAGTGCTGATCGCCTCCGGTGTGCGCTACGACCTGGCGGCCGAGTCGCAGGAATACGTAAAGGAGCTTGCGCAACACCACGTCGGCGGCTACCTCAAGATCGCGCCGGAAGCCATCGGCGAAGGACCGCTGTCGAAGATGATGAAGCCCGGTGTGGGCACCTATTACAAGTTCAAGGAATTGTTCGACAAATATTCGAAGCAGGCGGGCAAGGAGCAGTACCTGATTCCGTATTTTATCGCCGCGCACCCCGGCACCACCGATGAAGACATGCTCGAACTGGCGCTGTGGTTGAAACACAACGGCTTTCGCGCCGATCAGGTGCAGGCCTTTCTACCTTCCCCGATGGCCACTGCGACCGCGATGTATCACTCGGGCAAGAATCCGCTGCGTAAAGTGACCCGTACCAGCGAAGACGTAGTCGTGCCCAAGGGGTTGCGGCAGCGGCGTTTACACAAGGCTTTTTTGCGTTACCACGATGCCGAGAACTGGCCGACGCTGCGCGAGGCTTTGAAGCGCATGGGACGTGCTGATCTCATCGGTCCAGGCAAGCGCCATCTTGTGCCGGCCTACCAGCCTCCGGGCACCGGCGCACACCCAGAAGGCACGCGGCAGGCCGGAAAATATCAGCCGCTGCGCACCCAGCACACCGGCCTGCCGCCGGCACCTGCGCACAAGGACAGGAAACTCAGAAAGCCGGCGACGAAGTCTTCGCGAGCCGGGCGCTGACCAAAGACCCGGGTTGATGCCAAGATCTAATCGTGCGTCGATCTTGATTTCTTGTTGCCCTCGCCGATCGAAAAACTGACCCGACCAACCCCTGAATATACGACGCCGCAGCACCGATTCAGGTACGCAGGTCCGGGAGCTTTTCCTCCTTCGGCACGAAGCGCAGCGCCACGCCGTTGTTGCAATAGCGCAGCCCGGTGGGCTTGGGGCCATCGTCAAATACGTGGCCCTGGTGGCCGCCGCAGCGCGCGCAGTGATACTCGGTGCGGGCAACGAAAAGTTTCCTGTCCTTTTTTGTACCCAAGGCACCCGGCAAGGAATCAAAGAAGCTTGGCCACCCGGTACCGCTTTCGTACTTCGTCTCACTGCTGAACAGCGGTAGGTAACATGCGGCGCACACATAAGTACCCGTGCGCTTTTCCTTGTTCAACGGGCTGGTGCCAGCGCGCTCGGTATCTTCCTCGAACAACACGTTGTAGCTCGCCACGGGTAGCAGCGTTTTCCATTCGGATTTGGGTTTCATCAAGGGTTTCACCGTGCTTTCCTTTGCCAGGAGAGGCTGTCCAATAAAAAGGCAGGGAATACTTGCAAGCAATTGACGTCGGTTCATTGTCGGTACCTCGTGCCGGCTGACCGGCTAAAACATGGGTTGATCCTTGTGACTGGTCCATATACGAGCCAGGGCGTCCCGATGGATGCATTGACCGGCGATCCCGTCAGCGAGTCTCCCCCTGGAAACATTGTTGCATGATCGGGATCAGCTTCAGCGCTTCGACCGGTAGCAGGCCGTGTTGCACACTTTCGCGGCAAATCGAGTTGCTACATGGGCGACAGTTCAACATGAGTAGTAGACATGTTCCGGGTAAGACAATATATAGCGTATCGAAGTTTCGACAAGACTTTGCGCGATGTCGTCGCAGCCCTGGGGCAGGCGTCATCGTGCCGATAAGTACTCCCGGCCGATTCGGCTCCCTTAACACCCGGCCGAAAATGCGCCGGGAATCGCCGTTGCGGCACATCGGTACGGTGTTGAAGTGACAGCGGCAACCTTGCGAGCACGATGGCAGGTAGAATCCGAGTGCCGATCACAGGTTGTTCCGGGGGCGGCCAATGGCCATGGAAGTTGTGCGTCAGAGCGCGGCATGCGGAGCCATCATCCGCGGCATCGATCTTGCGGGCCCACTCAGCCCGGAAATCGTGTCCGGAATTCGTGCGGCATGGCTTGAGCACCTGGTCGTCGCTTTTCCGGATCAGTCGATGCAGATCGCGGATCTGGAGCGATTTGCCACTCATATCGGACCCAACGGCGATGACCCCTATCTGGAAGGCATTGCCGGGCATCCGCGCGTGGTGCAGGTCAGACGCGAGGCCGACGAGAAGACCCCTGTTTTTGCCGAAACCTGGCATTCCGACTGGAGTTTTCTGAAGCATCCTCCGGCAGCAACCCTGCTGTACGGCAACATCATTCCGCCAGCAGGTGGAGATACCTTGTTTTCTGATCAGCGCGCCGCTTGGGATGCATTGCCACCTTCGCTGAAGACATTATTGAAGGGCAAGATGGCGATCCACTCCGCCCGCAGGGGCTATGCCCGCGACGGATTGTATGGTGAGCGCGACAAGGGCCGCTCGATGGCGATCAGGTTCGGAGACTCGGCTTTGAAAACCCAGCTGCATCCTGTTGCGCGCCCGCATTCCGAATCCGGGCGCGTGGCGCTCTACGTCAGTCCGGCCTACACGATCGGAATCGATGGCATTGCGGACGATGAAGCGGCCTCGATACTCAAGGAGCTGTTTGCCCACCAGGCCAGACCGGAGTTCATTTACAGGCATAAGTGGGCCCAGGAGATGCTGATCATGTGGGACAATCGCAGTGTGATTCACGCAGCCACCGGCGGCTATGAAGGTCATCGACGGCTCCTGCACAGAATCACAGTCGCGGATAGAACGCTGCAATAGCACATTCCCTTTTGATCTTGAGCCCTCATCCATGAATCTACGCATGCGGTCCATCCTGATGTTCGGGCTCTGGCTTAATCTGACGCAACCGCAGGTTGTTTTCGCCGCCAACCCCTGGGAGCCCGGCGGAACCCTGGAGGTATGCCTCGAAGCCGCCCTGAGCGAGCGCCCGGGAATCGTGACCGGATGGCAACAAAGCGGTGGAGGGGATGCTCCGCCCTATGTCGTCAGTATCTTGAATAGCGAGGGCCGTAGCGCGGAAGCGTTTTGCGATCCGGCCAAGCCGGCGGGTTTTCAGTTCAAGAACAAGGTGGGCTTGTTGCGCTACTCAATGTATGAGAAGGCGGCGATTGGGGAGTCCAAAGCGCGCGCATTGGCTCCGGAGATATTTGCCGGGCCGGTCCGAGTGATATCGATGACCATGTCGGTCAGCATGACCGGAAAACCCGCCTACCGATACCAGATGTTTCTGCCAAGCAGCCATAAAGCCAGCGTCGAGATCGACGCGGTAACCGGGCGATTGAACAAAGCGGAAGTAAACTAGATTCGTGATATGCGATCGTATTCGATGGCGGTTGACCGACTTGGGAGCGGCTCGATGAAGAACCTTGTACGCATAGTGTCGGTGGTGGCCGTAAGCGTTGTGGCTTTGTGTTCACTGACTACGGCAGGTGCGGCCGATAAGCTGGAAGGAATAGCGCTCGAATGGATGCCGACGTCGCCGATGTCCGAGAGAGCGCCGGTCGATCTGCAAGGACTCGAACGAGTCAGGTTGCGGATTGAACCTTTCACCGACAAGCGCGCGGATCCGGGATATATCGGCCGCAATACTGCCCAGATCCCGATTCGCAAAGTGACCACCAGCGAAGATGTTTCGCGCTTTGTAACCTATCAGGTCAAGCTGCTGCTGTCGGAACTCGGGATCGAAGTCGTGGAAACCGGCGGAAACGTCGTCCTGAAGGGAGAGGTCAGTAAGTTTTTTGTCGAAGAAGCCAAACGCTACAATGCCGAGGTCGAGCTGGACGCGATATTTACCGACACGAACGGCAAGATGCTTTGGGGCGTGGTTGCAATCGGCACGTCCAGCCGTTTCGGCATTTCGTACAAGGCCGCCAACTACTTCGAGGTATTGAGCGACGCTTTGATCGGCGCGACCCATGAAATGGTGCATAACCGCGGATTTCGCAAGGCACTGACCGGGAACTGAGCTCTGCACGCCGGCCGCCCTTCGAAGCTGGGTTCGTGGGAGTGCAGCGATTTCAGCACTCCAACCGGTCACCAAAAGGCAAGAAAAACATTGACCTTGCGCTTCCGAGTCCGTATAAAGGGCTGGCAGAATTCTCAAGCGTTGTCTTTGCTGGTCCGCAGTAGCCCGGTTCCGGGCTACTCCACAGATCTCCTTCGATTTTTACCCTTGATGTTCTCGCTATCGGGCGAATTGCTCATTTACTAGTTAAGGAAATATAGATATGGCTTCAGGCACAGTTAAGTGGTTCAACGACGCAAAAGGTTTCGGTTTCATTACTCCGGATGACGGCGGCAAGGATTTGTTTGCTCACTTCTCCGCGATCCAGGGCAACGGCTTCAAGTCGCTGCAGGAAAACCAGAAAGTGACGTTCGAAAAGACCACAGGACCCAAGGGCGATCAGGCATCGAACATACAACCCGCCTAATCTGCGGTGGCAACGGCCCAGAACTGAAGTAACTCTCAGTTCTGAGAGCAAGAAAAAGCCCGGGAAACCGGGCTTTTCTTTTGGAGTTGCCGAAGTCGCATTATTTCGGTACTTCGGCTTCCCATCCGGGCAGGCTGGCGGCCTTCATATCGAACTCCTGATTCTTCGGCATCGAAGGGGCCTTGATGGCGACGTCAACGCGCTGAAACGCGTCTGCCAGTTTGAAGCTGATCCTGGCGAGGTTTTCGGGGTTGCATTTGACCTCCGCAGCGCTGTCAGTCACCACGACGTTGCGGCAAACCAGTTCCACAAAGATTCTCGATGCCAGATCGCGGACGGGGTCTGCAGGTGCTATTGGGGCTGGGGCTGACATGGCACTCCGATAGGGTGTTAAGGCAGCCCATACTACCCGCAACACAGGGCCACTGGCCGAGCCATTAGCTGGGAGCAGGAAATTCAGGCCGGCAGACTGGGACGCCATGCCGCTTTCCTGGGCACGGCACTTCCAGCCGCAATCTCCGGCAGCATTTATGCGGTGGCCATGCGACGTCAGCCTAGGCCGTATACCGCTGGAATAGGCATTCAAGCCCCCCCTCCCCAGCCCTTTGACCGAACGCAGCCAAAGGCGTATAAGGGAGCCGCAGGAATTTCCAAGCGCTGATATTGCTGGTCCGTCGTAGCCCCGTCTTTACGGTACTGCCCTGGTCTCCCTAATTTCTCCTCTTGGCCTGCCGCCTTCCGGCGAAATTATTTATTTTTAATTTTTTTAAGGACGATAGAGAGATGGCATCAGGTACCGTTAAGTGGTTCAACGACGCGAAAGGTTTTGGTTTTATTACCCCGGACGACGGCGGCAAGGATTTGTTCGCCCATTTCTCCGCGATCCAGGGTGAGGGGTTCAAGTCGCTGAAGGAAAACCAGAAGGTGACCTTCGACAAAACGACCGGCCCCAAGGGTGACCAAGCGTCGAACATCCGCCCCGCCTGAGCAGGACGCGGCAGCAGGAAATCAAGCCCGGATACTTCCGGGCTTTTTTACTTCCAACGGGATTCGGGCATCACGCCCTGGAGCCGCCGTTCCACTTCAACAGATTAAAAAACTCGCGCCGGTTCCTGGGGCCGTGCGTGAGGTAATGCGGTTCTGGGTTTTCCCGATAGGCAGTTTTCTCCCGCGCCACCACATCGCGCTGCGTGAATTTGCGCACTTCTTCGGCACGCAGGCGATAGGGCACGGTGGCATTCAACCCGAATACCTTGGCGCGCAGTTCCGGAGTGATCTCCGGGTAGCCGAATTTTTCGCGAAACTCCGGGGAGATCTGAAACGCACGAAAGGCCTGAATCTGATCCTGGGGCGAGCCGTACCAGATCGAATCGGTGCCCCAAAGCACGTTGTTCTCGCCCACGTGCTTGAGTAGTTTTCCCATCAGATGGGCAGCCTGGTTCGGATCGCGCATGACAAAGCGCCAGGTGCTGCCCAATTCCGCATAGACGTTGCTGTTGGGCGCCACGCCATTCTCGCGCAGTGAGCGAATCAGGGTGTCCACACCGTCGCGCCGGCTGCCTTCGCTCCAGGCGACTTCGTCGTTCTTGGGTACAAAGCCGGAGTGGTAGATGATGAAACTCATGTCGGGGAAGCGCTTGGCTACCACCCCGATGTCGCTGCATTGGCTGTGCTCATAGGATTTCTGCCCGAATGGCAGGCCTTTGTGCACGCAGATGACCTTGACACCGAGCGCGCGCGCCTTTTCGATGAAGCGGATGCCGACGTCGTCAGACAGGAAAAAACCTCTGCCGTCCGGTCCCCACTGGGTGTAAGTCTTCCACGCGGCGACTTTCCACTTGGCGGCGAGTTCGTCCATGTTTTCCACGTCGCCCGGTTGATTCGGATTGACCCGTCCGTGCAGCAGAAGCCGGTGCGAGCCCTCCATGCGGTCCACGATCCGCCGCACCGCATCGGCTACCGCAATGGTCAGCGGTTCCGCGTCCGCCCGCGACGGAACGAAGGACAGCACCATCAAGTCGGTATCGCTGTCCATAAACACGTCCTTCACGAACTCGTCCGGCCCGAGGCAGTTGAGATAACCAAGATCGCCGCCGGTGTCGGGCCGCTCGCACAGCGTCTTGGCGGCAAACTTCAGAGGTTGTGCGCCGGCCGGCAGTTTCTTCAGCCAGGCGCCGTTGGGTTCCACGAAATGGCCTTGCACATCGAAAATGAACTCACCGCTGTCCAGTGTGCGGGCGGCCAGCAGCGGGTCGAGCGCGGCTTCGCGTTCGAGATCAAACCAGCCGCCGGTTTTACCGGCCGCGGCGTTGGCCTCGTTGAAAGCAAGCAAGGTGCTGGCGGCGCCGCAGGAAGAAATCAGAAAGTCCCTCCGCGACAGACCTGCGCGGCGCGCATTGGCGCTCGCCTGTTCGTTCGCCAGCCGATTGGCGTATTGATTCGCCGCCGACAGGGCGACCGGCTCGAACTCGCCGTTGGATGTCGTGTCAAGTTTGATTGGCAGTCGTGTGCCTTCCGGGTCGATGCGGTGTTTCACGCGGTATTCCTCTGATTGGAAGTGGGCGATGTAAGAGCCTACACGCATTTGGCCGGGTCGAAAAAGCGTCGGTGATATGCTTGGAAAAACTGGTTTTCCTGAGAGGAGTCACCCATATGAGCCGGATCAGCAAAGTCGAAGTCCACGTCTTCCAGTTCGACGCCACCAATCTCGGCCAGGTCGGCGGCGAGGGTGTGGGCGCGTTTGGCTACAAACAAGGTTCGAGCATACGCGTGACCAAGTACGCCATTGCAATCATGACGGACAATGGCTTGCGCGGCGAATACGTCGCGCAATGGGTGGCATCGGCTTCTTCCCTGGGGCAAACCCTGATGCTGGCGCCTTATCTGGTCGGCCATGAGGCCGAGGCGCGCGAGCAGATTTACGACAATCTAAAACGCCAGGCGCGCCAGTTCGATCACATGGGCCATGGCCCGCTTGACATCGCGTTGTGGGATCTGGCGGGCAAGAAGCTGGGCGCATCGGTATCGGAACTGCTTGGCGGCTATCGCAAGCGGCTGCCCGCCTACGCCAGCACTTTTCACGGCGACCGCTCGACCGCAGGGCGCGGCCTGAACAGCAAGGAAGCCTTTGCCGATTTCGCCCAGCAATGCCACGACCTCGGTTACCGTGCGTTCAAGATTCACGGCTGGAACGAGGGCGACAAGCACGAAGAAGCGGCCAACGTGCTGCACGTGCGAAAGGCCATGGGCGACAAGATGGAATTGATGCTCGATCCGGCCTGCGAGTTGCGCACCTTCGCAGACGCGCTCTACGTCGGCCGCGCCTGCGATGAGGCGAATTACTTCTGGTATGAAGATCCGTTTCGCGATTCCGGCACCTCTGCCTTCGCACACAAGAGGCTGCGCGAGTTCCTCAAAACCCCGATTCTGCAAACCGAACATGTGCGCGGCGTCGAGCCGAAAGCGGACTTTTTAATTGCGGGCGGCACGGATTTTCTCCGCGTCGATCCCGAGTACGACATGGGCATCACCGGGTGCATGAAAATCGCGCATGTGGCGGAAGCCTTCGGCATGGACGCGGAAATTCACGTCTGCGGGCCGGCGCATCGCGCCTGCATGTCTGCTATGCGCAACAGCAATTATTACGAAGTCGGGCTGGTCGGGCCGGATTGCCCGAACGTGATCCCGCCAGTGTATAAATGCGGTTACAGCGATATGCTCGACGCGGTCGGCAAAGACGGCTGTTTTCCGGTGCCCACCGGGCCGGGCCTGGGTGTCGAGTACGACTGGGATTTCATAGGCAGGAACAGGATTGCGCTGCATGAATTCAAGTGAGATGGCGTTAATGCCGTTCCACGTATGAAATGGGTGAATCGTTACCGGGCGTGCGGAATCCGGGATGACGCCAGTTTTTCCGTAGAGAGTGCGGTCTATGGCTTGCAGTTGCGATATGCCTGGCGAGAAATAAGGAGAGGTGATTGAATACCAGAATTGGGAAGACGGGAATGGCTGCAATTGCCGCCATGTTTTTTCTGTTTACGGCATCGAATGCCGGGGCCGTTGATCGACTGGCTCAGGCAAAGAAGCTTTCGGCTGCCGCAACGGCTTTTCCTGAGTTGGTGCGGATCAAAACCCAGCTCGACGCGTTGATCGCGGGCATGCAAACGCATACCGAACAACTCTCCGCCTATCGCAAGGCGCGTGTGCGTGCCACGGATCGCCGCTATTCCGGACTCACCCAGAGCCTTAACCGCCTGCGCACACAAATCAGTGAATTGGAACGCAAGCTGGAAAAGACGCCATCGCTGGATGAATATGCGCGATATACGCCGTACTTGGGCAGCCGGACCGGGTACGCTCAAGCCCGGACCAATTTAAAGCAAAGTCTCACGCTGCTGGCCACACACTACGATCAACTGCTTCGCGACATTGCCAAGGTGCGGCGTTAATCGCGGGACGCCGGATATTTTGCACCCAGGCGCCATGGTCCGGACCGCTTACTTTTCCTGCCGTATCGCTTCCACGGATATCACAAGCCGCACCTCGTCGCCGACCATGGACAGGTACTTGTCGAGGCCGAAATCCGAACGCATTACGTTTGCCTGCAAATCGCCGCCGCATACGAATCGATTCAGCACCAGGATCTTGACCTGTTTGCAGGCAAAGCGTTCAGCTTTCAGCTCGACGGTCCGGGTGATGCCGCGCAAGGTCAGCTCGCCCTCAAACGCCGAAGGCAAGCCTTCGTTGAATTGTGTTGCCTTGCCTGCGAAGCGGCCGGTCTTGTGCGTGGCGACGTCGAAGAACATTTCATCGCTGAGCAAGGCATCGAGCTTTTTGACCCCGGTATCGATGGTCCGCAGGTTCAATTCCACAGTGACTTCCGCAGTCTGATTTTCGATGTCCAGCGTGGCGGTGCCGCCTGATACGCCCACGCGTCCGCGTACCGAAGAAATGCCGGTATGCAACACGGAAAAGTGCGCAAACGTGTGATCGGTATCGATTTTGAAGCGCTCGGCCGCAGCCAGCGGGCCGCAGGCAAGTGACGCCACCACAGTACCCAATACAGCACAGTAAACTTTCATTTGCCATCTCCGAATCAGAGAATATCGATGTGGTGGACACCGGGATCTGGCCCGATGCTTTCAACCGGTGCATTATGCATGCGCGTAAGACGGTCGCGTGCTCCCTGTTCAGATTTCGACCACCAGAGCCGGATCGAAGCGCTGATTCTCGGTAATGACCCGAAATGCCGCATCCGTATCGCGTGCTTGGCGCCAATTCGAACTGCGGTAGCCCATTGGATTGGCGAGCACTCGCGTACCCAGAACCGTGTAATCGAAACTATCGTGGGTATGACCATGAAACCACCACGCCGACTGGCCCATCAGCCGCCCCAGATCTGACACGAAGGCCGGATTGACCATATTTCCCGTCCAGCGCGCGTGCACGCTTTCCGGATGTGGCGCGTGATGGGTGATGACCACGGTCTTGCCCGAAAACGGTTTCGTCAATTCGTCGCGCAGAAACCCGACTGCATCGCGGTGCAAATCGACACTTTGTTGCGGCGTGAGCAAACCAGCGCCGAAGCGAATGGCTCGAAAGTCCACCACATGCTTGCGGGACTCCGCCATGGCAGAACCGGCCTGCCCGGGGCCGTGAAGTTCGAAGTCGGTCCACAGCGTGCTGCCGAGAAAGCGAACGCCGTCGATTGTCAGTGCGTCGTTGTCGAGTACGCGCACGTTGACACTGCGCTTCGCGCGCGCCTTCAGTGCCGCGGCGACGGCCGCGAGTTCGCCATCATAGTATTCGTGGTTGCCCGGCACATAGAGCACGGCCTGGTCTGGAAACGTCTGCTCTGCCCAGTCGATGGCGCGGGTTCCATTGTCGATGTCGCCAGCCAGCACCACGACCTCGGCGTTGGTAACCGGGAACGCGAAAGGCGGAAACCGGTGCGCATGCTCCAGATGCAAATCCGACAGAAGCTGGACTTTCATACGCGCTGTCGGAGATGGCAACCTAGAATTTTCCGAGGTGCAATCCGCCATCCACCAGGATGGATTCACCGGTCACCAGATCGGCGCCTTCGATAAGCCAAAGGGCCACTTCCGCCACATCATCGGCGGTCGCGGCTTTGGCGAGCGGTACGGATTTCTCATAACCGGCCTTGAATTTGGCATAGTCCTCCTTGCTGAACCGATCCAGGTGCCAGCGCGTTTCTATCAAACCCGGACAAACCGAGTTGACGCGAATGCCTGGCGCCAGCGAGCGCGCCAGTGCCAGCGTCATCGCATTCAAAGCACCCTTGGAGGCGACATACGCAGTCGAAGAACCGATGCCCATGACACCCGAGATCGACGAAATGTTCACTATCGCGCCTTTGCCCTGCTTCTTCATCGCAGGCACGCAGGCACGGATCATCTGGTACGGTCCGATCACGTTCACCGCATAGATGCGCTGGAAATCCGCTGCGTCGAGCGCATCGAGATCGGTTGCCGCGGCGAACTTGGTGATTCCAGCATTGTTGATCAGCGCATCGATGCGGTCCCACTTGACGAGAGCGGCTTGCGCAAGTGCGTGGCAATCGGCGTCGATTCCGACGTCGCCACGGACCATGATTGCCTGCGCGCCGGCGGCTTCGCACGCCTCGACGGTATGCCTGGCCTCTTGTTCGCTTCTGGTGTAGTTGACGACCACGCGACAGCCTTTCCTTGCAAGCTGAATTGCGCAAGCTGCACCGGTTCCGGTCGCCGAACCGGTGACAATACACACCGCGCCTTCGAGTTTCATGTGTCATTCCCCCTTGAGGTTCGATACGCCTGCCGGAACCTGCGATCATGCGATTGGCTGCCCGGCACCTTGATGTGCATTATCGCCCAGTCGTGCCGGAGGCGAGTCGTTGGGCGCCGGTCATCCGATCGCTGCGCAATTTGAGGCACAATCCGGAACAGTGACTACGACGCAAAAAGCCAGCGACGGCACGAGACAACAAGGCGTGGACTCCCGCTATGCCTGGACGCGCCTTGGGCTGGCCCTGGTACTGTCGACGATAGGCGGCGTAGGCATGTGGTCTGTCGTCGTCGCGCTGCCGGCGGTGCAGGCCGAGTTCGGCGTGGCGCGCGCGCAAGCTGCGCTGCCCTACACCATGGCGATGCTCGGGTTCGGCGTCGGCGGCATAGTGCTTGGGCGGATGTCGGATCGCTTTGGCATTTTGCCCCCGGTCATCGTCGGCACCTTGTGTCTTGCGCTCGGTTATCTGGCCGCCGCGTCGGCGTCGACACTCTGGCAATACTCGCTCGCGCATGGTTTGCTGATCGGTTTCGGAAGCTCGGCGACTTTTGCGCCTCTGCTCGCCGATACCTCGCACTGGTTTGCGCGCCGGCGCGGAATCGCGGTCGCAATCATTGCCAGCGGCAATTATCTTGCCGGAACACTCTGGCCGCCGCTGGTCCAGCATTTCATCGAAACCAGCGGATGGCGGCAAACCCTCCACGGAATTGCCGGATTCTGCCTGTTGAGCATGCTTCCACTGGTATTCGCTCTGCGTCGCAGGGCACCAAAGACATCGCCAGCCGAAGCAGCCCGCTCAGATAACTCGCCAGGGCGTATTCGTCAGCTTGGATTGTCGCCACGCGGTTTGCAGGGACTGCTGATCATTGCCGGAGTCAGTTGCTGTGTTGCCATGTCCATGCCGCAAGTGCATCTGGTCGCCTATTGCGGCGATCTGGGTTACGGCGCCGCACGCGGGGCGCAGATGCTCTCGGTGCTGCTGGGCTGTGGCATCGTGAGCCGGCTCACTTTCGGCTGGATTTCCGATCACATCGGCGGACTGCGCACCTTGTTGATCGGATCAAGCATGCAATGTCTGGCGCTGGTGCTGTTTCTGCCCTTCGACGGGCTGGTGTCGTTGTTCGTCATCGCCGCATTGTTCGGACTGTTCCAGGGGGGTATCGTGCCGTCGTACGCCATCATCATTCGGGAGTACTTTCCGGCTTCTGAAGCCGGTGGACGCATCGGCATGGTCATTACCGCGACCCTGCTCGGAATGGCTCTCGGTGGCTGGCTGTCGGGCGTGGTCTTCGACTGGACCGGCTCCTACAAGATGGCGTTTATTAACGGTATCGCGTGGAATTTTTTCAACATTGGAGTTGCCATATTTCTGTTGCATCGCGCGACCCGAATGGTGACGCGCGTTCGGGAGGCCGCATGAACCGAAAATCCGTGCTATTGATTGTTCTCGCCATCTCGGTTGCGCGGCCCTTGTCCGCGCAGGAATCTGCCCCTCTGCCGTTGTTCGACGCTCATATCCACTACAGCGTCGGCGCCCCTGCGCAGTATTCACCGGAAGCGGCCATCGCGATTCTTGAACGGGCTGGCATTCGACAGGCGCTGCTGTCGAGCACCCCGAACGAGGGTACCGTGGAGTTGTATCGCCTCTATCCGCAGCGATTTATTCCCCAATTGCGCCCTTACCGCAAAACCCGCGATTTCGAAACCTGGGCGCTCGAGCGCGCGAGCTGGTACCGCGATCCGGATACCGTGACCTTCATTGAGCAGGAATTGCGGCGTGGGATCTATCGCGGCATCGGCGAATTTCATCTCGATGGCGGGGAAGCCGACACACCTGTGATTCGCCGCATCGTGGATATCGCCGTGGCGCGCAATCTCTGGCTGCAAGCGCATTCAGATGCCGCGGCGGTCGAGCAGTTGTTTGCCTTCAATCCCGGACTGCGCATCGTCTGGGCGCATGCCGGCATGAGCACGCCGCCAAGGATCATCGACCAGTGGCTTGCGCGCTACCCCACGTTGTGGGCCGAGCTGTCTTACCGGCGGGTCACTGACGGCAATGGCACACTGGACCCGGAATGGAAAGCCCTGTTCCTGAAGTATCCGCAGCGATTTCTCTACGGCAGCGACACCTGGATTGCGCCGCGCTGGGCCGAAGTGGAGCGACTCACCATGGATGCCCGGGCGTGGCTCGCGCAGTTGCCGGCGGAGGTAGCGGAAAATATCGCCTATCGCAATGCTGAGCGCGTTTTTGGACAATAGCCTGGGGTCAGCAAAATTCGCCTGCGCGCGACTGGCGGCAGATCAGGCAGTCGTCGCGACCCGCAGCCGGCGGCGCTAAGCCGGGTCAGCGTGCGGCTTGATCTTGCAGCCAGGCATCAAGCCGTGCACGCCAAACGCCGTGGCGTGGATGCATCAGCCAGTTTTCAAACGTGAGCTTTTCGCCGCACAACCCGCTCAACATTCCTGCCTGACGTTTGAGAAATAGCACCGAGGTGTAACCTGCCTGTTCGACGGCGGCATGCCATACGGCAGAAACTGCCGGGTCTGGCGAGTTTTCCGTCAATGCGCGCAGTTGCGCCTTGCCCGGCAGGCAAGGTCCGATCAGTTCGCCCGCATCCGGCATGCCATCGCGGCTGCCGTGCAACATTTCCCTGAGCAACACCAGATTGCCGTAGGGCACGAACGCCATTTCCAAGACAGCAATCGCATCGGCCTGTTTCGCCAGTGCTTCGACTTGCGCGTCCTGTGCAATCGAAGGCAACGCCAGCGCGAGTCCGATCAAGCCCGCTCCAAGCCGACGGCCTGAATTAAAGGTTGCGATGGTCACTGACGATAAGTCCAGTCATGTGCTCAACATTGAAATTGCTCCCGGGTGGCCTGTCAATCATTTCGATGCGGCAGGAGCAATCCACGGGCGTTCGATGAGCCGCGGCCATGACACGTCGCGCCTATTGTTGTCTATCGTTGCGTTCAACCTCACGCTGGGCAATCGCTTCCGATCGGATCTTTTCCGTACGCTGGCATGTGCTCCCATGGATACTGGTGACCGGATGTTTGGCTGCCTGCGGCGGCGGCGGTTCCAGCGGCGGTTCGCCGCAACCGGTGGTTTCCATTTCGTCAATCACGCCGGACAACGGTCCCGCCGGCACCGAGATCCTGGTGAGCGGTACCGGACTCGATGCGGTCACGGCAACGAGCGTTGCTTCGACGCCCAGCCCATTCACGATTGAATCAGCCGTCCGGTTGAGGCTGATCGTTCCGGAGGGTGCCGCCAGCGGTCGCATACAGGTGACAGCGTCCGGTGGCGTCGCCCTGTCCGCGAGCAACTTCACTTTATCGTCGGGCACGCCATTACCGGTGGCGATTTCGCTGTCCAGCGCCCGCATTCCCTGGGGAGGGGTGATCACGGTCAGCGGTGTCAATCTCGCACAGATTTCTCAAGCAAGACTTGGCACCATGGTGCTGAGCCTTCTCGGCCGCTCGACAACCAGTCTGGATGTCGGGATTCCGTACGCAACGCCGAGCGGATTCCTGACACTGGTGGATTCTGACGGTACGGTGCGGCGCAGCGCGCTGTTCGTCGAGATCCTGGAGCCAATGTCAGTCGCCACGGTTTCGCGCGCGGTAGTTGCCCGTGGACAAACTCTGACTCTGACGGGGTTCAATCTGAATCGCGCCACGAAAGTCATTTTTGGCGGCGGGGCGCAGGCCATTGTTCAATCTCGCGCAGGGGGCAGCTCGCTGAGCGTCCAGGTGCCGTTCACCGCACTCGACGGACCCGTGGTGGCGCACGCAAGCTCCGTTGACACTGCGGTATCCCCGTCATCAGTAAGTGTGGTGGATCCGATTCTGGTGATGCCCGTGGACTACAGCGTTGCTGCCGGCGGCGAGTTCACAGTGGCCGGAAACGGCCTGGATGCAGTGACATCGGTAACGCTCGATGGCAGCTCAGCGCTGGTCAGCGCGCGAAGCGCAACCGTGCTCGCGCTGACCGTGCCCGCTGGAATCGAGTGCGCGAGGGTAGTGTTGCAATCGGAATCGCAGAATCCGGTTTTTGCCGGAACTCTGGTGGCTGGTGGAGCCTGCATGATTCGTGCCGCCGGCGTGGATTTCGCGCAATTGATGTCCCGGCCAGACACGGACGATTTTCTGCCGATGGTACCGGCGAAGGAAACCTGGGTGCGCGCTTACGTGGTTTCGGATTTTCCTGCAACCATGGCGCCTGCCATGCGCGCAGTTGGGTATCTGGGCGGCATACCGGTCGGCGCCGTCAACCTTAGTGGGCCGGCAATCCTGCCGCTGCTCCCGTCTTCGAGCGCACCATCCGCCAGCCTGAGGGAAGACGATACAGCGACATACAACTCGCAACTGCCGGCTTCTTGGGTGGAAAACGGTTTGCAGGTGCAGATTGAGATCGATTCGCCACAGGCAGGTGTGCCCGCGAAGAGCGTGGTTAGCACACCGTTCATGGGTAGCGACACTGCAATCGATCTGGTTCTTGTACCGCTTGTTTCGGGCGGATATGTGCCAGCGATGCCCGCGCTGGCGGACGTAGTGGATGAACTTGCGCGGCGCCTGCCGGTGGCGCGCGATCGGATTCGGATCTCGCAGCGCGCTGCCCACACGCTCGGATCGGTGGTGAACGGCGTGGCGACACCGGCTCAGTGGTCTGCGGCGCTTGCGGAGCTGGAAAACATTCGCGTCCAGGAGGCGCCGGACAAACAGTATTACGCGATGGTGCGGCCTGCCTCCGTGACCGGCATATCCGGGATCGGATACGTCAATCCGATCGCATCGCCAGCGCCGAGTCTGAGCGCCATTGGCTGGGACAGCACCCATGGCGGCTGGCGCCGCACCCTGATACATGAGCTCGGCCACAACTACAGCCTGTGGCATGCGCCGTGTGGCAATCCCGGTGATACCGATCCGGCATTTCCCTATGCAGGCGGCTTGCTCGGACCGACTGCGCTGTTCGACTCGCTGACCAATCGGGTGATCGCCTCGCTCGGGCACACGGACGTGATGGGGTACTGCAATGGATCCTGGTTTTCGGACTACAACCTGCGCGAAGTCAAACGCTTCCTCGACGGGCAGCCGCAGCCGGTGGCCGGACTGACTTTGGCTCCAGCTTCCGAAGTGCTGATCGTCTCCGGTGTCATCGACGGCCACGGCGCTCGCCTTGGTCCGGTGCGTTCCGTCCACACGCGGGTGGCGGCGGTTCGCAGTGGCCGCAATGTGTTGCGTCTGATTACGCGCGCGGGCGCGGTGATTGACCAGCCATTCGATCCGGTCGAAACGGATCACGCGCAGGGCGAGATGCACTTTCTGGTTGAGATTCCCAATCCCGGCGATCTCGCGGCCATAGAAATCCTCGGTGACGGACGCCGGCTCGCCCTTGCCAGTGCGCAAGCCGCGCCGCTTTCCGGGCCAGGCGCTGGCATCCAGGTTGCGGCGGACGGGCCCTGGGTTTCGGCCGCAGTTCGCGACGGCGATCTTGAAGTGACCTGGAACGCGGTGGCGTCCGCCTACGCCTCGCTGACGCTGGTGCAAGGCGGGGCCAGACAGACGCTGGCACTTAATGCGACAGGTGGAAAGTTCGCGATCGCCTCCGCTGCGCTACCCCAGGGTGGCATGCTTGAGGTTAGCTTGTCCGATGGCCTGAACGCGACATTGGTTTCACTCCCCCGGCCCTGAAAACGCGCCTTTGCCCGCGGGCGGTGCCGTACTCTGGGTTGATTGCCGCGTGCCGTGGGT
>JANNTE010000348.1:0-2747 GCA_031403365.1 Betaproteobacteria bacterium | reverse complement strand
GGTGCTCGACGGCGACCTGGACGATTTCATAAATGCCAGTCTGAAGCAAGGCGTATAGAACATGGAAGACAAGGGACAAACTCCTCCGGTCGTCGATACCAACCAGATCATCGAGGAACGCAAGTCAAAACTGAAAACTCTGCGCGGCGAAGGTCAGGCGTTTCCGAACGACTTTCGGCGCACGCATCTCGCCGCCGATCTGCACCGCGATCACGGCGCCAGGGCCAACGAAGAACTGGAGCCCTCACCGGTAAAGGTTTCCGTCGCCGGTCGCATGATGTTGAAACGCGTCATGGGCAAGGCCAGCTTCGCCACCCTGCAGGACATGTCTGG
Source organism: Betaproteobacteria bacterium (assembly GCA_031403365.1). GTDB lineage: Bacteria > Pseudomonadota > Gammaproteobacteria > Burkholderiales > JACQAP01 > JACQAP01. Next base: position 2,414 of record JANNTE010000348.1, on the reverse strand, counting down.
CCGCTTGCAGTTGTACATCACCAACGACATTACCGGCGAAGCCACGCATGCCGCATTCAAGCATTGGGACCTGGGCGACATCATCGGTGCAGAGGGCACGCTGTTCAAGACCAAGACCGGCGAGTTGTCGGTCAAGGTGACCGGATTGCGCCTGCTGTCGAAATCCCTGCGTCCATTGCCGGAAAAATTCCACGGCCTTGCCGATCAGGAACAGAAGTACCGCCAGCGCTATCTCGATCTCATCACCAATCCGGAGTCGCTGCGGACGTTCAAGGCACGTTCCGCGATCATCCAGGCGATGCGCGAGTTCTTTGTCGAACGTGGCTACCTCGAAGTGGAAACCCCGATGATGCAGCCGATACCCGGCGGCGCGGCGGCGCGGCCCTTCGTGACCCATCACAACGCGCTCGACATGCAGCTTTATCTGCGCATCGCGCCGGAGCTTTACCTGAAGCGATTGGTGGTGGGCGGCATGGAGAAGGTTTTCGAGATCAACCGCAATTTCCGCAACGAAGGCATGTCCACCCGGCACAATCCCGAGTTCACCATGCTGGAATTCTACGAGGCTTATCAGGACTACCATTACCTGATGGACCTCACCGAGGAATTGTTGCGCGGCCTGGCGCGAAGGGTGACCGGCAGCACCTCGATCAGCTACCAGGGCGTGGCGATTGACCTGGGCAAGCCGTTCGACCGCCTGACGATGGCCGAAGCCATCAACCAGTACAACCCGCGCTATGCAATGCAGGATTTATCGAATGTCGAATCGCTGCGCAAGGCATTGGAGAACTTCAAAGTCGAAGTCTTCCCCAGCGACGGGCTGGGTCTGCTGCAACTCAAGCTGTTCGAGCAAACCACCGAAGACAAGCTCATCCAGCCGACTTTCATCATCGCGCACCCCACCGATGTCTCGCCGCTGGCGCGCGCGAACGATGCCAATCCAGCCGTAACCGACCGCTTTGAACTCTTCATTACCGGCCGCGAACTGGCTAATGGTTTCTCGGAATTGAATGACCCGGAAGACCAGGCTGCGCGTTTCCAGCAACAGGCACAGGCCAAGGAAGCCGGCGACGAGGAAGCCATGTATTACGACGCCGACTATGTGCGCGCGCTGGAGTACGGCCTGCCGCCCACGGCGGGCGAAGGCATCGGCATCGACCGGCTGATCATGTTGTTCACGGACAGCGCGTCGATACGGGACGTGATCTTGTTCCCGCAGATGCGACCGGAGTAGAAAAGCTTAACCGCAAAGACGCAAAGGCGCAGAGGAAACGCAAAGGAAAACCAAATGCGAATGAAATGCGGGCGCGCGATTATTACAAGCCGGCAGGATTGTTCTGTTTCCGAGTTGGGTTTCCTTTGCGTGTTTTTCTTTGCGTCTTTGCGGTAAAAAGGTTTGGATTTCATGACACCCAATATCCTCTGGCAACCCTCCAAAGAGCGCGTCGCCCGCTCCAACATCAACGCCTTTATCAAGCTCGCCAACAAGCGCTGGCAGGCGGGAATTAATGATTCTCAAGCGCTCTATGCGTGGTCCATAGCCCAACCCGAGCAGTTCTGGGTCACCGTATGGGAATTCTGCGGCGTGATCGCGCAAACACGCGGCGAGCGCGTGTTGATCGATGGCGACGAAATGCCGGGCGCACAGTGGTTCCCGGACGCAGAACTCAATTTCGCGGAGAACCTGCTGCGCCGCCGGGACGATGCCGACGCCCTGGTGTTCTGGGGCGAAGACAAAGTCCGCCGCCGCATGAGCTTCGCCGAAGTCCACGACGCCGTGTCGCGCACGGCGCAGGCGATGTCCGCGCTTGGCATCAAATCCGGCGACCGCGTCGCCGCCTTCATGCCGAATATGCCGGAGACGATTATTTTCATGCTGGCAGCGACGAGCCTCGGCGCCATCTGGTCCTCATGCTCACCGGACTTCGGCGCACAAGGCGTGCTCGACCGCTTCGGCCAGATCGAGCCGGTCATGTTGTTTGCCGTGGAGGGCTATAACTACAACGGCAAGACCATCGACACCCGGCCGCGCATTGCGGACATCGCCAGGCAATTGCCGTCTCTGAAAAAAACCGTGATCGTGTCTTATACACGGGAGCAGCCCGACATTTCCACGATTGAGCGTGCCGTGCATCTGGCTGAATTCGTCGGCAGCCATGTGCCCCAACCCATCGCATTTCGTCAACTGCCGTTCAATCACCCGCTCTATATCCTGTACTCCTCCGGCACGACCGGCGTACCGAAATGCATTGTCCACGGCGCTGGCGGCACCTTGCTGCAACACCTGAAAGAACACCAGCTCCACACCGATCTGAAGCGCGATGATCGCCTGTTCTATTTCACTACCTGTGGCTGGATGATGTGGAACTGGCTCGCCACCGGACTGGCAAGCGGCGCAACGCTGCTGCTCTATG
>JANNTE010000347.1:0-14955 GCA_031403365.1 Betaproteobacteria bacterium | reverse complement strand
CGGTGCCGCTCGATGGCGGCATACACCGCTTCCGGTTCCGGCCGGCCGGGCAGCAGCACCGTGGCCGCGCCGACGGAGAACGGAAACGTCAGCGAATTACCGAAGCCGTAGGCGAAGAAGATTTTCGGCGGCGAGAACACGATGTCCGATTCGCGGATGCCGAGCACGCCCGCACCGTAGGCCGCATGGGCGTAAGGCGCGTCGTGGTGCAGATGCACCACACCTTTCGGGCGCCCGGTGGACCCGGAGCTGTACATCCAGAAGGCCATATCATCGCGATGCGTGGCCGCCTCCGGCAACGTGTCCGGCTGTCCGGAGAGCAGTTCGTCCCAGGTGGAGTGGCTGGCGAGCCCGGGGTCGGGCCAACTTATTCCTGCCAATAAACCTCCCTCACCCCCGCCCCTCTGCTCCGCTTCAAGTGTGCCCTTGTCCCGGAGGGCGAGGGGAGAAAGGCGATTCATTGAATCGATCTTCGACGGGGGAGACGATGTAGAAGACTCTCCCACGCGCACGACGTGGCGAATGCGCGAGCGGCGCAGGTCCGGATGCCCGAGCCCGACCGCGAACTGGGCGTGCACCACTGCCACTTCCGCGCCGGAATCCTCCGCATAGAAGGCCACCAGTTCTGCGGGTGAGAGCGTGTTGAGCAGGACGGGGACAAATCCTGCACGCAGAGCGCCGAAGATCGCCGCCACGTATTCCACGGTGTCCGGCATCAGCATCAGCACCCGGACGCCGCGCGCGAGCCCGAGCGAAGCCAGCCCGTTGCCACAGCGGGCCGCCATCGCGCACAACTCGCCATAGGTCACCGTGCGGTCTTCGCATAGCAGCGCCGTCTTGCCCCCGCGGCCCGCCGTCAGATTGTCGAAGAGGATGCGGGCGCAGTTGTACTGCGCCGGCACCTGCACGCCGAGTTCGACCCCGGCCGGGCACGTACGGTCGAACGGGTCGTGAAGGCGGCTGCCCTCCAATGCTTCCGGAGCAGCGCGCCGCGCCTGCCGCACCGCCTGCATGAAGTTCGGTGCCAAAGCTGCGAGTCGCTCGTCGTCCATGCGTCCGCTGCGTGTCATGTAGTCGTAGGCGAGCTGCCAGGGTTCCAGCGCCATCTTGTCCGCCATGCGCTCGTACCAGAAGGAACTCGCATTGGCGGCGGACACGATCTTCTCGACCACCGGCCGCCGCGCATGCTCGAAGGCCGCGAGCGCCCCGGGAACGTCGTCCGCGCCTTGCGCAAAGGCGCGGTCCAGCGCGATCGCGTCCTCCAGCGCGAGCCGGGTGCCGGAGCCGATGGAGAAATGCGCGCTGCGCAGCGCATCACCGATCAGCACGACATTTCCGGCCGTCCAGTGGCAGTTCGACAGCAGCGGGAAGTTGCGCCACACGGATTTGTTCGACACCAGCGCGTTACCGTCCAGATCCTCGGCGAAGAGCTTCTCGCAGTAACGCCGGGACTCTTCGTCGCCAGCCTGGTCCAGCCCCGCGCGGTACCAGGTGGCGGCATCGCACTCGATCAGGAAGGTGCTCATCGCCGGACTGTACCGGTAGTGATGCGCCACCCATGCGCCGTGCTCGTTGGCACGAAACGTGAGCGTGAGGCAGTCGAAGGCCTTGCCCGTGCCATACCAGGCGAACTTGTTGGTCAGCCATTGCACCCTAGGCTGGAAACGCTCTGCGTTCGCGGAGCGCACCAGCGAATTGACCCCGTCGGCGCCGACTACGAGGTCCGCTCCTTCCCACGCAGCGGGCGTTTCGATCCGCGGGCCGAAGTGCAAAACCACGCCCGCGGCCTCGCAGAGTGCCTGCAGGATCCCATTGAGTTCGAGCCTCGCGATCGAGGAAAAACCGTTTCCGTCGATGTCCACGACGCGGTCGCGGTGGACGATGCGCTGCATCGGCCAGGACTCCATCCGTGATGCGAGCAAGTCATGGAAGTCCGGCGCATCGCGCTCGAGAAATTCGAGCGCGCCGCGGGAAAACACCACGCCAAAGCCGAAGGTCACGTCCCGTAGATTCTGCTCGATGACCTCCACCTGCCAGTCCGGATGGCGGCGCCGGAACAGCAGGCTGAAGAGAAGGCCGGCAGGACCGGCGCCGATGATGCATGCACGTTTGTTCATGAGGACAAGACGCGAGGGACGTCCGGAGGCTGTTCATATTATGGTCCGCTGATTCTTGCACGCTTTGCCCGGTCTGCAAACGTCCCTCCGGGCGGGACTGCTGCCAAACCGCAAGGCGAGATCGCTCTGCGCACAACGGGTTTACAGTCACCGCAGCCGTCGCTCGCCTTGTGGTTTAATGCCTCCGCCATGGCCTCTGCGAAACTCTTCGACTTCGACACCCCGATCGATCGCCGCAATACCGCGTCGGCGAAATGGGCGAAGTACCAGAATCCCGACGTGATCCCGATGTGGGTGGCGGACATGGATTTCGCCTGCGCGCCGGCCATCGTCGATGCGCTGCGCCAGCGCGTAGATCATGGCATCTTCGGTTACAGCAATCCTCCCGCCGGGCTTGTCGATGCCACCATTGCCCATTTGCAAACCGAGTACGACTGGGAGATCCAGCCCGACTGGATCATCTGGCTGCCAAGCCTGGTTGTCGGCTTGAACGTGGTATGCCGCGCTTTTGGCCGCGAAGGCGAGGAGATTCTGACGGCCACGCCGATCTATCCACCCTTTCTGTCCGCCCCGGTCAACGCTGCACGCCATGTCGTGCGCGTCGAGATGATCGAATCGGACGGCGTCTGGCGATGGGACATGAACGCCCTGGAACGCGCCATCACGCCCAACTCACGCCTGCTGCTGTTGTGCAACCCGCACAATCCGGTTGGCCGCGTCTTCACGCGCGACGAATTGCGGGAGATCGCCGATGTCTGCGTGCGTCACAACCTGGTGCTGTGCTCGGACGAAATCCATGGCGGCCTGATCCTCGACGCCGGCAAGCGGCATGTTCCCGCGGCAACCCTCGGCGGCGATATCGCACAGCAAACCGTGACCCTGATGTCTGCGAGCAAAACCTTCAATCTGCCGGCTCTGGGCTGCGCCTACGCGATTGCCGCCAATGCGCAACTGCGCGCAAAACTCAGGAAAGCCATGGCGGGCATCGTGCACCACGTTGGCATGATGGGATACATCGCCACCCAGGTCGCCTATCGGGACGGGAAATCCTGGCACCTTGCTCTGCTCGACTACCTGCGCAGTAATCGCGATCTGGTGGAGCGGGAAGTCGGTCGCATGCCGTTCTTGCGTGTCTGGCACGCCGAAGCGACTTATCTATCGTGGATTGATGCGCGCACGCTACGGGTTGACAATGCCACGACGTTTTTCGAAGAAGCCGGAGTCGGGCTCTACGATGGCGCCCTGTTCGGTGCAACCGGTTATCTGCGCCTGAACTTCGCCTGTCCGCGTGCGCTTCTGGAACAGGCTCTCGAGCGCATGGCGCGTGCGATTTCGAAACTCTGATACCGCGCAACCCGCAGTGCGCAGTTCGCAGTACGATAGCCCATGACGACTTCCCCGGCCCCGACCATTCGCGATCCAAGAACTTCGCGCTGCATCGAGCATTATCTGGCCCGGCCTTCGCTGAGCCCTATTGCTTCTGGCGCGCCCGGACGCGACCGCCCGCTGGCGTAAAAATACCCGCATCTGCAAGGCGGGCGTTCCGGGCCGGCGAGGATCGCGGACTTGACGACAGCCGCGACAATCATGATATTGGCGCGGGGAGCACTGCCGGAGACCAAAATGGCCATAGATGGAATGAATCACTTCACGGTCCTGACCAAAGACCTGGACGCTACCAGGCATTTCTACGTCAGCATCCTCGGATTGAAGGAAGGTTATCGTCCGCCGCTCGGATTCCCCGGTACCTGGTTGTATGCCGGCACACAGCCGGTATTGCATGTCGTCGCCGGCCGGCCTGTGCCGGAACCGCCCGCCGGCGTGCTGGACCACATGGCATTTTCCGCCTCCGATCTGCCGGCCGTAGCGGACAGGCTGAAATCCAACGGCATCAAATACGATCTTCGCAAACAGCCAGACTCCGGTATCTGGCAGCTATTCTGCTTTGATCCCAGCGGCGCTCGTGTCGAACTGGATTTCGCGGCTGGCGAGACCGCTCCCGCCTGAACTCTGCGTACGCCGGCTGCAAGGCCGGAAACCAAAGTCTGCGGGCCCCGCGGTCTTCTCGAATTTAGCGGTCAGGAAGTCGGAATGTGCGCCAGTGTCTGCGGGTAGGTGCCGCGCCAGCGGATCAATCGCATTGATTTCGACCGGACGAATCGCAGATGTTCAACCAGGCGCGACCGTGCACGCCCTTCTTCACTTCCGCCCCGGTTGTACCCTGTCCGGCTGCGCTGACTCGGCCGGCTTCGCTGCGGGCGGGCTGTTGGGCCCACTCGCGCGCTCGGGCGGTAGCGGAGCGGCAGGCTTGGCCCGCTCATTTTGGTAGTACTCGATCCATTGATTGACGTTGCCTTCCTGCACTTGCTGCGCGGCATCCTGCTGCGCCTGGGCGCCACCGGAAAATTCCAGTGCGGCGATTGCCGCCACCATCACAATTCTTTTCGCGTCATGCACGTCTGATACACCATGTCGCCGAAGTACTGCGCCGGCAGCGGTTCATTGCTGACTTCCTTCCACTTGGTCAGCCAGATGTAAGCATCGGCAACGGTATGGTTCACGAATTCGATTTCGTTCTGCGTTTCATCGCCGTGCCACTTGATGCTGACTTCCGACCGGGGTTTACCCTGCATGAAATAGTGATGCGCAGCCACCTGAAGCTGGGAGGTGTACGTGCACAAATCATTCCGGTTCATCTGAGTGATCCGGTCGGCATGCGCTGTCGCGGAAACAAGAAATAATAACGGCAGCACAAATAAACATCTGTTCATTTCGACTCCCGACAAAAATAATCAGGTTGCAGCGCAGCACGCGTTTAGTTTAGCAGAATGAAAATCAGGGTCTACAATCGCTACAGCTGATTCGCGCGAACCAGTCCGGGGTGTGGCAGGCTCTACCGCAAGCGTTGGTCGCATCCATGTTTTCACCAGCGCGCTGATAAACGAGATCGCGATGAACCGCAAACTGGCGTCCGCAATCGTGTTCTACTCCCTGGGCGCGGTTTGGCCCATCCAGGGCATGGCTCATGCACTGACGCAAACCGAATGTACCGAGGGCAGCGAATTTATTCAGAATGCGGCCCTGGCCCGGGACGGCGGAATTACCCGCGAGTTTTTTGTCGACAAACTTGCAGAAGATCTGCTGGTCATCCAATCGTATCCACCTCAACTTCGGTGGTTTGTCCAGGATGCGAGTGATGAGCAACTTCTGACCGAGGCCGTGCACTGGGTTTTCGACCAACCGATGCCACCGGAAGATCACGCGGCTTCGTTTATCGATGCATGCATGCGCTACGCCCGGTCGGTCGTCGGTGACAGAATCTGAAATGAACTTCCCGCGCGCCTGACTCACCGGCCGAGACGCGTTACAAGATCCAGGATACCGGGCGGCACTCAAACGAAACCGCCGGATGCGTATCGCATCCGGCGGTTGCTATTCAGCCCGCAATTGCCGAAGGGCGTCCTGTGCTACCCGCTATGGAGCCAGGTGCTGAAGAATGCCGTCGAGCATTTTCTTGGCATCCCCGAACAGCATGCGTGTGTTCTCCTTGTAGAACAGCGCATTGTCAACGCCCGCATAGCCGGTCGCCATGCTGCGCTTGAACACCACCACGGTCTTGGCTTTCCATACTTCCAGGACCGGCATGCCCGCAATCGGACTGTTCGGATCTTCCTGAGCGCCGGGATTGACGATGTCGTTGGCGCCGATCACAAGCACGACATCCGTATGCTGCAAATCGTCGTTGATCTCGTCCATTTCCAGAACGATGTCGTAAGGCACCTTCGCCTCCGCGAGCAACACGTTCATGTGTCCCGGCAGGCGCCCGGCCACCGGATGAATCCCGAAACGAACATTGATCTTCCGGCCGCGAAGCCGCTTGGTAATTTCACTGACCACGCCCTGCGCCTGCGACACTGCCATGCCGTATCCCGGGACAATCACAATCTCCTTCGAATCGTCCAGGAGATTGGCCACCTCTTCGGAACTGGTGGCTATGACCTCGCCCTGGGGAACCGCGGCAACGGTGCCGCCCCCGGTCCCGAAACCGCCCATGATGACGGAAACGAAATTGCGGTTCATCGCCCGGCACATGATGTAGGAAAGAATCGCGCCGCTCGATCCGACCAGCGCGCCGGTGACGATCAGCAAATCGTTCGCCAGCATGAAGCCGGTTGCCGCCGCAGCCCATCCGGAGTAGCTGTTCAGCATCGACACCACCACCGGCATGTCCGCGCCGCCAATGGCGGCGACCAGATGCATGCCGAGCAGGAAAGCAATCGCCGTCATGACCAACAGCGGTACCAGGCCGTCCTGGCTCGACGCTGCGCCCAGGAAAACGTAACCCAGCCAGAGCGAGCCCAGGATGGCGGCAAGATTCAGCCAATGCCGGCCTGGAATCGTCAGAGGTTTCCCCGAGATCATGCCCTGCAGCTTTCCAAAAGCGATGATCGATCCGGTAAAGGTAATCGCACCGATGAACACACCCAGAAAAATTTCCACCTCATGGATGGTCTTTTCAGTGCCTTCCAGATGCGACCCGGGATCCAGGTAACTGGCGATACCGACCAGTACCGCCGCGAGTCCGACGAAACTGTGCAGCATGGCAACCAGCTGCGGCATCTGCGTCATTTCGACCCGGGAGGCAACGAATATGCCGATCAACCCGCCCACGATCATGGTCGGAAACAACACGGCATAACCGCCGGTCTCAATGCCAATGACCGTGGCGACAATGGCAACGAGCATGCCGATGAAGCCGTAAACGTTTCCGCGACGCGCGGTTTCCTGCTGGCTCAACCCCGCCAGGCTCAGGATGAACAGAATCGCCGCGCCGATATAGGAAACTGTAATGAATCCTGCTGCCATGTTGTTCCTCTAGTTTCTTCTGAAAATCGTCAGTCTCTTCTGAACATCTTGAGCATGCGCTGGGTAACCCAGAAGCCGCCCGCGATATTGATGGTGGCAATCAAGACCGATATCCCCGCCAGCACCATGACAATCCATGACGAATTGCCGATTTGCAGCAGTGCGCCGATCACGATAATGCCGCTGATCGCATTGGTGACACTCATCAAGGGCGTATGCAAGGCAGGCGCCACATTCCAGATCACATGAAAACCAATAAAGCAGGCCAGCACAAACACGGTCAGGTGCTGCATGAAGGCCGGTGGTGCATAGGCGCCTATCGACGCCAGCGCCAAGGCGCCCAGCGCCATCGTAATCAGCGAACCATACCCTCTGGAGGGCACCTTTTCCTTGACCGCGGTCGCGGGCGTCGCGGGCTTGACCGTCGCAGGAGCGGCTTTGATCGGCGGCGGCGGCCAGGTCACACTGCCCTGATTGATGACCGTCGCCCCGCGGATCACTTCGTCTTCCATATTGACCACAATCTGGCCATCTTTTTGCGGGGTAAGGTCAGTCAGAAAATGGCGCAAATTAGTGCCATAGAGCTGGCTCGACTGCGTGGCCAGCCGGCTCGGCAGATCGGTGTAGCCGATGATCGTCACGCCATTGCGCACTACAACCTCACCGGGTTTGGTGTAGTCACAATTGCCGCCTTGCTCCGCAGCCAGATCCACAACCACACTGCCCTGACGCATTGAATCGACCATCGCCGCGGTAATCAACTTGGGCGCCGGCTTGCCGGGAATCAGGGCGGTGGTAATGATGATGTCCACCTCTTTTGCCTGCGCCGCGAACAGATCCATTTCAGCTTTGATGAACTCCGGGCTCATCTGCTTGGCATAGCCGCCGGCGCCGGAACCGTCCTCCTTGAAATCCAGTTCCAGAAATTCGCCGCCCAGACTCTCGATCTGCTGGCGTACTTCCTTGCGCACGTCAAATGCGCGCACGATCGCGCCCAGGCTGCGTGCCGTGCCCAGTGCCGCCAGTCCGGCCACGCCGGCACCGATGATCATGACCTTGGCCGGAGGCACTTTGCCGGCGGCCGTAATTTGACCGGTGAAGAAACGACCGAAATGCTGAGCCGCTTCGATCACCGCGCGATACCCGGCGATATTGGCCATGGAACTTAAGGCATCGAGCTTCTGCGAGCGTGAAATCCGCGGCACCGCGTCCATCGCGATGACTGTGGCCCGGCGTGCCTTGAGCTTCTCCATCAACTCCGGGTTCTGCGCCGGCCAGATAAAGCTCAGCAGCGTGCTGCCTTCGCGCAGCAACTCGGCCTCGTGCAGCCCGAGCTGCGGATGCTGCTCCGGTGCGCGCACTTTCAGCACGATATCCGACTGCGCCCACAGCATCCGTGGCTCGGCGACGATCTGGGCGCCAGCGGCAGCATATGCGGCGTCGGCGAACTGCGCGCCTGCACCGGCCCCGGCTTCAATTGCGACCGTGTAGCCCAGCTTTGCCAGCTGCCCAACGGTCTCCGGAGTGGCGGCGACGCGCTTCTCGCCCGTGTGAATTTCCCTGGGAATGCCAATTTTCATGTTGTGATGCGCTCCGTTCGTATCCTGCAGTCAATTCCTGTGGTCAATCATCGATGCTTGTATTTTGACAGTTCCAGCTTGCCAATCTGGTTGCGATGCACTTCGTCGGGTCCGTCGGCAATGCGCAGCAGCCGCGCCAGTGCGTAGGCTACGCCGATGCCGTGGTCATTGCTCAAGCCCGCGGCGCCGAAGGCCTGGATCGCCCAGTCCGTCACTTTGCAAGCCATGTTCGGCACGGCCACCTTGATCATGGCGATTTCCGCCCTGGCCGCCTTGTTGCCCACCGTATCCATCATATAGGCGGCATGCAGGGTGAGAAACCGGCATTGCGCGATGGCGATGCGCGACTCGGCAATGCGTTCCAGCGTAACGGTTTGTTCAGCCACCGGCTTGCCGAAAGCGACCCGGTTCAGCGTGCGTTTGCACATCGCTTCGAGCACTCGCTCGGCCAGTCCGATCAGGCGCATGCAATGGTGAATGCGCCCCGGGCCAAGCCGCCCCTGTGCGATCTCGAAACCGCGCCCTTCGCCCAGCAACATGCTGGCCGCAGGCACGCGCACATTGGTGAACAACACTTCGCCGGTCCGATCCGGCATGCCGTAAAACCCCAGCACGGGCAGCGCACGCTGCACGTCGACTCCGGGCGCATCTCGCGGCACCAGGATCATCGATTGCTGCTGGTGGCGGTCCGCATGGTTCGGCGCCGACTTGCCCATGAATATGAAAATCCTGCAACGCGGATCGACCGAACCGGTGGCATACCATTTGCGCCCGTTGACTACATAATCATCGCCATCGCGCACGATCGAAGATTCGATATTGGTCGCATCGCTGGAAGCGACTGCCGGCTCGGTCATGGCAAAGCACGACCGGATTTCCCCGGCGAGCAACGGCGCCAGCCATTTCTTCTTTTGCTCCTCGGTGCCGTAACGGGCCAGCACTTCCATGTTGCCGGTATCGGGCGCGGCGCAATTGAACGCCTCGGGTGCCAGCAATGAGCGCCCCATGATCTCGCACAGGGGCGCATATTCCAGATTGGTCAAACCCGCGCCATGCTCGGAATGGGGCAGGAACAGATTCCACAGCCCCGCGGCTTTGCCCAGGACTTTCATCTCTTCGATGACCGGCGCGATCTTCCAAGGTCCTACTTCTTCAGCTTCGCGAAAAAACCGCGCCTCGTTCGGATAAATTTGCTCATCCATGAAGGCCAGCAGACGCTTCTGCAAATCCTTCACTTTCTGCGGGTGTTCAAAATTCATGTTGGACCTTTCGAATCCGGGCTGTGCGTTTGGGCGATTAAGCCGGTCTCCAAATAAATAAAGACCCTCGTGGGTCTTTGTCTATTTGGCGGAGAGGGAGGGATTCGAACCCTCGATACAGGTTTAAGCCCGTATAACGCCTTAGCAGGGCGCCACCTTCGGCCACTCGGTCACCTCTCCGCAAGCAGGCCGAAGAATAGCATCCCGGGCCCTTCCTTGTCAGCCCAATACTCGTTCCAGTCCACGCACTTTGCTATAATCCGTCCAGTTTCAACGCGCCCGTAGCTCAGTTGGATAGAGTACTTGGCTACGAACCAAGGGGTCGTGGGTTCAAATCCTGCCGGGCGCGCCAGATACTTCAAACGGTTAGATGCGAAAGCGTCTAGCCGTTTTTCATTTGCGTGGCACCTCGGACCTCCTGCAGGCGCCTGCCGGCAGTCGCATCGTCCCGGCCGACGCAACGCTTCCCCTCAATGGTAGACTCATTACTCGGTTTTCGTCGCGGAACTCTCCAGCACAGGGAACTCCCGCCATCGTGAGTCGAGTTTTTTTATTGCACCTGGGAGAAAAATGATGAAGGTACTCAAGAGTTTCGTTTCGATGGTTCTGCTGGCCGGTGCCACAGTGGCATCTGCCGCGAGCGACATCGACCAACTGCAGAACGCGATCCAGTCGGAATTTCGCCTGCTCTCCGAAGACCTCGGCGCGGCGTTGAGCTACAAGCTGCTGTCGCCAGCCGAGCCTCTGGGCATCACCGGTTTCGACATCGGTGTTTCTGTAAGCGCGACCTCGCTGGAAAACGTCACGATCCTGGATCGGGTGACCTCATCCACATCAAGCGTGCCTTCCGCGATCGTTGTGCCCCGTGTCCAGGCCGTCAAGGGGCTGCCGTTCGGAATCGATATCGGCGCCTCGTACGCTGCCGTCCCGGGTTCGAACGTCAAGCTGATCGGCGCCGAGTTGAAGTACGCCATTCTCTCCGGCAGCGTGGCAACTCCGGCGCTGGCCATCCGCGGCAGCTTCACCAAACTTTCGGGCGTCGATCAATTGGACTTCGATACCAAGGGCGTCGATATCTCGATATCCAAGGGATTTACCCTGCTGACGCCCTATGTTGGCGTGGGCGCAGTATGGGTGACCAGCACCCCAAACAACGTCCTTACGCTTGCGGAAGAAAAATTCCGGCAAAACAAATTTTTCGGTGGCATCAACGTGAATTTTGGCTTGTTCAATATGGCCTTTGAAGGTGACAAGACCGGAGATACGGCGTCCTACGGCGCAAAATTCGGACTGCGATTCTGACCGGGTTGATCTTTCCCCGCCATAAGACGGACCGGCGCCTGCGGTTGTCCTGACACAAGCCGTGGCGGATTTCGCAACCAGATCAGCCGCGCTGTCGCGAGTGCCGCGGCTGGCGAAGTCAGCCCTGCTTGCGCTGGTCATTTGCGGCTCCGGCGCAGCCGAGGAAAAGCTGTCGGCTGCGAATGATTTTGTCACCCATGAGTCCGGCATTCGGGCGTATGCGATCACGGTTACCGCCCTCGCCGAGGGCCAGCGCGGCCTGGTGTCCTCCGGTCAGCGCATGTTCAACGAACCCTGGGTGCTTCCCACCGAATACACCGGAGTATGGGGCGTTGGTCCGACCTTCAACGAGGACCGATGCCCGGCCTGCCATGCGAACAATGGCCGCGCCCGCGCCCCCGCCAACGGAGAAGAAATATCGAAGGGCATGATTTTGAGGCTGAGCATTCCAGGAACTACGGCCGACGGCGCCCCGCAGCCGCATCCCGGTTACGGGGATCAGTTCCAGAATCGCGGAGTGAAAAATCAAGTCCCCGCCGAAGGCAAAGCCGTCATGGGTTACGAATCGGTCGTCGTCTCCTTTCCCGACGGAGAACGGGTTGTATTGCGCAAGCCTGTCGTCCGTTTCACGGAACTGGCTTTCGGAGCGCTGGGAACAGAAACGATGGTTTCCGCGCGCATCGCCCCGTCGCTGACGGGCTTGGGCCTGCTGGAGGCCATTGCGGACGAGACGCTGCTCTCCATCGCGCAACAACAACCCGCTCGCGGACTCAACGGAATACCCAATTACGTTTGGGATCACGAAGCGCAACAAAAAGTGATCGGCCGGTTTGGATGGAAGGCCAACCAGCCCAGCCTGCGTCAGCAGACTGCGGCTGCGTTTCACGCGGACATCGGTGCCACGTCATCGGTTTTCCCAATGGAGAACTGTCCCGACATCCAGACCCAGTGTATCAACGGGCCGACCGCAACCGGCTGCTCGGGCGGACGCACCCAGTGCGGGGAAACCATGTTTTGGGAAGTGCTGCCCAGCCGGCTGCGCAATGTCACTCTCTACCTGCAAGCCCTCGCGGTTCCGGCACAACGCGATGCCGGGAATGCAGTCGCAAAGCGCGGAGAGCAGATGTTTCGGGCGGCGCAATGTGACGGTTGTCACGTTCCCGAGATCAAAACCGGGACCAGTGCGCCCATTGCCGCGGCGGCCAACCTGACCATTCATCCGTACACCGATCTGCTGCTGCATGACATGGGTGACGGTCTGGCGGATGGCCGCCAGGACTTCGGCGCCAGCGGGCGGCACTGGCGCACGGCGCCGCTGTGGGGCCTGGGTCTGCAAGAAACCGTCAATGGCCACACTGAGTTTCTGCACGATGGGCGTGCGCGCAATTACGTGGAAGCGATCCTTTGGCACGACGGGGAAGCGCGCCCTGCCCGCGAACGCTTTGTCGGGATGGCCGGTGACGATCGGGCGGCCATGGTGAAATTTCTCGAATCGTTGTAGCGCCGGCGGCAATCCGCCGCGGACCCATTCACAGGAGGAAAACCGTGCGACTCAAGAACAAGGTGGCTTTGGTAACCGGTGGCGCAAACGGCATGGGTGAGAGCATCGCCCGGCTGTTCGCCCGGGAAGGTGCAAAAGTGGCAATTGCCGATCTGCTGGAACGCGAGGGCAACGATGTCGTTTCAGCGATCAAGGCCACCGGCTCAGACGCGATGTTTGTGCGCCTTGACGTCAGCGACGAAGCCCAATGGCTTGATGGGGTGCGAGCAACCGTTGCGCGTTACGGCCGGCTGGATGTGCTGGTCAACAACGCCGGTATCAGCGGTTCGGTTCCGGACCGCATGAGCACCGAGTATTTCGACAAGCTCATGGCGGTCAACGCCCGTGGCACTTTCCTCGGCATGAAAACCGCGATTCCGGAAATGCAGAAAACCGGCGGCGGCTCGATCGTCAACCTGTCATCGGTATCGGGCATCGTCGGCCAGACCTTTATACACATGGGTTACAACGGCGCCAAGGCGGCAATCCGGGTGATGACGAAATCGGCCGCCGTTCAGTTCGCCAAGGATGGCATTCGGGTGAACTCGGTGCATCCGGGCATCATGCCGGCCATGCGTACCTCGGTCACCATGGCGGATCCGGCGATGCGCGAAAAAGCCATCAGCGAAGTGCCCATGAAACGCGCCGGCCGGCCTGAGGAAGTTGCCTATCCGGTGCTGTTCCTGGCCTGCGACGAATCCTCATACATGACCGGCAGTGAACTGGTCGTGGACGGTGGCCTGCTCGCCGTGTGACCGCCGGGTCATAGAAGCGCTCCAGCCGCAGCGCGGGCATTGACCGTGACGCAGCCAGCGCGCTGAAGCTCGTACAGCGCACGCCCGGCGCGGTCAGAATCCGGCGGCAAGCCGGAAGACGCAAAAAAAGCCCGGCGCTTTTCTCCGCCGGGCCAATTGTGCCACTGCACAGGAAAACTAAACCAACGTAACAAGCATCACGACGCTGATGAAGGTGCCGCTCACTGCACGACAACTTTGCCCGGCTGCGATCCCGCTTTCTTCGGCAGCGTCAGCTCCAGCACGCCATCGGTGTATTTTGCGTTCGCCGCCTTGTCGTCGACGTCCTGTCCCAGGCTGAAACTGCGCGACAAGCTGCCGTAGTAGCGTTCGCTTCTGATTACCCGCGCACCTTCCTTCTGCTCCTTCTCCTCCTTCACTTCGGCGGAGATGGAAACCACGTTACCGTTGACGTCCACCTTGATATCTTCCTTTTTCACACCCGGAATGTCGGCACGAACGACATACCCGCCTTCAGTCTCCTTCACATCCATCTTGATAATCTGTGGTTGCTGCTGATCCAGGCGCACCGGACGCAGCATAAAGCCCTTGAACATGTCGTCCAGTTCTCCGAACGGGTCGTATCGCGTGATGTTTGCCATGTCTACTCTCCTATGGTTAAGTTGTAACCGCTTCAACCTTGCTGTCGTCCGCACTGAACCGTTCCCGAAGTTCGGCCTCTGCCTCATACCAGTCTTCATCGGCCGAAGCGTCATCAAACCCTCGTGCCTGCGCACGGTAGTAAGCAGCAGTCGCGACCATGTCGTGCCACTCTTCGTCGCTGAACTGGTCGCGCGGGTCCTGCGTCCTGCTCGGTTTCCGGTCGGCGCTCGATTTCAGACCCTTGCCGCGCTTCGAAGCGATAACACGCCCTGCCCCCTTCGCCGGCGATGCTATCTTGTGTCCAACTGCGGATTTTCCTCCCGTGTGTACGGCTGTCATGGCACGAACTCCTTTCTTTTCCGGTCCCCAGCATGCAGCGTCCTTCTAACGCGATCTTATGTGCTGAAGAAACGCATTCCTTGACCAATATCAAACAACATCAAGAACGGAGCAATCGCTGCTTGCGCAGCGCACTCACCCACCAGCGCTTGATCTGCATCAAGCGGTGCCTTGTCCCGCGTTGATAAATTGCCCGGGTCATCACCAACATCCGGGATGCTAAAGATCATGTCCGCGAAGCAACTGCTGTTTCATCATGACGCCCATGAAAAAGTCCGCCTGGGTGTCAATACGCTGGCCAATGCCGTCAAGGTGACCCTGGGACCGAAGGGCCGCAACGTCCTGCTGCAGCAAAGTTACGGCCCGCCCCTGATCGCGAATTCGGGCGTCGTGGTGGCCAAGGCCATCGAATTGTCCGATCCATTCGAGAACATGGGTGCGCAACTGGTGCGTGAAGTGGCGTCCAAGACTTCGGAAGTGGCCGGCGATGGCACCACGACCGCAACGGTTCTGGCGCAGGCGATCGTCAACGAAGGCATGAAAGTGGTCTCCGCG
>JANNTE010000346.1:0-8633 GCA_031403365.1 Betaproteobacteria bacterium | reverse complement strand
ATCGGCTCGTAGCGCTAAATTAGTTGTTCCCTGCGGGCTCGCCGGATTCGAGGCGTCCCGGGGTTTTCTTCCCCTGTACCAGGCGTCTCGCCCGGAATTTTACAGGCAAACCGCCAGAGCACGAGGGGCACCTCCTCACTTGCCGTGCCGGGCGCTTCAACGCATCTTGCCGACCAGGCCTTTCATGATGCGATCGACCAGCGGCATGTCGTCCATGAGAGCAATCTTGCCGAGGCGCAGTTGCATCGCAAGTTCGGCGCGCGTGCATTCTTTGACAACTTCTCCAACGCGGTCGATGAAGAGAAATTTACTTCTGTGCGAACTGACGTACGAAAGTTTCGCGGGACGGTTCTGCGCTTGCTCGTCCTGTTGGCGAAATTCCACCCAGGTGCCGACCATGATGTTATTGATGAAGTCGAGTTCTTTTGCTGAAACTGCGGGCTGTGACGCGCTGGTTTTTTTCGAATCCGAAAAATCCAGATCCTCGACCTGGACTTTACCCTCGCCAAACGGGTTCTTGATGGTGATGATTGACGTGAAGTCCAGGGAATCCGACTCGGGCACTGCTGGCGTGGGAGCCTGGCTCGTTGTTGCTTTGGCGGGCTCGCTCTTCGTGGTCTTGATGGGCTGACCGGTTGACGCCTTCACTGGCTGGCCTGTGGACGCCTTGACCGGCTTGGATTCTGCTGCCGCCCTGACGGCGGGTGGCGCCGCGGCCTGGCCGGACCTGGCCGCTGCTGCCGGCTGGGTTACCACCGGCTTGCCGGCAGTGCCTTCAGCCGTCTCAACTGGCCGAGCTGCTGGTCCGGATTTCGGCGCGGCGGCTTCCGGCGCCACGACGAACGTAGTCGTCGCGGCCGGGTTCTCCGTGCTGCTATCGCTCAAATCGGGTGGCGAGTCTGGCGTACCCTGGTTTAGTGCCCGGGCATGGATCTTGTACAACAAGGCGAAAAAGCGCTCGTGAATCGCACTTTCAACGCCGGCTATTTTCAAGCCGGCTACCATGCGGGCCAGCAGGACCGGTACCGTCTTGGCCAGTTCGCGACGATCGTCGGGCGTGTGATTGGGCTTCACGCTCCAGATCAATTGATCCATGGTTGACAGGGTGTTCTTCCAGAGCTCGCTGTCCGGTCCACGCTTGATATGGACCATCATCAATACTTTCACCCACTCCAGAACGAGAAACTCGCGCACCGGTCGCAATATGTCGCGACTCTGAATTCGAGCCTTGACTTCGGTCTGCGCAATGGTCTTGGACACGGCGAGAGATTCTTTTTGCTCGATCTTTTCCTCTACCGGCCGCGTCTCCTGCGCAACGCGCTGATCCTCTTCCTGAACCAGGCTTTGCAAGCGCTCGCGCACCTGGTCAAAAATTTCAATGTTGTCCTGAAAACCCTGCAGCAAATCCTGGATCAGGGTCTCCAGGCGTCCAAACAGCGGGTGCGCGACGCTGAATGTGGACGGCAAGCGCAGGGAAATCTCGCCCAGCGTGTCGAGCATGCGCCGGGCCGGATGTGTTTTCAAGGAGAAAAAGTCCTTGTCCGCGATGGCGACCTTGAGAATCGAAATCTGCATGCGGCCGATGAGTCCCTTCACCGCGATCGGAATCTGCGGATCATCGAACAACTGATCGAACAGCATGGCGACGATATCGAGCGTCATGGTATCCATCTGGTTCATACCGGCGCCCACACTGGTGGTCTTCAGATCGCGAAGGACATTCGTCGTGCCGGAAACATCGACGGTGACCGCTTCTGCCGTACCATCGTCGGTCGCCACCTTCCCTCCGCTTTGCTGCACTCGGGTGAGCAAGCTCATCAGATCGGCACCCTGCAGGACTACGACCTGACCCGCATTCCCGCCCGCCATTCCCGGCGTTCCTGGCAGCAGTGGTATTCCCGGCATGGCAATCGCGCCGCCACCGCCTTGCGCAAATGGCATGCCGCTTGTTTGATTGGCGGCAAGCATTTTTTGCATGAGCGCAAAAAAATCCTGCTCGCCAGCTACGGCCTTATCGGCAGGGTGGGCTGGCGTTTCGACAACTTCATCGTCTTCTTGCCCGCCGGCTGCCGCCAATTTGTCCTTCGGATTGCGCGAAGCGGCGAAGCGTATGGTCGGCAAAATCGAGTTTTTTACCAGCAAGGCGTTTACGGCCTTGTAGACGGAGCGAATGTCGTCAATCACATGGTCATCAAACAGCCGCAGCAGAATCATTCGTACTGCGACACTGGGCTCGATGCCGCGACAAGTGTGCTTATAGGCATCACAGATCGCCTGCGGACTGAAGGGGTTGTCTTCCGCCCCCAGATTGGCGTCGCCCAGCAGGACGCCCACGCGCTGGTCGAGTGCAATGAGTTCCTCATCGCAATATCGGCGCAACCTGGAGGCCATGTCATTGAACTTCAGGGTTTCGTTCAGGTCGTCTTCACCCACCAAATCGAGTTCGAGCGCGGAGCTGTCAAGGTCAGAGAACCTTTGCCCGATTTTCTTCATCCGATTGCTGCGTACCTGGAATTCCCTCAGATACTGGGTGTGAAACTGCTCTTCAAACGCGGCACGCTGCTTGAGCACCACATCCCGGGCCTGGGAATACGGAGCGCGCGCATCGCGATCCGTAATATCGTTCATCAGGCTGGAGAGCGTTTCATCGGCTTTATCCAGCATCACGGTCAATGCCTGGCTGAGGCTTTCACCAACCAAATCGCGGCATTGTGCCAGGAGGATGTCGAACGGCTTTGCCTGATTCGTGGTGACGAGTTGGTCCGGATCGTTCATTTTCTATTCGCGCGCAGTCCAGAAGAACATCGCATCAGTGGTGACCGATCAGGCACGCCCCTGATGCGCAGATCAACAAGGATGTTTGCCAACATTTTCGTTTGCAATTTCCCATAGCACTGTTGAGGGGACATTCTATAACGGCTCAACGCACGCGCAAGCTGAACCGAAGCCGGACGTTTACCCGGTCCGCTTCCGCGCTAAGGTCAGTGGCAACGAGTTCGCCAATGTCCACATCGTAGGGCGCGGTGCGCCCGGCCAGCAGCCGCAACAGCGTTTCCCGGAGATCGACGTCCAGTGCCTTGGGAACCATCGAGTCGAACACCGTCTGCAATAATGGCCGGTACATTTCTCTGGATAGCGAATCGATGCGAATATCGGTGAGACCGAGGCGCCCGTCCCCATAGTAGGGCTTGCCGGAGACGGCAACCCGGAACGTGTCGCCGCCACCAATGCACTGATCGCCGACCTGCGCACCGACGCGCCCGCTGAACTGCACCGCGATGCGCAGCCTTCCCGTCGATGCGGTGACTTTCGGCGCTTCCAGCCAGGACTGGTTGCAGACGTCGGCGTTGTTGAGCCAATAACGGCCCTGGTCGGTGAAATACTGCGCGCGCAACGTTTTCTCGATGGCGGTGTTTTCGATGATAAGCGTAGTGTCGGCCAGGCATGCTGGCGCGGCACCAAGCGTGAGGCTCAGCAAAGCAACCACCGGGCCGGCGGCCGATGCTAGGCGCAGGAACCAACTGTTGAAAATTGTCTTCATCGTGATGGAGTCCGGCCAGGCGACGAAAGGAAGTATATTCCTGCGATGCGCTGGCTGGTGACGCCAAATGCGCTGGTTTCCAATCGAAGCATGGCGCTTTGGGACAGGCGCCTCACTTGAGGAATTCGGGCGAGATCAGTCGCGGCAGAAACAGCGGGATTTCCGGCCAGATGATGCAGGCGGCCAGCACCAGCAGCATCGGTACCAGCATGATCAGCGTGTCCTTTAGCGCGAACTTCAGCGGCACCTTGGCCACCGCGCATGCAATCATCAGACACATTCCATACGGCGGCGTTACCAGACCAAAGGCCAGCGCGATGATGCCGATGATGGCGAACTGCACCGGATGCATGTTCACGGATTCGGCGAGCGGCTGCAACGTCGTGCCAAGGATGATGATGGCGGGAATCGCGTCGAGAAAGCATCCGACAACCAGGAAGGCAAAGGCGATGAAAAATCCCACTCCGGTGATGTCAAGCCCCCATGAGGTGACGTTCTCAAGCAATAGCCTTGGCATCTGGTAATAAGCCAGCAGCCAGCCAAACGCAGAAGCGGTGCCGACGCAGAACAAGGCCACTGCGGCAAGTTTTCCGGTTTCGGAAAATGCCTGGTACAAATGCCTCATGGTCATCTCGCGATACACGACGATCGACAGAATGGCGGCGTAGATCACGGCAATGGCGGCCGACTCGGTGGCGGTAAACCAGCCCAGCAGGATGCCGCCGACGATGATCACCGGCGTCATCAGCGCCGGCAGGGACTGCGCTCCAGCGACAAGAAACTCTTTCAGCGTGGCGCGCGGATACACCGGATAATTGTAGATCTTGGCGTAGACGTGCACGGTGGCCATTTGCGCGCCCGCGATCAGCAGGCCGGGCAGGATGCCCGCCAGATAGAGGGCGCCGATCGACGTGGAGATGACGCCGCCCCAGACCACCATCAAAATCGAAGGCGGGATGACCACGGCGAGCACCGCCGATACGGCCGTAATCGCGATCGAAAAGGAAAGGCCATAGCCTTCCTTGACCTGCGCACTGACAAAAATCTTGCTCTGACTCGCTGCATCGGCGGTGGAGGAACCGGAGATGCCGGCAAAGAAAATTGACACCAGGACATTGATCTGCGCCAGCGAACCGGGAAAACTGCCCACCATGGTGCGCGACAAGCGCACCAGGCGGTCGGTGATGCCGCCAATGTTCATCAGGTTCGCCGTCAACAGGAAAAACGGCACCGCCAGCAGAATGAACGAGTTGTAGGCCTTGAAACTTTCGTTGAACAGCATCATCGGTGAGAGCCGCGGCTCGATCACGAGAATGGGCAGACAGGACAGACCGAGCGCGAAAGCGACGGGTACGCGCAGGATCAACAGCAGGAAAAATCCGCCAAACAGGATCGCGGCAGCGGCCCCCGCCGACAGCGCCACGCCACTCATCGCGGCCTCCGGCCGCGCAGGAAGTAGTTCATAGCGGCCTCCGGCCGCAGAGGAGGTGTTTCATAGCGGCCTCCGGCCGCGCAGGACCAGCAGATTGGCGGCGAAAGATTCGCCGATGAAGATCATCCAGGTGATCCCGGCGACAGGCCACGCCAGGAAGATCGTCCACATCGGCAGCTCCGCGATCTCGGAAAGCTGATCCCAGCCGAAGAGCACGAACTCAATGCCCCACCAGACAAACACCAGCGCGAACACCAATACCAGGATCTGTGACACGATGCGCAGCCACGCATTGGAGCGCGCGTCCAGTTGCGGCCAGACATCAACCTCGAAGTGGGTGCCCTCGCGCACGGCGATCATGGCGCCGAGCATCACCATCCAGATGAACAGAAAGCGCGCCAGTTCCTCGGTCCAGATGTAAGCGGGTATCCAGTCCGTGAAACGCGCGAGAATCTGCAAGGAAACCGGAACGATCAGAACCGCGACTGCGGCCACCATGAGCCATGTCAGCAGCCTGTGATAAAAATCCAGGGTCGCCTTCATTTAAGCGCGTTGATACGCGCGAGAATCTGATCCGCACCAATATCGCGGGCGTAGGCATCGAGCACCGGCTCGACCAGTTTTTGCATCTGCGCGCGATCCGGGAAGGCGATGCGTTTGAGTTTGCCGGCCTTCTCCATCGCCTCCAGCTTGGCCATGTCTTCCCGGCTCTCGATGTCGCGGCCGTAGGCGGCGGCTTCCTTGCCCGCTCTCACGATCGCCGTCTGCAAGTCGGCAGGCAGACTCTTGAAGGTTTTTCCCGAGAAGCAAAGCGGGCGAATCGTGAACGAGTGCTGCGTCATCGATACGTGCGAGGCCACTTCGTAGAACTTCATTTGCTCGATCCCGGCCGCCTCGTTGTCGCCCGCGGAAATCACGCCATTCTGGATGGCATTGTAGACTTCGTTATAGGCAATCACGGATGGCGACATGCCGACCGCAGCAAAGGCACGGCTCCACACCGGCGCCCCCATGACACGCAGCTTCACGCCTTTCATCTCTGCCAGGCTTCGCAACGGCTTGTTGGCGAACACGTTGCGCACTCCGCCCCCGGCGTAGCCGATCAGCAGGACATCGGCCTTTTGCGCGATCTCGTCGGCAATCGGTTTGAGCAGATCAGCCTCGATCACTTTTCGCCAGTGCGCATGGTCGCGGAACAGAAACGGCGCATCGATGAACGGCGCCGCACGCGAAAACGTGGACATATGGGCCGGTGACACCACCGCATAATCCACGCCCTTACCCTGATTCATGTATAGAAAGTAGTCCTTCTCGAGCCCCAGTTCACTGTTGCGATGCAAGACGAAGTTAATGGGTTTGCCGTAATACTTGCGGGTGAGCTCTTCGAACTTGAGCAAGGTCTTGTTGTAGGCGTGTTCATCGTTGAACTGCACTGCGCCATGCAGCGTAAGAGTTTGCGCGGCGGCGGTTGTGCTCATGGCAATGCCAAGCACGCAGGAAAGCAGGTTACGAACGACGCTCATGAGATACCCCTCGGGACTTTTTTGTTAGTATCGAACCAGTTCGGATTCTCCAAGACTACCATTCGCGGCGTCAAATACAATGCGTTCCGGACTGGGCTCGCGTTTGACCCCTCGCGAATTTCGACTACTGTTCCGTTTATCCCTGACATGATGCATCCGTTTGCGTCCAACTCCCACCTTCGCAGCCTGGCTCTGGGCATGGCCTTTGGGATTCTCCTCTGGCCTCAACCAGGGCTGCCTCAGCAGCCGTGCGTCGCAGAATCCGCAGGGCCTCTCCCGGAGGATACGGTCACCATCCGGGCGGTGGGGGATGTAGTACTGGGCAGCGACTGGCCCCAGGATCGCTACCCGCGCGACTTCGACGAAACCAGCATCGAGCGCCTCTACCCGGTGCTCGGCAGCGCAGACGTCGTGTTCGGAAACTTCGAAGGTGCCCTGACCACGCATGGGGTGTCAAGCAAAGTGGTCAAGCCCGGCGCGGTGTTTGCCTTCCGCATGCCACCGCGCTTTGCCGCGTTGCTGCGCGATGCCGGATTCGGTGCGATGCACATATCCAACAATCACACCTTCGATTTTGGCGAAACCGGATATCGCGACACACTCGATAACCTCGCCTCCTCCGGAATCCTGGCGGTGGGCGAACTCAACCGCGTCGCCTATCAGGAGATCAGGGGCGTGAAAATCGCCTGGGTCGGCTTCAGCTACACCTCGCGACAGAATTCCATGCACGACACCGCGCTGTTCGAGGAGCTCATGTTGCAGGCGCGCAGCGAAGCGGACATCGTGATCGTTTCGGTCCAGGCGGGTGCGGAGGGCAGCGATGCCATTCGTATTGTCGATCGGGAGGAACTATTTCTCGGTGAGAAGCGTGGCAACGTAATTGCTTTCGCCAGGCGTGCTGTCGATCTGGGTGCCGACCTCGTGCTGGGACATGGACCGCATGTGCTGCGCGGCATGGAATGCCATGGCGGCAAACTGATCGCGTATTCGCTTGGCAATTTCGTAGGCTACGAGGCGCTCAGCAGCAAACGCGCGGCGGCGCTATCGGTGGTGCTGGAAGCAACGCTCGCCAAAGACCGGCGCCTGCTGTCCTTCAAGGTCGAGCCGATGCGCTTCGATGAGGAGCGCTTTCCGCTACCCGATCCGGACCAGCTGGCGCTGCATTTCATCAACGAGCTCTCCCGCCTCGCACCATTGACTGGTACGGTGCAATTACCGATTACCGCCGGCGAGCAAAGCGAGCCTGCATATCGCCACTGGCGTGCGCAAGCCGGGATCGAACGACTCTTGTTTCAATCCGGAAACGAGTAGCCCAGACGAGCCGCCCTCAACTAAACAGGCGAACCGGACGGATTGTGCAGACAGCGCGCCTACTTCTTCCGCGCCTTTGCCGCAGCCGATGCCTTGAGTGCGTCGAGCGCAGCCATGCCCTGCTTCAAAGCGCCTTGCAGCAGCATCGAGTCAATGCCCATGGCAAATAAGCCATAACGGCAGGCAATGAGGCGGCGAAAGTCGCTTCACATTCCTCAAGCGTCGCGATATCCGGATTGATAACGACGTACCTGTCCATGCCCGCATCGTTCTTGAGAGAAATTCCCACGTCGACGCCTGGTACCTGCTCCTGTTTGCATCCAGCCTGGGCCAGCACCGGGAATTTGCCGAGCGCAAACGGCAGCGATGTTCAAGGGCACCAAAGCGGACGTCGCGCCAGCCAATGCCTACCCGTGGGATGAATTTGTGGATCAGACGGTTTCCAGGATGGTTTGCGCAGCTTCAAGGAAATAAGCGCGCCCATGTTCCACGGAAAGCAGAGATTGTCAGCGGCGTGACGTTGCCAGAGATAAAATGACTCAACACAAAAGAAACCAGGGACGCAAAGGAAAACCTGGAAAGAATTAAAATGCGGCGAGAAAGTTCACTGTATTTTGATCCGGATATTCGGGAGTTACCCTGCAATATCCTGGCTCACACTTGAAATACCTTCTCGTCCCTTGCTGTGAACACCTATCAAGGTTAGTCTTTTGCGAGGCGGATACCGGAAACCTGCCAGCGTGCCGTCGCCGGGAAAAAGTTGCGATATGTCGCCCGGCTGTGGCGTGGTGGCGTAAAACAGGAACTACCGCGCAGCACGTACTGG
>JANNTE010000345.1:0-6877 GCA_031403365.1 Betaproteobacteria bacterium | reverse complement strand
GCCGTGTTTCACCTTCAATGGTGAGCTGTTGTTGTTCCATGGCTTCGAGCAATGCACTTTGTGCCTTGGGCGTGGCGCGGTTGACTTCGTCGGCGAGAATGACCTGGGAAAACACCGGGCCGGGATGGAACTCGAAAGTCGAAGAATCGCGATTGAATATCGAGACGCCGAGAATATCCGCCGGCAGAAGATCGCTGGTGAACTGGATGCGCTGGAAATCCAGCCCCAGAGTTCTGGCCAGTGCGTGCGCGAGCGTGGTCTTGCCCACGCCGGGAAGATCCTCGATGAGCAAATGCCCGCGAGCAAGCAGGCAGGCAAGCGTCAATCGAATCTGATGTTCCTTGCCGAGAATAATCCGGCCGATCTGGTTGGCAACGGGAGCGAGTGGGTGCGGCATGAATTTGAGTGGGGGTGTACGCGATGCGGGCAGCCGGGCGAATTCGGGCGGGCGGCGTTTGCAGGCGAGCAGTTTACCTCAGGCCACCGGCCGCACCTCTGCCGGCAGGGCGGGCAGGGTGTCGAGGTCGAGCCTGCGGCTCACCTTCTCGAGTTTGGGATCATCTTCAAGGCGCAATATCTGAAAACCAAGCGCTGACATCATGTTCAGCATTTTGCGATTGTTTGCAAGCACAAAACCGTCCATCACCTGAAGGCCGCGGCTGTGCGCAGCCTGCATCAGGCAAATCATCAATGTCGTGCCAATATGCCGGTGCTGCCAAGCGTCCGCCACCACGATCGCGAATTCGCAGCTTATTCCGTCAGGTTCGGTAACGTACCGGGCTACCGCGATTTCTTTTTCTTCGGCCTGTTCGGTAATGAGCGCTATCAGCGCCATTTCCCGGCCGTAGTCGATGTCGGTAAAGCGCTTGAGCATGCTCGGGCTCAATTCGTTCAACCCGCCCATGAAGCGGAAGTACTTCGCCTCGTTGGATAGAGCGCGCACGAACTCCTGTTCGATCCGGCTGTCCTCGGCGCGGATCGGCCGGATCAGAATGCGTGTGCCATCGGGCAGCACCCAGCGCCATTTCAATTCCGATGGATAAGCTTTGGACATGGCAAACAACGTGAAAGTGCAGCGCGCGTTCGGGCTCAGGATGGACATCTGAAATTCAGGTGCCTATGATGAACCGAAATGAACCGTCGCGCCGAATCGCTGCCAGGACATGACTACTGCCTACGTTCATCACGCTGACTGCAACCTTCACGACATGGGTTCGGGTCATCCGGAATGCCCCGCCCGGCTCGATGCCATTCAAGATCATCTGCTGGCCAGCGGACTGCTCGATCATTTGCTCGATGTCTCAGCGCCCATGGCCACGCGCGAGCAACTGGGGCGCGTGCACGATGCCCGCTATCTGGATGCGATCGAGGCGATCTCGCCCAAACGCGGCGTGATCCATCTCGATCCCGACACCGCCATGAATCCGCACACCTACCACGCGGCACTGCATGCCGCAGGCGCGGTCATCAAGGCGACCGACCTGGTGATGAGCGGCGAGATCGAAAACGCATTCTGCGGCGTGCGTCCGCCCGGCCACCATGCCACCCGAGAGCGCGCGATGGGGTTTTGTTTTTTCAATAATGTCGCCGTGGGTGCAGCCCATGCGCTGGCCGAGCATGGCCTTGAACGCGTGGCCATCGTCGATTTCGACGTGCACCACGGCAATGGCACCGAGGATATCTTTGCGAGCGATCCGCGCGTGATGATGGTCTCGACGTTCCAGCATCCGTTCTATCCCTACAGCGGCGTCGAGGGTCGTTCAGAACGCATGGTCAATGTCCCCCTGCCGGCCTATAGCGCCGGAGCGGAATTCAGAAAAGCAGTCGAAGAGCATTGGTTGCCCGCGCTGGACGAGTTTCGCCCGCAAATGATCTTCATTTCCGCTGGCTTCGACGCGCATCGAGATGACGACATGGCGTCCCTTGGTCTGCTGGAGGCGGACTACGCGTGGGTCACCGGGCAAATGCTGGACGTGGCGCGAAGCCATGCCAGCGGGCGCATTGTGTCCACGCTTGAAGGCGGCTATGACCTCAACGCGCTGGCACGCAGCGTGGCGGTGCATCTGCGCAGCCTGGCGTCCTTGTAGTTGCGCATCTGATGCGCGGCCCATTCTTGACTGGGTCCGCATCCGAACGGAAAGCCGGGATAAGTCCCGGCGCCGCTTCGCAACGCCATAACCTAGCCGGAGGCCGGGTGAAAAAGGCGGTCAATAAACGAGATTTTCTGTGGATAACTACGCAGATTTTTCATTGACCGCATGACAAATCATCTCTATCAAATTGAATACAAGAAGGAAATTTAAAATCTATCAAAGTGTTAGATTTGACAGTTGCAATGGATCGCGTAGAAAGCTTTTTCAAGGTGCCGGCAAAGGCTCTCGTCATAACAAAGCTCCACGCAGCACACCGATTCATTCAACACGGCTTGTGTCACAGGGAGGATCGTGCGCAAGAAATCGCAGGCGCAAACAGTGCCGGCAGCCGCGCCGCGAGAAGCCGACGGGCACACGCACGACAACTCGCTCAACCGCGCTTCCCTGATCTGGGTGCTCGGTGCGTTAAGCCAGGCCTATCGCATCCCGTTTGACGAGAAGCTTCTCGGCAGCCAACTCTCGGCGCCTTACGATCTGAACAGCATCGTGCGCGCGTCCGATGCCCTGGGCCTGCGCGCGGCCTGGAAGAGCCTGCCCGCGGGCAGGCTCGCGAAGTTGCCCGCGCCGTTCATCATCGTGCTGCACCCGCCGCCTGACGAACCGGCGCTCACCGGCTCGGGCTCCGCAGGCGGCGGCGAGCCACGCTTCGCTCTGGTGGTGCGCCAGGAAGCCGACCGCGTCGCCTTCTTTGAACAAGGTGCGGCGAGCCACACCATTGTGCCCTTGAGCGAATTCGAAGCGCGCTACGCCGGGCAAGTGCTGCAAGCGGCACTCAAGGACAAGCCACTTGTCGATCCCGATGCGAAAGGCGCCGCCGCGACGGGCTTCGGCTTCGGCTGGTTCATCGCCGAGCTGCTCAAGCACAAAAAAATCTTTCGCGATGTCCTCATCGCTTCGGCCGCGATTCAATTAATGGCGCTGGCCACGCCGCTGTTTACCCAGGCCGTCATCGACAAAGTCGTCGTGCACCACACCCTCAATACGCTGACCGTCATCGGCATTGGCCTGGCCATATTCATGCTGTTTACCGCTGTCATGACCTGGGTGCGCCAATATCTCATCCTGCACACCGGCAACCGCATCGATGCCGTGTTGGGCTTGCAAGTCTTCGAGCACCTGTTTCGCCTGCCCCCGCGCTACTTCGAGCAACGGCCCACCGGCGTGCTGGTCGCGCGCCTGCAAGGCATCGAATCCATCCGCGAATTTCTCGCCAGCGCGGCCGTCACGCTGATGCTCGACCTGCCCTTCATGGGCGTGTTTCTGGCCGTCATGTTCTGGTACTCCTGGCAACTCTCGCTCATCACCC
Source organism: Betaproteobacteria bacterium (assembly GCA_031403365.1). Taxonomy (GTDB): domain Bacteria; phylum Pseudomonadota; class Gammaproteobacteria; order Burkholderiales; family JACQAP01; genus JACQAP01. The sequence goes on along the minus strand of JANNTE010000345.1, from coordinate 3,418 downwards.
TTGCCATACTCGCCGCCATCACTATCCTGAGCCTTGTCGTCGCACCCCGGTTTCGCCAGCGCCTCAACGACCAATTCCTGCTGGGAGCCCGCAACCAGGCTTTCGTGACCGAATACATCTCCGGCCTGGAGACCGTCAAGTCGTTGCAGATGGAGCCCCAACTCAACCACCGCTTCGGCGGCTATCTCGCCACCTACCTGGACGCGAGCTTCAAGACCCGGCAACTCTCCAACACCTACCAGACCATCGCCCACACCCTCGAACAATTGCTCACGCTCTCCATCCTTTGCGCCGGCGCCTGGATGGTGATGCAAGAGGCCGGCTTCACCATCGGCATGCTGGTCGCCTTTCAGATGTTCGCGAGCCGCCTTTCGCAACCCATGCTGAAGCTCGTCGGCCTGTGGCAGCAATTTCAGCAAGCGGCCATCGCCGTCAAGCGCCTGGGCGATGTCATGGATGCACCGCAAGAGCCTTACTCCACCGTGCCCAGCCGCGAAGGCAAACGCCAGGGCGGCATCCGTATCGACAACCTCGCCTTCCGCTACGCCGAGAACCTGCCTTATCTGTATCAGGGCCTGAACATCCACATCGTAGCCGGCCAATGCGTGGCCATCATGGGTCCCTCCGGCTGCGGCAAGAGCACGCTCGCTAAACTCCTGCAAGGCTTCTACCAGCCAACCGAAGGCGCCATCAAACTTGATGGCCACGACATCCGCCATCTGGCTGCCAACGAACTGCGCAGCCACTTCGGCATCGTGCCGCAGGAGACCATGCTCTTCTCCGGAGCCATCTACGACAACATCGTGCTGGGCAACGCCCACGCCAGCTTCGAAGATGTGATCATCGCCTGCAAGGCCGCCGGCATCCACGACACACTCGAAGCCCTCCCACAGGGCTACCAGACCGAAATCGGCGAACACGGCGCCGGACTCTCCGGCGGGCAGAAGCAGCGCATCGCCATCGCCCGCGCCCTGCTCAAGCGTCCGGCCATACTCATCTTCGACGAAGCCACCAGCAACCTGGACGACGACACCGCGCACGCCTTCGGCGAAACCATCAACCAGCTCAAAGGCAAGGTCACCATCCTGATGATCGCGCACAAGCTGCCGAAGAACCTGGCAAATATCGAGACAGTGGAATTATCCCAATCCCCGAAAACGCCCTCTCCCTCCGGGACAAGGGAACACTTGTAGCGGAGCAGAGGGTCGGGGTGAGGGAAGCACTGTGTCACGAGTCACGAGAAAATACCGCTTATCTCTACTACCAATCCGCAAGGACCAACCATGACCACCGACAACAACGACAAAACCAAACCCGAAACCAAATCAACCGCCAAGACCGATGCGCCGCCCACCGCGATCGCCGTGCGCTTAGCCCCCGCGAATAACTCCGACCAGCCGGTGCTCGCCAACTACGTCTCCCTGCAACCAGCCTCCGGAATGCTGTTGCTCGACTTCGGATTCCTCGAACCCGCCGTGCTCTCCGCCTTGCCCGGCGTGGCCAAACGCGGCGGCAAGCTGCCCGAATCGCTCAACGGCCGGCTCGCGGTCAGAGTGGCCATGGGCTACGAGAGCGCGGCGCAGCTACAGAATCAGCTCACACGTTTGATGGAGCAGATGAGCAAGGTGGCGCAGGCGGGGAAACAATATGGGGAGAAGGGACGTGGGTAGGGAAGCAATCGCAATCCAACCATACGAGCACGATCTCGTGCACACAATGCCAAGGAGCACCGCGCAATGAGGTTCTACTACATCAGCCTGTTCAGCGTCATCTTGTTGTCGGTGCTTTATTTCGTGGGCAGCGCGGTGTTGGTGGGATTTGGAATCTGGCTCAGGAAGCGCTGGAACAAAGCCTGGATGGTGATGGTGCCGCTGTTTCTGCTGCTCTACATCGGTCCGATCGCGGAGGAATTGTGGATCGCCTGGAACTTCGGCCATTTGTGCAAAAAGGATGCGGGCATCTTCATCCACAAGGTAGTGGAGGTGGAGGGGTTTTATGACGCCACCCGGTCCACGCACGACGGGCCTCGAACTCCACAAGCAATCGAAGAGTACGAGCGATCCGGTTATAAATTTTACGAGAAGAAATTTCGTGATACTGGGAAATTTGTACACGTCGAGAAAATCAATGGTGTATGGACCCCCACCGTCCTCGACCACACCACGGCGAGGTATCACTACAGGTGGCCACACATGGACACACTGATGGCTCACAAAGTGAACAAGATTGAAAGGGTGGTCACTGACAGCGAATCAACGGAAGTCCTCGCACGCGAGACTAAGTATCGACGAGAGGCGCCGTGGTTCTTCATTGGACTGGATCGCCCGGTAATGCTATGCCCTGATTCGGGGGAGCACCCATTGTCGAAGCATGGTTCGGTTTTTAACTTGGCTCTGAAACCCAAGCGTAGCGATTGAAGGAAGAAGCGATGCCATCAATATTGGATTACTTCAAATACGCGCAGCTGGCTACGGCTGCTTATGTTCGGATGGGGACTGAGCCATTGACGGGTCAGCGATTTGCCGAAGTCGCGCGGGAGCAAACCCGCCTGCCCCTGTCGATAGCGCAGTATTTGTTTGATCCTGACAATGACTACAACGCACCGGTCTGGACCATCGCCCACTACTACGGAAGCGACAATCTACTCGACCCGATTGCCTACGCAGACCGATCGGGCTTTGGTGCCACCTTGTTCACGCGCGGCACGGAAAAAGTCCTCGCCATTCGCGGCACCGAACCCTTCGAAGACGGTTTTGTCGATCTGCTCAGCGCCGACATCGGCCAGATCGGCGTCCTGGGCGTTGCGCTGTCGCAGACGGTGTCGATGATTAACCTGATCCAGCGCATGCGAGCTGGGCGCGGGCAAAGCGTTTCGCAACTCCAGCTCGCGGTATCCGATATCCGTCCCACGGATGTGAACGTGCGCCATGTCGAGGCGCAGGGCCTGTTGGGGACAACGGTGTATCTGGAATTCCGGCAAACGAAAGCGCTGGGCCTTGACTTGATTGACCCCGGACAAAAAATCACCGTCACCGGACATTCCTTGTCTGGAGAACTCGCCGTGCTGGCGACCTTGCTGTTTCCCGAGACAGTCAATGCTGAGCTGACCATATTCAACGCTGCGGGCATCAACCCCAATACAGCCGATATTACAGCCCTGGCAAGTGGTCTATTGGGGGCGCCTGGGCTGTTCTTGGCGGCACCAATTGCGGCAGCGCTCGGCGCGGATTTGGGACTGGCGGGGGCACAACTGAGTCAGACCGGGCAACAACTGGCCCGCCCGTTGTTGGAGACCATGCTCGAAACCCTTTATGGATTGCCGCAAGAAACGAACTGGGGCGGGCGCTTTGATTTCTCGCAACCAGCGGGCGTATTCGCGGGGCTGAGCATTAACAACCTGAGAAGCGAAGACCTGGTT
>JANNTE010000344.1:0-7669 GCA_031403365.1 Betaproteobacteria bacterium | reverse complement strand
CCAGAAGAATCGTCCGGCGATATTGAATAGACTCAGCAGTCCGGTGAACGCGGCGGCGACCGTCGCGATCTGCGCCAGTTGGTCTTTGCCGAGATCGCCGAATTTGACGTCGATGCCGATCAGCTTACCACCGAAGATCTCCTGCAACATCGGCGAGGCCATGCCGATCACACCGATGCCGGCCGACACATTCAGGCACAGCACACCCCACAGGAACCAGAACTGCGGCGTCTTGTGCGCATTCTTCAGATGCACATGCTTTTGCGTAATCATGGTGTTGGCGGCAGCACTGGGAGGCGGGGTCCAGCCGGCCGGCTTCCAGCCCGTAGGCGGCACGCGGTAAGACAAGGCGCCAATCATCATGAACACAAAGTAGATGGCCGCCATGGTGAGAAATGTTTCCCAAACGCCAACCGAAGTCGGCGTCGCGTAATGGGTCATCAACATGGCCGCCAGCGGCGAACCGATCATGGCGCCGCCACCAAAGCCCATGATGGCCATGCCGGTGGCCATGCCGCGCCGGTCCGGGAACCACTTGATCAGCGTGGAAACCGGTGAGATATAACCCAGACCCAGACCGATGCCGCCAATGACGCCTGATCCCAGCCACATGAGCCAGAGTTGATGCGTATAGACGCCGATGGCCGACAGAATCAAACCGCCGCACCAGCACAACGCGGAAACCACGCCGGCTTTGCGAGGGCCGGCGCGCTCGAGCCACCCGCCCCAGATTGCCGCGCTGGAACCCAGGAATACGAAGAACAACGTATACATCCAGCCCAGAATCGGCTTGTCCCAATCGCAGGTGGTGGTGAACAGCATGTTGATCCAGCTCATGTCGGCCGGACAGGCGATGGAATTGGTGACGCCAAGCGCCTTGGTGAGCGGCAGCCAGAACACGGAAAATCCGTACGCCATGCCGATACACAGATGGATGCACAAGGCTGCGGGGGGAACCAGCCAGCGATTGAATGTGGCGCCCGCGATAATGCGTTCCTTATCCAGAAAACCGGCCATCTGCGTCTCCTCCTCGTTTTGGGTTGGTCCGGTTTCTCAGTCCGGGCCTGCATCTGCAGTGCCCGCGAATAATACCGTAATCACCCTGTCAATCGCTGCGCACGGCGAACAATGCTAGTCTAGGCTGCATGTCCCGCAGCCCCTCGCCCGCAGGCTCCGGCCTCTCGGCGGCTCCGGTCACGGCAGTCATACTCGCCGGCGGCCTGGGTCGTCGCATGGGTCATGTCGACAAGGGTCTGCAATTACTCGATGGCAGTTCCCTGGTGTCCCGGGTGCTGCAACGCCTTGCTCCGCAAGCGGCCGAAGTCCTGATCAACGCGAACCGCAATCGGGAAATGTATGCCGCCATGGGCTATCGCGTTATCGCGGATCAATTTGGCGAGTTCGCCGGACCGCTGGCAGGAATGCACGCCGGCCTGTCGCAGGCACGGCACGAGCAGATCGCTTTCGTGCCCTGCGATACGCCGTTCTTGCCGGAAGATCTGGTCGCTCGGCTCCTGGAGCCGCTTCGTGATGAGGGCGTGGACCTGGTCGTCGCGAGAACCGGCACACGGGTGCATCCGGTGATTTGCCTGGCACGCAGACGCCTGCTGGCGCATCTGTCCGGCTTTCTGGAAGGCGGCGGGCGCAAGGTCGACGCCTGGTATTCGACGCTGCGCGTCGTGGAAGCCGATTTCGCCGATCAAGCGGACGCCTTCAGAAACCTCAACACGCCACAGGATCTGGAGGCCGCCTCCGATGGCGGCCGCGGCTGAGTGTGATCAGCGCTGGCCGGCGGCTGCAGCTGCTGGGGCGCGAGCGGGCTGCAGAACCTGGAAAAAGACTTCATCGGACTTGACCATGCCCAGCTCGGAGCGCGCCCGCTCTTCGATGGCGTCGTAACCCTGTTTGAGGTCGAGCACTTCAGCGTCGAGCATGCGGTTGCGCTCAGTGAGTTTGATGTTTGTCTCCCGCTGGGCTTCCGCTTTGGCGTCGAGCTCATGCACCCGCAGCCATCCACCCTTGCCCAGCCAAAGCGGGTTCTGGATCAGCGCGATCAACAGCACCAGAGCGAGAGCCAGCAAACGCATGGGATCAGCCGCGGTGCAACTGGAAAAAAGCATCGCGCCCGGCATACCGGGCGGAATCGCCGAGGTCTTCCTCAATTCTCAGCAACTGGTTGTACTTGGCCATGCGATCAGAGCGCGACAGCGATCCGGTCTTGATCTGCATCGCATTGGTACCCACTGCGAGATCGGCGATAAACGTGTCCTCGGTTTCACCGGAACGATGCGAAACGACCGAAGTGTAGGCCGCGCGTTTGGCCATCTCGATTGCCGCGATGGTCTCGGTCAGGGTGCCGATCTGGTTGATCTTGATCAGAATCGAATTCGCAATGCCCTGGCGTATGCCTTCAGCGAGGATCTTGGTGTTGGTGACAAACAGATCGTCGCCGACGATCTGCACCTTCTTGCCCAGCCGATCAGTCAGTATTTTCCAGCCTGCCCAGTCCCCCTCCGCCATGCCGTCTTCGATACTTATGATGGGATATTTATCCACCCATGCTGCCAGATAGTCGGTGAACTGCGTTGCGCTGAGCTTGAGTTTCTCGGAAGCAATATCGTACTTGCCTTCCTTGAAAAACTCCGAGCTGGCGCAGTCAAGTCCAATGGCCACCTGCGAACCGGGTGTGTAGCCGGCCGCCGCGATCGCCTCGACGATCAGCTTGAGCGCGGCTTCGTTACTGGGCAGGTTGGGCGCAAATCCGCCTTCGTCGCCGACGGTCGTGGACAGTCCCTTGCCGTCAAGCAGCTTCTTCAGCGCCTGAAAGATCTCGGCACCGCAGCGTATCGCTTCGCGAAAACTTTCAGCTCCGACCGGAATGATCATGAACTCCTGCATGTCAAGGCTGTTGTTCGCGTGTGCACCGCCATTGACGACATTCATCATTGGCACCGGCAACTGCATGCGTCCGGCGCCGCCGAGATAGCGATACAACGGCAGACCGGATTCTTCCGCGGCAGCCTTGGAGACCGCGAGCGATACCGCGAGCATGGCGTTGGCACCGAGGCGCGATTTATTTTCCGTCCCGTCGAGATCAATCAGCGTCTGGTCGATGAAACACTGTTCCATTGCATCGAGTCCGACTATCGATTCGCAGATCTCGGTGTTGATGTTCTCGATCGCCTTGAGCACGCCCTTGCCGCCGTAGCGGTTCTTGTCGCCATCGCGCAGCTCAATGGCTTCGCGCGATCCGGTCGAAGCTCCCGACGGAACCGCAGCGCGGCCGCTGACTCCGGATTCGAGCAGGACGTCGGCTTCGACGGTTGGATTGCCGCGCGAATCGAGAATCTCGCGTGCAACGATGTCAACGATGGAACTCATGCTTCATTCTTCCTTATTGTCGATTTGTTCGATTAACGGGTTTGCCGCGCCAGCAGTGCACTTTCGGCGAACCCGCGTGCTTTTACCAGCTCATCCAGAGATTTCAGCGTTTCCAGCAGGCCTTTCATCAGATGCAAGGGCCAGGCATTCGGTCCATCGGAGAGTGCTTTCTCCGGATTCGGATGCGTTTCCATGAACACGCCCGATACTCCGGCCGCCACCGCGGCACGTGCGAGCACCGGCACGAATTCGCGCTGACCGCCGCTGGAGCTGCCCTGTCCGCCCGGCAACTGAACCGAATGCGTGGCATCGAATACCACCGGGCAACCGGTCTCGCGCATGATGGCGAGGGCGCGCATGTCGGATACCAGATTGTTGTAGCCGAAAGAGGCACCGCGTTCGCACACCATGATATTGTCCCGCCCGCTGGCGGCACGCGCCTTTTCCACGACATGCTTCATATCGCCCGGCGCGAGGAACTGGCCCTTCTTGATATTGACCGGCTTGCCGCACATCGCCACGGCGCGGATAAAATCAGTCTGTCGGCACAAAAAAGCCGGCGTCTGCAAGACATCAACCACTGCCGCCACTGCCTCCACTTCATCTTCTGCATGCACATCGGTCAGCACCGGCACGCCAATCTGCTTTCTGACCTCGCCCAGAATCTCCAGGCCTTTGTCGGCACCGAGTCCGCGGAACGAACTTCCTGAACTGCGGTTGGCCTTGTCGTAGGATGACTTGTAGATGAACGATATGCCGAGCGCGGCCGTCATTTCCTTGAGCGTCCCCGCGGTATCCATCGCCATGTCGCGCGACTCCACAACGCAGGGTCCGGCGATGATAAAGAGAGGATGGTCAATTCCGACATCGAATCCGCAAAGTTTCATGTCAGGCGATGCTCTTGATCTTTTCCGCCGTGCGGGCCGCCGGAAGAGTGACCTCACGATAGTGGACGGCTGCGGAAATAAAAGCTGAAAACAGCGGATGCCCATCGCGCGGCGTCGAGGTAAATTCCGGATGAAACTGACAACCGATGAACCAGGGGTGGCTCGGCAATTCCATCATTTCCGGCAAATTCTCACTTGGTGTACGTGCGGAGACTTTGTAGCCTTTGGCTTCCAGCGCAGGTACATAAGCATTGTTGACTTCGTAGCGATGGCGATGCCGCTCGTTGACCCGGGCTCCATATATCTGCGCAGACCGTGTACCCGGCTCGACCGGACAGGCTTGCGCGCCCAGGCGCATGGTTCCACCAAGCTCTGATGCGTTACTGCGCCGTTCAATCCGGCCGGTGCGGTCCAGCCATTCCGTAATCAGCGCCACGACCGGATGCGGCGTGTCGGGATCGAATTCGGTGCTGTTGGCGCCGGCCAAACCGACCACGTTGCGCGCAAACTCAATGGTCGCAAGCTGCATGCCCAGACAAATGCCGAGATACGGAATCCGGTTCTCGCGTGCATGCCGGATCGCGGCGATCTTGCCTTCGACCCCGCGCTTGCCGTAACCACCCGGCACCAGAATCGCATCCATCCCCGCGAGGCAGGCCACACCGTCTTTTTCGATGCTCTCCGAGTCGATGTAGTGAATGTTCAGCCGGGTGCGGGTATGAATACCAGCGTGAATCAATGCCTCGGAAAGCGACTTGTAGGAATCAGCCAGGTCCACGTACTTCCCGACCAGCGCAATGCTCGCTTCGTGCAGAGGATGCTCGCGGTCGTAAACCAGTTTCTCCCATTTCGACAAGTCAGCGGGCTTCGCGCTGATGCCGAGCTTGCGGCAGACGATTTCGTCCAAACCCTGATCGTGCAGGAACCCGGGAATCTTGTAGATCGAATCGACATCAACCGCCGAGATCACCGCCTCTTCCTCGACATTCGTGAACAAGGCAATCTTACGGCGCTCGTTGTCCGGCACCATGCGATCGGCGCGGCAGAGCAGTATGTCGGGCTGGATTCCGATCTCGCGCAATTCCTTGACCGAATGTTGTGTCGGTTTGGTCTTGATTTCGCCGGCCGAGGAGATGTATGGCACCAGGGTCAAGTGGATAAAGCAGGAGTTGCCGCGCCCGTTCTGGATGCTCATCTGCCTTACCGCTTCCAGAAAGGGCAGGGATTCGATGTCGCCGACAGTGCCACCGATTTCGCAGATCGCCACCTCGGCATCCCCGGCGCCCATGCGCACGAAGTGCTTGATCTCGTCGGTGATGTGCGGGATGACTTGCACCGTGCCACCGAGATAGTCGCCACGGCGCTCCTTCTTGATGACGCTTTCGTAGATCTGTCCGGTAGTGAAGTTGTTGCGCTTGGTCATTTTCGCATTGACAAAGCGCTCGTAGTGCCCGAGATCCAGATCCGTCTCGGCGCCATCCTCAGTCACGAATACCTCTCCGTGCTGGAAAGGACTCATGGTGCCGGGATCGACGTTGATGTAGGGATCGAGCTTGAGAAGAGTGACTTTGATGCCGCGCGATTCTAGGATTGCGGCGAGAGACGCGGAAGCGATACCTTTGCCCAGGGAAGAGACAACACCGCCGGTTACAAAGATATATTTGGTCATTCCATAAGCGCTCCGACTTGCCTGCGAAATCTTAACCCAATACCGGACGCCGCGTCACAGAAAATTGTGTGCCCCCCCGCCGCCCCGGTATCAGGCTGCCGCTTTGCGATCGGCAATCTTGCCCAGAAACATCCAGGTCTCGACTACGGTGTCGGGATTCAGCGAAATCGCGTCGATTCCCTGACCCATCAACCACTCCGCGAGATCCGGATGATCCGACGGCCCCTGACCGCAGATACCGACGTATTTGCCAGCCTTGCGACAGGCCTGGATCGCCATGGCAAGCATCGCCTTGACCGCTGGATCACGCTCGTCGAACTGCCCGGCAACGATCCCGGAGTCGCGATCCAGCCCCAGGGTCAATTGGGTCATGTCGTTCGAGCCGATCGAGAAGCCGTCGAAATGTTGCAAAAACTGGTCGGCCAGAATGGCGTTGGACGGAATCTCGCACATCATGATGACCCGCAAGCCGTTGCGGCCGCGTTCGAGGCCGTTCGCCTTAAGCAACTCGATCACCTGCGCCGCTTCGGCCACGGTGCGCACGAACGGAATCATGATCTCGACGTTGGTCAAACCCATTTCGTCGCGCACTTTCTTCAGCGCACGGCACTCCAGTTCGAAACATTCCCGGAATGATTCGGAAATGTAGCGCGATGCGCCACGGAATCCCAGCATTGGGTTTTCTTCTTCCGGCTCGTACTGAGCGCCGCCAGTCAGCCGGGAATATTCATTGGATTTGAAATCCGACATGCGCACGATGACCGGCTTGGGGAAAAACGCCGCGCCCAGCGTGGATATGCCTTCGGTCAGTTTGTCGACGTAGAACGAAACCGGATCGCTATAACCCGCACATAACTGGTCAATCGCCTCTTTGACTTCCGGCTTGAGCCTGGGATACGCCAGCGCCGCCTTCGGATGCACTCCGATCATGCGTGCGATGATGAACTCCAGCCGCGCCAGTCCGACGCCGGCGTTGGGCAGGCGCTGAAAATCGAAAGCCAGTTCCGGATTACCGACGTTCATGCTGATCTTGACCGCCAGATCCGGCAACTTGTCGAGTTGAATGTGGAGCACTTCCACATCGAGGATACCCTGGTAAACGTAGCCTGCATCACCTTCGGCGCAGGACACGGTGACATGTTCCCCTTCGCTCAACTTGGAGGTGGCATCTCCGCAGCCCACCACCGCAGGAATGCCCAACTCGCGGGCGATAATGGCGGCGTGGCAGGTACGGCCTCCGCGATTGGTGACGATGGCCGAGGCCTTCTTCATGACCGGCTCCCAGTCGGGATCGGTCATGTCGGTGACCAGCACGTCGCCGGGCTTTACCCGGTTCATTTCCGACGCATTCTTCACCAGCCTGACTGTTCCGGTACCGATACGACTGCCGATGGCGCGGCCGCTAACCAGTACGTCGCCTCTTCTCTTGAGCCGGTAGCGGTCCTGGGTTTCCGCCCTTGCCTGCACCGTCTCCGGACGCGCCTGCAGGATATAGATTTTGCCGTCAATGCCGTCACGCCCCCATTCCACATCCATCGGACGGCCGTAGTGCTGCTCAATAGTCACGGCGTAGCGAGCGAGTTCTTCGATCTCGGCGTCGGTGATCGAGAATCGGCGCTGTTCCGCGACCGGAACGTCGAGCGTCTGTACCGATTTTCCGGCGGCACGAGAATCGGTAAACACCATGCGCAATGCCTTGGACCCCAGACTGCGGCGCAGGATGGCCGGGCGC
>JANNTE010000343.1:0-7135 GCA_031403365.1 Betaproteobacteria bacterium | reverse complement strand
TGTTTGTTCTTCTACGAGTGCGTCAACTGCAAGAAGTTGCTGCGGCCAAAGCCAGGCGATTGTTGCGTGTTCTGCAGTTATGGCACGCAGAAATGTCCTCCGAAGCAGCAGGAGCAATGCTGCGGACCAGGATCCACAGATCATTGAAGACCTTGGTGAGGTTGCGGACCGGAAACTACCGCAGGATAAAACCAATCCATTGACAGGATGCGCCGCTCGGCATACATTCCAACAATCGTTAGATTGTTAATTACACATGCGCGAACTCAAAAATATTCTCTACGAGCAAGTCAGCCGCATCGGCAAGGCGCTGGCCAGCCCGAAACGTCTGGAACTTATCGAGCTGCTGTGTCAGGGTGAGAAAACGGTGGAAACCCTGTCGCAGCAGGCTGACATCAGTGTCAAGCTGGCGAGCGCGCACTTGAAGGTGCTGCGCACGGCCCGGCTCGTGGACACGCGCAAGGACGGCAAATACGTGTTTTACCGGCTGGCGGAACAGGGGGTCGCCGATCTGTGGGTGAATCTGCGTGGTCTGGCTGAAGAGCGCCTGGTCGATTTGCAGATGGGTCTGCGCTCCATGGTTGCGCAAGACAATGACTTGCGCGGCGTGGATCGAGGCTCGATTCTGAAGTTGGCGCGCGCTGGCGAGGTTGTCGTCATCGATGTGCGCCCCGGAGGTGAGTTCGCCGCCGGACACCTTCCTTACGCGCGCTCGCTACCACTTGCCGAGCTCAGAAAACGACTGGGCGAACTGCCGAATAACAAACCGGTGGTGGCTTACTGCCGTGGCCCGTTCTGCATGATGGCCAAAGACGCAGTAGCGCTTCTGCAAAAGTATGGATACCAGGCATTCAAACTCGACGACGGCGTTGCTGAATGGCGCTCACGCGGGCTGCCGATCGAGCAGTAGCCGCTTCAAGGAGATCAAAATGTTTTTCAAGCAGCTCGCGACAAAGGAATCATCGCTGTCTTACTTTTTCGGTTGCGGCACTCTGGCAAAGGCGGTTGCTGTAGATGTCGTCGCGGGAGACGAGGATTGGTTTGTCGAACAGGCAGCAAAGGCCAACTCCACCATCACTCATGTCATCGACACCCATATCCATGCCGACCATTATTCCGGCGGCCGCAAACTTGCGGCGATGACCGCTGCGGCCTACTGTTTGCACGAGAGCAATGTGGGATTGGTGAAGTTTCCGTTCACGCCCTTGAGAGATGGGCAGAGCATAGAAATCGGCAATACGATACTCAAGGTCATGCACACGCCAGGGCATACGATGGATGCGATGTCGCTCGTGGTCACCGACAAACGTCGCGGCGCGGAACCTTGGTTTGTTCTCACAGGAGATACGCTGTTTGTCGGCGCGGTCGGTCGGCCGGACCTCGCGGGGCGCGAACGTGAAATGGCCGGCACGCTGTTCGATACGCTTAAGAATCGTATTCTGCAACTACCCGACACGCTGGAAATCTTTCCCGGCCATCAAGCGGGCAGCGTTTGTGGCGCGGGGCTGTCGGGCAAACCGTCCTCGACGCTGGGCTTCGAGAAGGCCTGGAATCCGGCGCTGTCGATCCATGACCGGGAGCAGTTTATCGAATATGTGGTGCGCGAGATCCCGCCTCGCCCGGCCAACATGGATCGCATTATCGCAGCCAATATCGCCGGCTGAACACGCTTACGAACCAACCTGCCATGTCCCGCACCGGCGAACTGCTGCACGGCATCCGCCACAATCGCGTCCAGTTCGCGCATCAGTTGCTGCAAGTGCTGCTGGTGGGCCTCACCCTGGGCATGATGCGCACCGTGGTGCCGGCTCTCGCTGAGACCGAGTTCGGGGTGCCGCGCGACTCGTTCGTACTGCTCGGTGCTTTCGTGGTCGCCTTCGGTTTCGTCAAAGGCGTAATGAATTTTGCCGCTGGCCGGCTCTCCGAGCGCATCGGGCGCAGACGGGTACTGCTGGCGGGCTGGCTGGTGGCGCTGCCGATTCCGCCGCTGCTGCTGTGGGGGCCGAACTGGAACTGGATCGTGGCGGCAACGGTTTTGCTCGGTGTCAATCAGGGTCTCACCTGGTCGATGACGCAGACGGCGAAACTCGATCTGACTCGCCCCGATCAGCGCGGACTCACCATCGGTTTGAATGAGTTCGCGGGCTACGCCGGCGTTGCCGCTGCGGGCATCATCACGGCCTATCTGGCTGGCGCACTTGGCGCGCGGCTGGGCGTCGCGGTATTCGGACTGACCGTTATTGTGCTGGCCATTATTTTCACCTTGCTATGGGTCAAGGAAACGCGACCATGGGCGAGCGCCGAGGCGGCGCGAGGCCTGACTCACCCGCCCAGGTACCTGCCTCGCTATCCGGCCAACATCTCAAACCAGCCTTCGACCGCGGAGGTTTTCACGCTCATGTCCTGGCGCGACAAACGATTGATGGCGCTGTGCCAGGCCGGGCTGGTGGAGAAATTTGTCGACGCGCTGGTCTGGGTGTTTTTCCCGGTGTTTCTCTATCGCCATGGCGTGAGCATCAGCGGCATCGGCTGGGTAGTTGGCACCTATGGTTTCGTGTGGGGCGGGGCGCAGTTGTTCACCGGTAGCCTCTCCGATCAGATCGGCCGGCGCCGAATTAACATCTGTGGCATGTGGGTCTGCGGGGCCGGCGTGGCTCTGATGCTCGCCTTCGATGGTTTGGGGTGGTGGTCTTTGTGTGCCGCACTGAGCGGACTGGGCATGGCTATGCTGTATCCGAATCTGAGTGCTGCGGTGGCGGATATCGCGCATCCGAACTGGCGCGGCTCGGCCATCGGCATTTACCGCTTCTGGCGCGACCTGGGCTATGCCATCGGCGCACTCGGAATGGGACTCGCGGCGAGTGCGACCGGCGCGCTCGCAAGCGGATTCTGGTTTGTCGCGCTAGCGATGCTGCTGTCTGGTGGCGTGCTGTGGCTCTGGGGCGAGGAGACGCACCCGAAACTTAACCCGGCCTGATGCCGTGATTGACGGCAATCGCCGCCGTATCGTGATGCGGGCGTTCCTGAGTGGCGTAAGGACCAGCGCGCTCCAAGAAGTCTTATCTGGAGAATCGACATGACCGGTCGAAAGGCGGTTGTTTTGCTCAGTGGCGGGCTGGACTCTGCTACCGCACTGGCAGAGGCAATTGAGCAGGGGTTTGAAACCTATTGCCTGAGTTTCCGTTACGGGCAAAGACACGCCGTGGAACTGGACTGCGCCACGGAGCTGGCGACCCAGCTTGGCGCTCACCGGCATATTGTTCTGGACATCGATCTGCGGGCGTTTGGTGGCTCGGCGCTAACCAGTGACATGGAAGTTCCAAAGAGTCGCGCGATCAATGATATCTCGCAGGGCATACCCGTGACCTACGTCCCGGCGCGAAACACAATTTTTCTCAGCTTCGCGCTGGCGTGGGCGGAAGTCCTCGGGGCCTCCGACATTTTTATCGGGGTCAATGCGCTCGACTATTCCGGCTACCCGGATTGCCGGCCGGAATTCATCCAGGCTTATGAACGCATGGCAAACTTCGCCACCAAGGCTGGAGTCGAAGGAACCCAGCAGCTTCGTATTCACACACCGCTCATCGAGCTGACCAAAGCGCAAATCATTCGGAAGGGACTGGCATTGGGCGTTGACTATTCGATCACCAGCAGTTGCTACGACCCCGGTGCGCATCGCGCCCCTTGCGGCGACTGCGACTCCTGCCAACTGCGCGCCAAGGGGTTTGCCGAAGCGGGCGTGGCAGACCCGCTGCTGGTCAAAACCGCAACGACCTGAGCCGATATGCCCGATCAACTTTTGTTTGCAGCCGCTGCGCCTTTTGAGGCTGCGCGCAAGGTCACGCTGTTGCCGGAGGGCCACCGCTCGCGGCGGCTGCATGGGCATGGTTTTCTGGCAAAAGTTCGCGTTGCGCTGCCGGCGCATTGGGCGAGCTTTCCTGGTGGCGAAGTGGGCGCGCTTCGTGAACGCCTCACGCAGTGCATCGTGCCGCTGGATTACCAGTTGCTCAACGATCACCTCGAACAGCCCACTGACGAGAATCTGGCGCGATGGGTGCGTTCGCGTCTCGATGTCCCGGGGATCGAACAAGTCGGCATCCAGAGCACGCTGCACGAAGGCGTCGATCTGGATCGCAGCGAGCAGGCCCATATCTGGCGCCGATATATTTTCGAGTCGGCACACCGTCTGCCAAAGGTTGCGCCAGGTCACAAGTGCGGACGCATGCACGGTCACGGCTTCGAGGTGATTTTGCATGCCAACGTTAACCTTGGCGCGCGCGCAATCGGCATCGAATACGAGCATCTGGACGAGCGCTGGGTACCGCTTCATGCAGAGCTTGAGCATGCTTGTCTGAACGATATACCCGGTCTTGAGAATCCCACCAGTGAGCTCATTGCAAGCTGGATATGGCAGCGACTCAAACCACAATTGCCGGCACTGTCTTGGGTGACGGTCTATGAGACGGCAAGCTGCGGGGCGCATTTCGATGGGCAGCGCTACCGCATCTGGAAGGAGTTGAGCCTGGACAGTTCTCTGCGCCTCAAGCACGCCCCGTCCGGTGACCCCAGAGGCCGTATCCACGGGCACACCTACACTCTGCGCCTGCATCTGAATGCGCCGCTCGACCGGGTGATGGGTTGGACGGTGGACTTTGGCGACGTGAAGGAATTGTTCAATCCGATCTTTGAACAGCTCGACCATCAGCCACTGGACGAACTCGCGGGGGCGAACGACAGCGACCCCGCCAGCCTTGCGCGCTGGATAAAAAATCAAGCCGCAGCGCTGCTGCCGCAACTGGATCGCATCGACCTGTTCGAGACACGCGGCTGCGGCGCCATCCTCGCATGGGGCGAAGACGACCCCGCGCTCCCGGTCTGAACATGAGCTACAGCGTAAAGGAAATATTTTTCACCCTGCAGGGAGAAGGCGCGCAAGCCGGGCGCCCGGCGGTATTTTGCCGCTTCGCCGGTTGCAATCTATGGTCGGGGCTGGAGCGCGATCGCGCCAGCGCCATCTGCAAGTTCTGCGACACGGAATTTGTCGGCACGGATGGTGATGGCGGTGGAAAGTTTGCCAAACCGGAAGCGCTCGCGCAGGCGATTGCCGCTCGCTGGCCACGCGGCGATACCGCGGGCAGGCGTTTCGTCGTCTGCACCGGCGGCGAACCGCTGTTGCAACTGGATGCGGCCTTGGTCGAAGCACTGCACGCCATACAATTCGAAATTGCCGTGGAGACCAACGGCACCCAGGCGGCCCCCCCGGGGATCGACTGGATTTGCGTTAGCCCGAAGGCTCGTGCACCGGTCGTGCTCGACGCGGGAAACGAGCTGAAGCTGGTTTATCCGCAGGCTGATGCCATGCCGGAGGCTTTTGAGAAACTTCGCTTTCAGCATTTCCTGTTGCAACCGATGGATGGCCCGGATCGCGAACAGAACACACAACGCGCCATTGAATATTGCAAAGCGCATCCGAAATGGCGGCTCAGCGTTCAGATGCACAAGGTGATTGGCATCAGGTAATAATCGGCATTGGCGGTCGCGCGCTCCAGGATGCCGGTGAGCGCATTCGCATCCCAAAGCGCTCATTCAGGCAAAGGCAGTTCTTGCGGCGTCCGCTGTCCCCTCCACTTCCAGTCGCGGATTTCCGGCATGTCGTCTCCATAGCGCCGTATGTAGTTCTTGTGGTCGATGAGTTTGTTGCGGATCGCCTGCGTCGCGTAGGCCGCGCGCGAACCCAGGCCAGGCACGCGATCAATGACGTCCATTGCCAGATGAAAGCGGTCGAGATCGTTGAGTACCGCCATGTCGAAGGGCGTAGTGGTGGTGCCTTCTTCCTTGTAACCGCGTACATGCAGATTGTGATGATTGGTGCGGCGGTAGGTCAGTTGATGAATCAGGGAAGGATAGCCGTGGTAGGCAAACACGATCGGTTTGTCCCTGGTAAACAGATTATCGAATTCCAGTTCGCTCAGGCCATGGGGATGCTCGCTCTTGGGCTGCAAGGCCATCAGGTCCACGACGTTAATGACGCGGATTTTTGTTCCGGGGAAGTAATGCCACAGCATCTCCACGGCAGCCAGTGTCTCCAATGTGGGCACGTCCCCGGCGCAGGCCATGACCACGTCGGGCTCCGCGCCCTGGTCGCTGCTGGCCCAGTCCCAGATGCCCAGCCCGGCGGTGCAATGCTTGATCGCGGCATCCATGTCCAGCCACTGCGGCGCCGGCTGTTTTCCGGCGACGATGACGTTGATGTAATGGCGGCTGCGCAGGCAATGATCGGCGACCGACAGCAGCGTATTGGCATCCGGCGGCAGGTAGATGCGGATCACATCCGCCTTTTTATTCGCCACATGGTCGATGAAGCCAGGGTCCTGATGGCTGAAGCCGTTGTGATCCTGGCGCCAGACGTGCGAGGTCAGAAGGTAAGTCAGCGAGGCGATCGGGCGCCGCCACGGGATGTGCCGCGACACTTTCAGCCACTTGGCGTGCTGGTTGAACATGGAATCGATGATGTGGATAAACGCCTCGTAGCACGAAAAAATGCCGTGGCGCCCGGTGAGCAGATAACCTTCCAGCCAGCCCTGGCATAAGTGTTCGCTTAACACCTCCATCACCCGCCCGTCTGGCGAAAGGTGTTCATCGCTGCCGAGAATTTCGCCGCTGAAAGCGCGGCCGGTGGCTTCAAATACCGCCGACAACCGGTTCGACGCGGTTTCATCGGGGCCAAAGATGCGGAAATTGGCGCTCGCTGCGTTGGCCTTGAGCACATCGCGCAGGAACTCACCGGTTACGCGGGTGGCTTCCGCCACCACATTGCCTGGAGCGTCAATCTGGACGGCGTACTCGCGGAAGTCGGGCAGTTCGAGATCGCGTAGCAGCAGGCCGCCGTTGGCGTGCGGGTTTGCTCCCATGCGTCGATTGCCTCTGGGCGCCAGTTCGGCCAATTCGGCGATGAGCTTGCCGCTGCGGTCGAACAATTCCTCGGGACGATAGCTTTTCATCCATCGTTCCAGCAATTGCAGATGCCGCGGGTCTTCGCGCAGATTGGACAGCGGTACCTGATGCGAGCGCCAGGAGCCTTCGCTCGCGAGACCGTCAACTTCACTGGGCCCGGTCCAGCCCTTGGGGGTGCGCA
>JANNTE010000342.1:0-17549 GCA_031403365.1 Betaproteobacteria bacterium | reverse complement strand
GATGGAACAGGGTCTCGGCCAATCGACTTGTGTCGGCATTGGCGGCGATCCGGTGAATGGCTTGAAGCACACCGACGTGATGCGGATGTTCAACGATGATGGGCAAACGGAAGCGGTAATCATGGTCGGCGAAATCGGCGGCAACGACGAAGAGCTCGCCGCCGTATGGGTCAAGGCGAACATGAAAAAACCCGTGGTCGGCTTCATCGCCGGTGTCACCGCGCCACCCGGCAAACGCATGGGCCACGCCGGCGCGATTGTCTCCGGCGGCAAGGGCACGGCGGCGGAGAAGCTCGAAATCATGGCCGCCTGCGGCATCAAGGTCACGAAAAATCCGGCTGAAATGGGCAAGCTGCTCAAGTCCGTCCTGCGCTAAGCGCGCACACACACATCTCGCATAAACGCTTATGGACATCAGCAGCCCGCAGTTCTGGATCGCGGTGGCGCAAATTGTGCTCATCGATATTTTATTGTCGGGTGACAACGCGGTGGTGATTGCGCTCGCCTGCCGCAATCTGCCGGAACGCCAACGCAAGCTCGGCATTTTCTGGGGTGTGGCCGGCGCGATTATTCTGCGCGTGGTGCTCACCTTCTTTGCGGTAAGCCTGCTCTCGATTCCTTATCTCAAGATCATCGGCGCCGCGCTGCTGTTGTGGATCGGCGTCAAGCTGGTGCAGCCGCAGGGGGGCGAAGACGGCCACGATATCAAGGCGGCGGGCAATCTGTTTGATGCGGTGCGCACCATCATCATTGCCGACTTCGTCATGAGCCTGGACAACGTCATCGCCGTGGCCGCCGCCGCGCACGGCAGTCTGGGCCTGTTGATCTTCGGTCTGGCCTTGAGCATTCCGCTGATGGTGTGGGCGAGCAAAATCATTCTGCGTCTGATGGACCGCTACCCGTTTATCATCGTCGCAGGCGCCGCGCTGCTGGGCTGGGTTGGCCTGTCCATGGCCGTGCATGATCCGGTCATCAAGGATTGGGTCGCCGCGCAGGCGCCGTGGTTGAATTACGCGGCACCGGCCGCGGGTGCTGTGCTGGTCGTCATTGTCGGCAAGTGGCTGGCGCGCGGTGCGCGGGTCGCGCCCGCCGGCGCAATTGTCGATCTGGCGCAGGAAGACCGGCAGGATGGCGCTTTGAAGGAAAAGGGGAAATCATGAACATTCTGCTGCCGGTGGACGGATCGGAGAATGCACTGCATGCGGTGCACAAAGTCATCGCCATGAAGGATTGGTATCGCGAGGCGCTTTCGGTTCACTTGCTCAATGTGCAGTCGCAGGTGGTCTCCGGCGCGGTGAAAATGTTCATCGGCCAGCAGCAGATCAATGATTACTACCGCGAGGAAGGCAACACGGCGCTGGCTACCGCGCGCGCCTTGCTCGACAAGGCCGGGATCGGCTATGAGCACCACATCGGTGTGGGTGAGATCGCGGCCACCATCGTTGGTTATGCCAAAGACAAGAAGTGCGCGCAGATCGTCATGGGCAGCCGCGGCAGCGGCGGGCTTGCGCATGTCCTGCTTGGCTCCACGGCTACCCGTGTGGTTCAACTTGCTGACGTGCCGGTGCTGCTGGTCAAGTAGCGCTGTTTTCCCCGGGATGGGCGGCTGCTGCAATCAGCGCCGCCAGGCACTTTTTGCAATGGCAACCGCTTCCCACCGCCGGCAGTGGCATCGCGGCCGGGAACTCAATGCTGCACCAGCACGGGTCCGAGCCACCTGTTCCGCATTGGAAAGACTGGCCGCAGCTGATGCAATCCTGGCGCTCGGTATCCATGCTCATGATGCAGGAGTGAACGGATTCCAGATTGTGAAGATACCGACAATGATAAACAAGGATGCAGCGATGATGCGCACCGCGTTCATCGGAATTTTCTGCGCCAGCTTCGCCCCCATCCAGACTGCCGGCACGTTGGCGAGCATCATGCCGGCAGTGGTGCCCAGAATCACCGGCAAGATCTGATCGAAGCGCGCGGCCAGCGCGACGGTCGCGAACTGGGTCTTGTCGCCCATTTCAGCCAAGAAGAAGGCGACGAAAGCGGTGACGAAGACACCCGCTTTGTGGAGTCGCGGGGAATCGCCGAGCGCATCGGGGTGCAGGGCCCACAATCCGAATCCGATGAAAGACAGGCCTACCACCCAGATCAGTATCGATTGCGGAAGCAGGCCGCCGAGCAGGCTTCCTGCCCAGGCCGCCGCGGCATGGTTGAGGACGGTGGCCGCAAATATGCCGGCGATGATCGGACCGGGCTTGCGCAGCCGCGCCGCAAGCACGAATGAAAGCAGCTGAGTCTTGTCGCCAATCTCCGCTACCGCGACCAGCAGCGTGGAGGTGAGAAGTGCTTCCAAACGGCTACTGATCCGCCGGTGCGGCGGGCTTCACGGCATCTTCTGCAGTGCTCTTGGAACCGGCCGGCGCATTGGAGGAACGCTGATGACGGTAGTCCGGCCGGTTGATGAGTACCCGCAGGAAAGCCTGATTGAATTGCTTCTGGCAACTGTCGCTGGCTTTCTGCAGGGCGAGCGCCCTGATCTCGATAACCGTCAGCGGCGTGATCGACGATATCGTCGTGGTACGTTTGCCCTTGGTGTCCTCGAAGTAAATGATCTCCCCGAAGCAATCGCCCGCGTCCAGGTTATTGAGTATCTGCCCGTTCTTGGCAACCTGCGCCTGCCCGCTGGCAATCACATAAAAGCTCTCGCCAACCTCGCCCTCGCGAATGACGATTCGACCCGGAACGATCCGACGAAAGGTGGCGATGCGCATGGTTTCCCACACTTCGACATCGCGAAATCCACGAAAGAATCCCAGCGCCTTGATGGCATTGAATTTCTCGGTGTCCGAAATGGAATCCCGCGGTAGTTCGAGGTGGCGGTAGGTTTGTGTGAGATCACGGCTGAATTCGCCCCAGGACTGGTAGCGTTGCGCGAGGTCCTTGTTCATCGCGCGCAGGACCAGCCTGTCGAGCGCCGGTGGAACGTCCGTGCGATGCGTGGACGGCGGCGAAGGGTCGATATTCAGTATCTGGTAGAGCAAGCTGGTCTTGTTCGACCCGACGAACGGCAGTTTTCCCGTCAACAATTGATACATCACCACGCCGAGCGAATAAATGTCGGTCTGATGCGTCAGCTCCTTGTCCTGGACTTGTTCCGGAGACATGTAGGCGGGCGTGCCGACGCCCTGGAGGTGCGTGTTCTGACCGCCGATATGCAAGGCCACGCCGAAATCGCTGACCTTGACGTCGTCGCGTGCTCCGGTCAGGACGTTTGCCGGTTTGATATCACGGTGAATGATGCCGTGACGATGAGCAAACTCGAGGGCCAGGCTGCACTTGAAAGTGATTTCGACCACGCGATCCATCGTCAGCAAGCTGGTCACATTGCAGAAATCCGACAGCGTCGAGCCCATCACGTACTCCATCACGATGTAGCTGTATTCGTCGGATACGTCCGCATCGTAAATCGCCATGATGTGCGGATGAGTGAGT
This sequence comes from Betaproteobacteria bacterium, assembly GCA_031403365.1. GTDB lineage: Bacteria > Pseudomonadota > Gammaproteobacteria > Burkholderiales > JACQAP01 > JACQAP01. The sequence continues at coordinate 14,063 of JANNTE010000342.1, read as the reverse complement.
TTTCCCACCAGCGAGGCCTCGTTCAAAAATACCTTGTGGTAGCGCCGTCGCAGGTCCGTGTCGACTCCATCCGCCGCGTTCACGACTTTAATGGCGACTTCCCGATTGGCGAACGGATCGCGGCCCAGGTAAACGCGGCTGGTGCCGCCGCGGGCAATTTCGCGGATTACCGGATACTTGCCGATCTTGTCAGGCAGCGGGTCATTCATATTTTTTGAGCAAGCGCCTCAACGCAGGGCGGGAACATTCATGCCGCGCTGCACTGCGGGACGTGCGCCAATGGTGTCGTACCAGCGTTTCACGTTGGGGAACTCGGCCAGATTCACTTTGTGCCATTCATGCCGCGCTACCCAGGGATACGTCGCCATATCCGCGACCGAGTATTCGGAACCCAGCCAGTCGCGCTTTGCCAGATGTTGATCCATCACGCCATAGAGACGGCGGGTTTCCTTACCGTAGCGCTCAATCGCGTACTCGACCGGCCGCGGTGCGGCGCGCAGGAAGTGATGCACCTGGCCGAACATCGGTCCGACGCCGCCCATCTGAAACATCAACCACTGAATCGCCTCGAAGCGTTCCGCTTGCTTTTGTGGCAGAAAGCGGCCGGTTTTGTCCGCCAGGTACAACAGGATGGCGCCGGACTCGAACAGGGCATAAGGCTTGCCGTCCGGACCGTCGCTATCGACAATCGCGGGGATCTTGCTGTTCGGATTGATGGCAACGAAGCCAGACGCGAACTGCTCGCCTTTGCCGATATCAATCGCGTGCGCGTTGTAGGCCAGCGCCAGTTCCTCCAGCAGGATCGACACCTTGCGGCCGTTCGGCGTGCTCCACGTGTACAAATCGATCAACGACGTCTCCGGTTGGATGTTTGGCCAGCGAGTCGGGATTCTAATCGAACAAGGCCATCGCACCGCTATAATCGGGCTCCGCTTCGATAAGGCAGTGCTGCGCGAAACGAGATAGCCATGGGAAAACCGTCTTGATGAAGTGGCTGCTGACCTTGGCAATAACCCTGCTGGTGGTGGGAGTCCTGACGCCGTGGCTGCGCCGGCGCGGCCTGCGGCGCGTGCCGGGCGACATTACCATCGAGCGCAAGGGCAGGCAATACGCCTTCCCGATCGCATCGACCATATTGTTTTCGCTGTTGGCAAGCCTGATTTTCTGGATGCTCAGATGAGAAACGGACAGGCAAGCCTGTCCGTTTTTTCTGCTTCGCCGAGGGCCGGAGTTATTTTTTCCGGTGATGCGCTTTCATGTAGTCATGGATCTCTTTCTCGTCGACCGTGCCGTCCTTGTCGGTATCGATGGCATCGAAATTCTTTGCCACGCGCGGCATCACCTCCGCTTCGGCTTTCGTAAGTGTGCCGTCGCTGTCCTTGTCGGCAGATTTGAAACGCTCGGCGCCGCGATCGTGCATGGCCTTGCGTGACTCCTTCATCGACGCGCGAATCTCGTCTGCGGACACGGCGCCATCCTTGTCGGTATCCATGGCATCGAAATTCTTCGCCACGCGCGGCATCGCTTTGGCCTCGTCCCGGGTCAGGCTTCCGTCGTTGTCCGTATCGGCTTTCTTGAACGCTGCTTCGAACTTGCCACCGGCATGGCCGGCAGCAGAAGCAAGGGGTAGAACAAGAGCGGCGGAAGCAATCAGGGTACACAGGGCAAGTTGCTTGATCACTGGGATCTCCTTGGGATTGGTAAGATTTGTCATAACGAATGTGATGCTTCAGCGTTGACGCCGGTCCGCAACAGCCCTGGAGACCGCTTCCAGCCGGGCTGCTTCGATGGCGGCGCTGATCTGTCCCGGATCGCCGTTCGTAGCCAGCGCAATCTTGCCCGCATTGACTGCCCGCGCCGCGGCTGCAGCCGCCCGCAGCAAGTCCGCCTGCGGGTAGGCCAGGGTCTGCGGATCGCTGCTCTCAATACCGCCGCGGCCATGGAAATCGCAGCTGCACGCGGCGAGCAATTCCTCGAAGCGCTCCGGTCGGCGGTACAGGTCCGCCGCAGCAAACAGCTTGAGCATGGTTGCCGGTCGCAGTTCGTGAGCGCGGTGCACGTCACCGTGATAGCGCGCGGTTAGCACCGCCAGATCGCGGCATTCGGCCGGAACGCGCAAACGCTCGCACATTTGCTCGACCAGCTCCACGCTTTTTTGCTCATGCCCGTGGTGTTTCGGCCAGTGCTCGCGCGGCGTGGCGGCTTTGCCCAGATCGTGAGTCAGCGCGGCGAATCGCACCGTCAGTGGGTGGTTCTGTGCCGCCGCATAATCCACAACCATCAGGATATGCAGGCCGGTATCGACTTCCGGATGGTGCTGTGCCGGCTGCGGCACGCCGAACAGGGCGTCGACTTCGGGAAACACGCGCGCGAGCGCGCCACATTCGCGCAGTGCCAGCAGCATGCGTGAGGGGCGGCTTTCCATCAGGCCGCGTGACAATTCCTGCCAGACGCGCTCGGCCACCAGATGGTCGACTTCGCCGTTATTCACCATTGCACGCATCAGAGCGAGCGTTTCCGGCGCGATGGAGAAGCCGAATCGCGCGCTGAAGCGCGCCACGCGCAGGACACGTACCGGGTCTTCCTCGAACGCGGGTCCTACATGGCGCAGGATGCCGGCCTTCAGGTCGGAAACGCCGTTGTACGGATCAATGATCAAGCCGTCTTCGTCGCTTGCGATGGCGTTGATAGTGAGGTCGCGGCGCGCCAGATCCTGTTCCAGCGTGACTTCGGGCGCGGCGTAGATCTCGAAGCCGCGGTAGCCACGAGCGGTCTTGCGCTCGGTGCGTGCCAGCGCATATTCCTCGTGCGTGCGCGGGTGAAGGAACACCGGAAAGTCCTTGCCCACCGGGCGATAGCCGAGTTGAGTCATCTGTTCCGGCGTTGCGCCGACCACCACGTAATCCTGGTCGGCAGTCGGTCGGCCGAGCAGCCGGTCGCGCACCGCCCCTCCGACCGCATAGATTTTCATTCGTATTGTGGATTGACTTCGGTTTCCGCGTGCGCGGCCACGATCCATTCCTGCATGGATGGCAACGCGTAAATCGCATTGGCGTACTGCGCTGCTGCTCCGCCAAGGCCTACGCCGTAGGTGCGAAACCGGGTGACCACCGGCGCATACATGGCGTCCGCAATGGAAAATGTGCCGAACAGAAACGGCCCAGGCGCGCCGAACCGGGTGCGGCAGCCGGTCCAGATGGCTTCGATGCGGGCAATGTCCGCGTCTGCATCGGCGGTGCGCGCGCGTCCAGGGAGTTCGCGCCGCACATTCATCGGCATCTGGCTGCGCAGGGCGCCGAATCCGGAATGCATTTCCGCGCTTACCGCCCGTGCATGGGCGCGGGTCGCGATATCAGCCGGCCAGAGCTCTTTCCGTGGATATTTTTCGGCAAGATACTCGCAGATCGCCAAAGAATCCCAGATCGTGAGATCGCCGTCCCTGAGCACGGGTACTTTGCCCGTGGGGGAATGACGCAGGAGGTTCTGCTTGGCTGTCGCTTCATACAGTGACACGCGAATCTCGGCAAAATCGATTGCCGCTTGCTTCATCAGCAGCCACGGGCGCAACGACCACGAAGAGTAGGCCTTGTTGCCAATGACCAGACTGAGGTTCGACATCGTATCCTCGCGGATATTTACAGGGAAAGACTAACGGCCGGCGCGAAACCGGAGCCAGCGATAGCGCGATCGCGGCGCATCGTGCGCCAGGTAGACCGGCAAAACGGACTCCAGCGGCGTCGGACGGAACCCAAAAACATCAGGAAAAGCGTTATCGCAGACACTGTCGATCTTCATCGAACGATAATTGTCGCGCGTCATCAGTTTGACCGGCAACAGTTGCAGCAACGAGGCTTGCAGGTAGGACAGCGAATCGTTCAGCGGGATGATCGGCCGCTCCACCCGCAGCAGCGCGCAGACATACTCCATCAACTCCAGCAAGGTGTAGACCGTCGGGCCGCCCAAATCATAGCTTTGTTCGAAGGTCTGGGGGGCGTCCAGACTTTCCACAATGGCGCGTGCAACATCTTCCACGTACACCGGCTGGAAGCGGGCTTTGGGGCAGGCCAATACGATGACCGGCAGCATGCGCGCCAGATGGGCGAACAAGTTCAGGAAATGGTCTTCACGGCCAAAGATAACCGACGGCCGAAAGATGGTGGTGTGAATCGCACTGACTTTGGCGACTCGAATCTGCTGTTCGCCACCGGCCTTCGAGCGCAAATAGGAGCTTGGCGCATCGTGCGCCGCCTTGAGCGCCGACACGTGCAGGAGCCGGCGCACGCCGGTTTCGCGGCAGGCATCGACAATTTTTCGCGGCAAGTCCACATGTGCGCGGGCGAAGTCTCCGCGGCGTTGCTGGTGCAGGATACCCGCCAGGCTGATGACAGCGTCGCTGCCGGAGATCAATGCGGCCAGAGTTCGCGTATCGTGGACGTCGGCATTCACCACATCCACGGTCGGCAGCACGATCAATTCCTTGGCGCGTTCGCGGTGCCTGGTCGGCACCTTGACGCGGATCCCCCGCGCGGCAAGCTGGTGCACCACATGACGGCCGACAAATCCGGCGCCGCCAATAATGCAAACTGATCGGGTTCTCATGTATTCAATCTCATTCGGGATTGGCGTGTGCCGGCTCGCATGCCTGGCCGCAAGTCGCGCTGTGCTGTGCTCAATTAGTCTGTCGCGATTTGGCCGGCACGACGCCCAGACGATCGCGCAGGCTCAGCGTGGACTGGCGGAACAGCTTCGCGTAATACAGCGTATTGCTCATGACTTTCTTGACATACTCCCGCGTCTCGGAGAAAGGAATGGTCTCGACGTAGATCGCGCCCTCCAGGGGCCGCGCGGCGGCCCACTCTCGCGCGCGACCGGGCCCGGCGTTGTAGCCAGCCGAAGCCAACGCGACATGACTGTCGAGCGAATCCAGAACATGACGCAGATAGTAGGTGCCCAGCCCGAGGTTGGTGTCCGCCGTTTCGGTCAATGTGCGGTGGTGGGCGTCGAGCCCCATGCGCTTGGCTGCCCAGCGCGCCGTGGCCGGCATTAGTTGCATCAGACCGCTGGCCCCTGCGCTTGAGCGCGCGGTATGCACGAATCTGCTTTCCTGGCGTACCAATCCATAGACCCAGGCTTCGTCCAGGCCGAGTTGCTGCGTATAGTCCTGCACCACCTTGCGGTATGGCGCTGGATAGCGCAGCGCGAAGTCGTGCAGGATAACGGTACGACCGGCGGTGTCGATGGCGCGCTCGTACCAGTCGTTGCGCACCGCGAGCATTGCTGCCGCGAGCAGCCGTTTGTCGTCAAAATCCTTGATGGACCACTGCCATTCCAGCGCAGCTTCGTAGCGCAGGCCGCAACGGTACAGGGCCAGGGCGCGTTGCAGACCGGCGTCAGCTGTGATCGCATCGACCTCCTCGCTCGATGGATGGTAGGTTTGCGGTACGGTACTGATTGAGTTACCGAGCTCTTCCGCGGCAAGCTGACCGTAAAAGTTATATTCGTTGGACAGCAGAGCGAGCAACAGCCGGGCCTCGGCAGGTTGTCCGAGCGAAATCAGGGCGCGCGCGCGCCAGTATCGCCATTGCGCGCGCAGGCGTTCGGTTTTTGACATCGCGCCGATCGCAGACAGCGCGGCGCTCCAGTCGCCTTCGCGCAGCGCGGCGCGCGCGTACCATGAGAGCTGGCGATCATTCATGACGTTGCCGGAATGGCTGAACCAGGCGAGTGCGTCAGGGTGAAGATTGCGCGCCGCGACCGAGGCGACTTGTGCCCAGGCATACTCGCGTTCCGGTTCGGGTAAATCGTCTTCGATCCGGCGCAGGTTTTCATATGCGATCTGGGGCCAGGATTCCGCCGTCTTGTACAAGGCGAATATGGCCAATTCGCGCTGGGCGCGTGTCGTCAGTGCCAGCGGCGCCTTGCCCAGATATTTCTGCGGTCGCATGGAGATGGATTCCAGGGCAGCTGCACCGGGACGCTCGTTCGCGGGCAGGTAGGTCAGCAGCATGATCGCGCTGGTGACGCTGCCCGATTCCAGTGCCAGACGGATTCGCGTCCAGCTATCGTTCTTCGTGAGGATCTGGGTGTCGAACATCGCCTTGAACAAAGGCAGGCAGCTTTCCGGCAGAACTTGCGGGGTGAACCAAAGGGCCCGGGTCGCGCTCAGCACGCCCGACTCCCCGCGCTCCAGCCGGGCATTCGCGGCAAAGCAAGCCAGATCGGTATCGGCGGTGCCAAGCTTCGGATATTCGTCCAGAAAGGCGGCCCAGTCCGCGTTTTTGGCCAATTGCCGCAGCCAGTCGGCACGCAGCCGGTCGGCTACCAGGGTGTCTTCGTGGCGGGCCAGAAAACTCTGAACTTCGTCCGCGCGCGCCTCGGCAATCCGGGATTTCAGCTGCCAGTAGCGTACATAGGGGATCAGCGCATGCTCTTCGGACATCATCGATGCCCGTGCATCGAGCTTGTCGATGTCGCCGCGTTGGAAGGCGGCCCTTGCGTCGAGAAAAAGGTCGTCCTGAGCTGCGGCGAATACCGGGCAGCAAACGCAGAACAACAATGCGAACAGGATTTTCACGGAGTCTGGGGCAGGCGCTCGGTCGATCAGAAACTTTCAGGCCATATTATAGGCTTGCACCGCGAGCGCCGGGAGCCGAACGTGAGGAGGCGGAGCCCTTCAGCCGCGGGATGTTTGCCTTACCCCACAGTGGAACCGCTTGCGGCAGAACGGCGTTCGACAAATTGGCCGCTTTCGACCTGCGCTTTCCTCGATCAAGTGCCGTATTTGTCACAGCCGGTTCTGGCATCGCTTTTGGCTGGCGGTTGAACACCCCGGCCCGTCACTCCGCTATTGCAGAAACAGGGCGCTTGCCGGATTACCGGTTTCGTCCCAGTTGGGGTAACCGAGTTGCGCGAGAAAACGCCGGAACGCGGGCTTGTCGCGCCTGGGCACCTTCATGCCGACAAGCACGCGCCCAAAATCGGCGCCGTGATTGCGGTAGTGAAACAGCGTAATGTTCCAGTCGTGCCCCATTTGTTTCAGGAACTCCATCAGCGCGCCGGGTCGCTCCGGAAATTCGAACCGGTAGAACAATTCGTTCTTCACCGACGGCGCATGACCGCCTACAAGATGCCGCAGATGAAGTTTGGCCATTTCGTTGTCACTCAAGTCCTGAGTAGGCAAGCCTTGCTTGCGCAACCGGGTGACCAGTTCGCGAATCTCGCTGCGGCCGCGCACCTGCACGCCAACGAACACTTGTGCCTTTTGCGGATCGAAATAGCGGTAATTGAACTCTGTGACGTTGCGGGCACCGAGAAGAGCACAAAACCGCCGGAAACTGCCGGGCCGCTCGGGTATGGTCACGGCCAGAATCGCCTCACGCTGTTCGCCCAGCTCGGCGCGCTCGGCAACGAAACGCAGGCGATCGAAATTCATGTTGGCACCGCAGGCAATCGCGATCAATGTGCGACCGGTCGTTTTGCGCCTCTCAGCCCAGGCCTTGGCACCGGCAATGGCCAGCGCGCCGGCGGGCTCAAGAATCGAGCGCGTATCCTCAAATACATCCTTGATCGCGGCGCAGATCGCGTCGTTGTCCACCAGGATCATTTCATCCACCACTTCGCGGCACAGCCTCAGGGTTTCCGAGCCGACCTGCTTGACGGCCACGCCATCGGCGAACAAGCCCACCTGCGCGAGTTTTATGCGCCGCCCGGCCGCCAGTGAACGGGTCATCGCGTCGGAATCGACTGGTTGCACGCCGATCAAACGGATTTCCGGCCGCAGCCGCTTGATGTAGGCGCCAATTCCGGAGATCAAGCCGCCGCCACCCACAGCGGCAAAAATTGCCTCGATGGGACCGCCGTGCTGGCGCAGTATTTCCATACCAATGGTGCCCTGACCTGCGATCACGTCCGGATCATCATAGGGGTGTACGAACGTAAGCTTCTCGCGTTTGGCGATCTTCAGCGAATGAGTATAGGCGTCATCGTAAGAATCGCCGAACAACACCACCCGTGCCCCACGGGCGAGCACGGCGGATATCTTGATTTGCGGGGTTGTGGCCGGCATGACGATGGTGGCGCGGCAGCCGAGCCGCTGCGCGGCCAGCGCCACGCCCTGGGCATGGTTGCCGGCCGAGGCTGCGATGACGCCCTGCCTGAGCTGCGCCGCACCCAGATGCGCCATCTTGTTATAAGCGCCCCGCAGTTTGAATGAAAACACCGGTTGCATGTCCTCGCGCTTGAGCAGCACGGTGTTTCCGAGCCGTTTCGACAGCGCAGGAGCAAGGTCCAGCGGCGATTCGATGGCCACATCGTAGACGCGGGCTTTCAGTATCTTTTCCAGGTAGTCAATTTTCATCTGGGCTTTCTCCGTGGCAGGCCGAGGGTAGCAGCACGCGGGCAAGTCGTGCAAACGTCGGGACGCACGGATTGGGCCCATGATCTTCCGTGTTGCACGGATGTGTTTGTACGGGCGCGGCGTTGACGCTATGCTTCTGCGAACCAGAGCAATAGCCCCCATGAATCAAGATCAGCTCAAGCAAGCCGTGGCAAAGGCCGCAATCGCCTATGTGCCGGACAACTGCATTGTCGGCGTCGGAACCGGGTCGACCGCCAATTGTTTCATCGATGAATTGGCTGCCATCAAGGGTCGCATCGAGGGCGCGGTGGCGAGTTCCGAGGCAACCGCGACGCGCTTGAAGGCAGCCGGGATCCGGGTATTCGACCTGAACGAGGTGAACCAACTTCCGGTTTATGTCGATGGCGCCGACGAGGTGAACCGTCAGTTGCAGATGATCAAGGGCGGAGGCGGAGCGCTCACGCGAGAGAAGATCGTTGCGGCGGTGGCGATGAAGTTCATCTGCATCGCCGACAAATCCAAGCTGAAAGATGTCCTGGGCGCCTTCCCGCTGCCTGTGGAGGTCATCCCGATGGCGCGTTGCCATGTCGTCAGGGAGTTGGCGCACCTCGGTGGGAAGCCACAATTACGGCCGGGCTTCAAGACCGACAATGGCAACCTGATACTGGATGTCCATGGACTCAACATCGTCGATCCTGTGGGCCTGGAGTCTGCAATCAACCAGATTGCGGGCGTGGTTACCAACGGGCTTTTCGCCCGACGCGCGGCCAATGTGCTGCTGCTGGGCACCGGGGAAGGGGTTCAGACCCTCCTGGTTTGAAACTTTCATGTAACGTGCAAGACCTATACTTGCCATAATTGCCGGACCGGCGCGGGTCTCTGGAGGTCAAGAAGCATGAACAACGAACACACATCAAAGCAGTTTGAATCTGAACTCGAGGCAGTACGGGCCCGGGTGCTTCAGATGGGCGGGCTCGTCGAGGAGCAAATCAAGATGGCGCTGGATGCGCTGACTTCCGGCGACCTGGAGTTATGCGCGAAGGTCGAAAAGAATGACCATCTGGTGAACGCGCAGGAAGTCGGCATTGACGAGGATTGCAGCACCATCATCGCGCGCCGCCAGCCCGCGGCCAGTGACCTGCGCATGCTGATGACGGTGGTGAAAACCATCACCGATCTGGAACGCATTGGCGACGAAGCCGCCAAAATTGCACGCATGGCCCATTTGATCTATTCCAAGGAACGCCTGCAGCAGCCGCGAACGCTGGAAATCATCCGCATGTCCGGAATCGCGATGGAAATGCTGCGCAAATCACTGGATGCCTTTGCGCGCCTCGACGTATCCGCTTCCGCCGACGTCGTGCGCCGCGACCAGCATGTCGACGAAGAGTTTCGAGGCGTATTGCGCCAGTTGATTACCTTCATGATGGAAGACCCCCGCACCATCTCGATTTCAATCGAAATTCTGTTCATTGCCAAAGCCATCGAACGCATTGGCGACCACGCTAAAAATATCTCCGAATACGTGATTTACATGGTCAAGGGCAAGGATGTGCGCCATGTAACGCTCGAAGAAATCGACCGCGAAGTCATGAGCTGAGTGCGGTTCGGTTCGTCCGTCACTTCACACAAGCAAAGCGGGCGGGCTCGGTCGCGCTCAACCAAACAAGACCAGCACCCATACCGCGACCACGTTGGCCAGAGACATCATCACGGCCGCGCTCCCGATATCCTTTGCGCGCTTGGCCAGTTTATGATGCTCGAGCGATACCCGGTCGACCGTCGCTTCGACTGCCGAATTGAGCAATTCGACAATCAGCACCAGAAATACCGACGCAATCATCAAGGCCTTGCCCAATCCCGACGCAGGCAGAAACAAGGCCAGCGGTATGAGCACAATAGCCAGCAGAACCTCCTGCCGGAATGCATCTTCGTGCCGGTAGGCCGCGCGCAGGCCTTCCATCGAGTAAAACATCGCGTTCCAGACCCTCCGCAGTCCGGTCTTGCCCTTGTGCGGGCTTTCTCCATCTGATGGGTTCACTCGCAGACCACGTCCTTGTGTAGCGTCGAAAAAATCATCATTGCCGAGCTGCATCCGACCGGCGGAGCCGGGAATTCCGTCTGGTCACTTCAGTGCCTGCAGAGCTGCATGGTAGTTCGGCTCATTGGCGATCTCGGGCACCAGTTCGGAGTGCAGAACTTTGTTGTTCTCGTCGAGCACCACGACTGCGCGAGCCGTGAGGCCTTTGAGCGGACCGTCTGTGATGTCGACGCCGTATCTGGCGTGAAATTCCCGGGCACGGAAAGTCGACAAGGTGACGACGTTGTTGAGGCCTTCGGTGCTGCAAAAGCGTGACATGGCGAATGGCAGGTCGGCAGAGATGACCAGTACCACCGCGTTGGCTGCGCCGGACGCTTTCTGGTTGAACATCCGGGTTGACTGCTGGCAGGTGGGGGTATCCAGACTTGGCACGACATTGAGTATCTTGCGTTTTCCGGCGAAGGTCTTGAGCGATACGTCGCTCAGATCCTTGCCTGTGAGGGTGAAGTCGGGTGCGATTTCTCCGGCTTCGGGCAGTTTGCCGGACACGCCTACCGGATTGCCTTTCAATGTTACGGTTGCCATCGGATTGCTCTGTCGGGGAACGGTTAATAAAACGTCAAGAATCGTGCGCTTTCATTGCCCGGGTGGGTGGTACGGATGGTTCGATTCAGTCCACACAACTGTTCCAGGATCGGCGCCTTGGTTTCACGGATAGAACAGGTACAAGCGGTAGCCTGCCGCGCGCAGTGTACCGGTATCCAGAAACAGCTCAATCTGCATTTCACCGCTGGCCTGAAGCCCTGCAGCCGTCGTGCCAGGGGGCAGATAGTCCGCAGGCAGGAACACGCGACGCGCAACGCTCTGTTCCATGGAGTTGGTCAGGGTCAATTCGAATGCCGGATAAGCCATTTCAGTCGGCGCCCGGTTCCGCACCAGCGCCAGCAACTGGACTTCGCCCGGATATTGCGCGTCGACAGCCTTCAGGTCGGAGGACTCGACGTGCAGGTAGTTCGACAGTTCAGGCAGCCCGATTTTGCATCCCAATGTCTCGCATACCTGAATGTAGTACTCGCGTGTTTGCGGAACGGACATCATCAATTCGGCGCGAAATGCATAGGCGGCCTGGGCGACAAGGGTAATCGACAGCATGCCAATCAGAACCGCCCAGCCGATGGTATGCCGGGGCGCTTCCGGTACTTTGAATTCCCATTCATACAGACTTATCGCCGGATCCGGCCGCAACGTAGGATCGTAGGAGTCAGCCTTGCCTGGGGGTGGCATCGCGTCTGCAACCGGAGCGCCGGACGATGGGACCGGTCGAGCTTCCATCGACTGAGCTGGCGCGCCCGATTGACCGGCAGGCTGAATCGGCCCATCTGCGGTGAGTGTTGCGAATGCGTCGAAAACCGACTGGCATTGACCGCAGCGGACTTTTCCGACCGAGGCCTGCAACTGATCCGTGGACACCCGAAAGGCGGTATCGCAGGCCGGACAACGGGTATACAAGTCCATGCGATTTGCCTCAGCCCAGACGAGTTCCGCTCAGGCGCACCCAACCGTCTTCGATGACCGGCGCTTCCATCTCGAACCATTGCCGATAGGCGCCCGCCACATCCGCTGCCTGCGGCGGAAGAATGCCGGAAAGCACCAGCGTGCCAGCAGGCAGAGTGAGACTCGCCAGCAGGGGCGCGAGTGCTTTCAGTGGATTGGAAAGTATGTTGGCCAATACGATTTGGGCCGGGGCGGGCGGGGTGTCATCGACGTTGGAAAATACGATACTCACCAGGTTGCGCTGCGCATTGTATCGGCTCGAAACAACGGCCTGGTGATCGATGTCGACGCCGTGCACGCGCGCTGCGCCCAGCTTTGCAGCCGCGATGGCCAATATGCCCGAGCCGCAGCCGTAGTCGATTACGCTGCAAGCGCGCGGCAAGTGCCGATCCAGCCAGTCAAGGCACAAGCGCGTCGTGGGATGACTGCCGGTGCCAAATGCCAGACCGGGATCGAGCACGATATTGATGGCGGCAGGGTCCGGACTTTTGTGCCAACCCGGCACGATCCACATCCGGTGGGATACACGGATTGGCGTGAACTGGCTCTGGGTCAGCCGGACCCAATCCTGTTCCGCGACTTCGGAGATTTTGAACGCCGGTAACGCGGACAGACAGGCCGCCGTGCGCACCAGCTCAAGAGCGAAATACAGGTCGGTTTCCGGATTGAACAGCGCCACGACCCGATTCGAAGCGAAAGCCAGATCGAGATCCGCGCCAGGTTCGCCGAAAATAGGCGTTTCCCAATTGGTCCCCGCTTGTGCGTCGGCGACGTCCACCGAAAACGCACCCGCCTCAAGGAGCGCATCCGATACCACAGACACGTCGGCCCCGGACACCATCATTTCAATTGCAGCCCAGGCGATGGATGCCTCCCCAACGTTGGTGGTTACTCTGACTTTCCGTACTTGGAGAGTTTCTCTTCCAGGTAATGAATACTGGTCGCACCGCGCATGAACGAGGTATCCACCATAAGTTCCTGATGCAGGGGCAGGTTGGTTTGAATGCCTTCCACGATCATCTCCGAGAGCGCGACGCGCATGCGCGCGATCGCTTGCTCCCGAGTCTCTCCGTAAGCGATCACTTTGGCTATCAGCGAATCATAGTAAGGCGGCACAAAGTAACCTTGGAAGACATGCGAGTCAACCCGGATGCCTGGGCCGCCTGGAACATGCCAGGACGTGATGCGCCCTGGTGAGGGCGTGAACTTGAATGGATGTTCCGCGTTGATCCGGCATTCGATGGCATGACCGCGAAAATTGATGTCCTTTTGCCGGAACGGCAGTTTTTCTCCGGCCGCGACCGAGATCTGGGTCTTCACTATGTCGATCCCGGTGATCATTTCGGTGACCGGGTGTTCGACCTGCACGCGAGTATTCATTTCAATGAAAAAGAACTCGCCTTTTTCATACAGGAATTCAAAAGTGCCCGCGCCGCGGTAGCCGATCTTGCGGCAGGCTTCGGCACAGCGTTCGCCGATGCGCACACGTTCTCTCGCGGGAATCATCGGTGCCGGCGCTTCTTCGAGCACTTTCTGATGGCGGCGCTGCATCGAGCAGTCGCGATCGCCAAGATAAACGGCATTGCGATGCTCGTCGGCCAGGATCTGGATCTCGACATGGCGCGGGGTTTCGAGAAACTTCTCCATGTACACGGTGGGATTGGCGAACGCGGCATTGGCTTCCTGGCGCGTCATGGTCACGGCATTAATCAATGCCGCCTCGGTATGAACCACGCGCATGCCGCGGCCGCCGCCGCCGCCCGATGCCTTGATAATGACCGGGTAGCCGACCTTGCGCGCAATCCTCACAACCTCCTGCGGATCGTCCGGCAATGCACCATCGCTCCCCGGCACCACCGGAACGCCGGCCTTGATCATGGTGTTCTTGGCCGAGACCTTGTCGCCCATGAGGCGGATGGTGTCGGGACGCGGTCCGATAAATACAAATCCGCTTTTTTCGACACGATCGGATACGGCATCCGCGGAATGCGTGAGCGGGCAGCAGCGATCGGCGCCGAGATGACTGCCGAGTCCTCCCCGACCGGTACCGTCGTGCGAGTAGGCATCCACCAACCAAAAGGACCCGACACATGGGATTGACCGCGCTGCTCG
>JANNTE010000341.1:0-16863 GCA_031403365.1 Betaproteobacteria bacterium | reverse complement strand
CCCGCCTCGATCATGATCCACGTCAGACGCGGCATTTCGCCAGCATCCAGTATCTGGCTCAGAAACGCGCCCGGCGGCAGCAAGCCCAGCGTCGGGTGTCGCCAGCGCGCCAGAACCTCGGCTCCGCAAACGCGCAAAGTGTGCAAATCCACTTTCGGCTGGAAAAACGCTTCGAATTGCCCGCTCGCCAGGCCTCTGCCCACTTCCGCGGCATCCAGCGAACGCGCAGATTTGGACTGACGCCGCTCCTCCCGGCTGCGATGCCTGGCCAGCAACCCGCGCAACGCTTCGAGCGAGGGCGGCTTTGCCACCAGACCCAGCACGGTAAAGCCGTGCGCTTGCGCCATCATTTCCACGCTACGCATGATGTTCTGATCGGCAGCGCTCGAGATGATGATCGAAGGCGCATAACCCGCGTCGGCAATCATTCTGAGCATCACCATGCCGTCCATTTCCGGCATGTTGAGATCGCAGACAATAACATCCACACGCGCATTTCCGCATTTGAGCAAATCCAGCGCCTGGCTGCCGGACTGCGCTTCGTGAACCTCGGCAACGCCGATGCGCGTGAGCAACCTGGCGACAAGCTTGCGCGGAAATTGGTCGTCATCCACGACCAGCACTCCCAAATCGGCGAAGGCGGTTTCGCTGCGCGCCGCGCCCGGGTCATGGTCGGCTGACCCTGCCGGTTCGGCGGCGTCGAGCTTCAAGCGCTCGAGATAGGCGATGAGGCGGGAAGATTCGCGCTCAAGCTCCGGCTTTGCTTTCATGGTCGCCTCGCGCTCGCCACGCACGGCCGCGTCTTCGATGCGTTGGCACAGCGCGATCAAACCCCGGGCCGCAATGGCCTGAGCGGTTCCCTTGACCTTGTGTGCCGTCCTGGCCACCGTCGCCAGATCGCCGTCATCGATTGCCGCCTGGAGCACGGCGCAATCTTCGGCATGCTTCGCGCCCATCAACGCAAACAATTCGTGTTCCATACCGGCATCCCCGTCCGTAATCTGCCGCAACCACGCGCGGTCCACCGGAGATTCCAGCGCATTGCGCGCCGCGCCCTGACTGAACCCGCTCGTGTCCGGGTGCAGGGGCGCCGCCGCTTCAAGGTCGGATAACACACCGTAGCGCGGGTCCACCCATTGGCCCAGGACGCGGCTGAGCGCGTCCAGACTCACCGGCTTGGCCAGCACTTCGTCCATGCCGGCGGCGAAACACGCCTGGGCCTCTTCGCGCATCGCGTTGGCGGTGCAGGCCACGATCGGCACCCGAATGCGCGCCGGTTCGCGCGCCTCGGCGGCACGCACCTGGCGCGCAAACGCATAGCCGTCCATGACCGGCATCTGGCAATCGCACAGCACCAGTGCGTAGTGTCCCTGGTGCCACAGATCCAGTGCCTGCTCGCCATTGATCGCAACATCCACCTCGCAGCCCAGCAGCGCAAGCTGGCGCTGGATCACTGCGCGGTTTATCTCCATGTCCTCCGCCACCAGCACCCGCGCGTTGCCGCGCTGCGCCCGCGGGAGAGCGCTCCCCGCTGCCGTCATCGCACTGTTGCGGCCAGCTTGCACCGGCCGGGTTTGCCCCAACGCCTCGCGCGCGACCCTCAGTTCAAGCAGAAGCGTCATCGTCGTGCCGCGGCCGAGCTCACTCGACAGCGTCAGCGTGCCGCCCATCATGTGCACCAGTCTGCGGCAAATGACCAGTCCGAGGCCGCTGCCGCCAAAGCGCCGCGTGGTATCGGCTTCCGCCTGCACGAAGGGTTGAAACAAGCGCGTCTGATCTTGCGGAAGAATGCCGATACCGGTGTCTTCAACCTCGATGCGCACCAACTGGCTCACCCCCTGGTCGCCGGCCAACACCGCGCGCACCACAACCTGGCCATGCATGGTGAACTTGACGGCATTACCGACCAGGTTGAACAGAATCTGCTTCAGCCTGTGTGCGTCGAGTAACAATGTGGGAGAAATGGCCGGATCGATCTGATTGATCAACGACAGCCCCTTGCGCTCCGCGCTGACGGCCAGTGTCGCCACGACCGCCTCGATTACCTCCACCAGCGACGCAGGCTGCGCATGGATCTGCATCTGACCGGCCTCGATCTTGGAGACATCAAGAATATCGTTGATGATCTGCAGCAGGGAATCAGCCGCGTCGCGCACCACGCCCAGCATCTTGCCCTGCTCGACGTCGAGTTTCGTCAGCCCGAGCAACTCCACCAAACCAAGAATCGCGTTCATCGGTGTGCGGATCTCATGACTCATGGTGGCGAGGAACTCGCTCTTGGCGCGGTTTGCCTGGTCTGCCGCAACCCGGGCTTCGCTTAGCTTGGCCTCGATTTCACGCTGCGCGGTCACGTCGACCCAGTAGCCGTTCCATACCGCCTCCGCGCCATGACCCTGGCGACTCGCTTCAATGCGCGTCCAGCGGATCGCACCATCGCCACGACGCACGCGGAACTGGTGACTCCAGTGCGTCGCCTTGCGCGCGACTGCCTCGTCCATCGAAGCAACGAAAGCCGCCCGGTCTTCATCCAGCGCCGCCTTGAACACCAGATCCGGCTCGCTTTCGACACGCGCACGATCAACTCCGATCAACTCCGCCACGCCCGCGCTGATGAACAGCACTCGTGGCCCCTTGCCCTCCACCCATTGAAACTGACAGACCGCTCCGCGCACGCCGTCGGTCACGGCGCGCATAAGCTGACCGGCCCGCGCCAGATCCTGCATCGCCGCGCGCAATGCCTCCTCGCCGCGCTTTCGCTCGCCGATTGCGTCTGTATTCACCGCATCAACCGGCTCCGCGCTCATGATGCCATGCCTCGCGGACAGGCCGCGTATTCCGGCATGCCGGCTGCGGTGTGCGAAAACACGGCAAGGCAGTGGGCTTGGAGCAGGCGTCTTATGCCGCGAAAGCTTGGTGGTGACCGTGTCACCACATCAACAGCAGGCGATTCAATTGCGCCTCCAGGTCGTGTACCAGCCACATAGCGGGCGGTCTCACGAATCTGTCCCGCATGGCGCCATTGCAACCAGGCATTGCCCGCGAGCACCAGCAGCGCAACCATCGCCCCGGCGATCAGGGAGACATGACGCAGGCGCTCCGGAGTACGGCCGGAGCGGTCGGCTGGTTCAGCGAATGATGGGGGTTGTTTCATTCTACAAAGGCTCGATAATTCTCAAAGTCAAGGCGGCGCGGCGCGCAGGATACAGCAATAAGGCCTGCGTACCGGAACGCACAGTAAACATGATGGCCAACCGATTCACCTGCCGGCCCTCATGCGCCATGGTGCAGTCTGGCCTTGAATCCGGAGGATTCCAGCGCGGCAACGATCTGGCGCACGTGCTCGTGGCCGCGCGTTTGCAGTACGAAATCCACCTCGGCGGATTGCACCGGCAGATGCGTGAAGGCGCGTTCGTGATGAACTTCCTCGATGTTGGCGTTGGCCTCGGCCAGGGTCGCGGTAACTTCCGCCAGCGAGCCGGGCAGATCGCGTAACTGGACCCGCAAGCGCGTGAGGCGGCCACTGCGCACCATGCCGCGTTCGATGATGTCGGCCAGCATCAGCGGATCGATATTGCCGCCGCACAGCACCAGACCGACTTTCATTCCCGCGAAGCGCTCGCGGTTGCACATCAGTCCGGCCAAAGCAACGGCTCCGGCGCCTTCAACGACAGTCTTCTCGATTTCGAGCAACAGCAGCATCGCTTCCTCGATATCGCCTTCGTCCACCAGCACGATGTCGTCCACCAGGGCGCGAATGATCTCGAGCGTCAATTTTCCCGGCTCCCGCACCGCGATGCCGTCGGCAATGGTGTTGCCGCCGAACCCGGGCTCGAGTCCTTTGAGCGCCGCGTGCATGGATGGAAAGCGCCTGGTCTGCACGCCGATCAGACTTATGCCGGGCTTCATCTCCCGGGCCGCGCTCGCCATGCCGGCGAGCATGCCGCCGCCGCCCACGGGCACCAGCAGCACCTCAAGGTCCGGATAAGCGTCGAGCATTTCCAGTGCAATCGTTCCCTGCCCGGCAATGACCTTCTCGTCGTCATACGGGTGCACGAGGGTCAGGCGGCGTTGCGCCATGACGCGCAGCGCGTGCGCCTTGGCTTCGTCGAAATTCTCGCCATGGAGAATGACTTCGGCACCGAATGCGCGCGTGTGCTCGACTTTTACGTGCGGGGTAAAGCGCGGCATGACAATCACGGCAGGTATGCCCAATCGACTTGCATGCCAGGCCACGCCCTGGGCGTGATTGCCGGCCGACACCGCGATTACGCCCGCATTCCGCTGCGCCCCATCGAGGCTTAGAAGCTTGTTGAGCGCGCCGCGCTCCTTGAACGCCGCGGTGAACTGGTGATTTTCGAACTTGAGATAGACCTGCGCGCCGGTGAGTTCCGACAGGGTGCGCGAGTGCATGCAGGCGGTATTGCGCACCGCGCCGGCAATGGCGCGCGCGGCGGCGCGAACGTCGTTCAATGAAACCGGCATGGATTCAACCCGAAGCATCGGCGGCAACGCGATAATGACCGCAGCCGTTGCCAACTGATTTCCCTGTAGAGTAATGGCTGCCACAAACTACCCTGGATGATACGCGAGAACCATGCGAAACCGAACACGCACAACAGCACCGCAGCGCGGTCCGCGCCGCCGGGCGCGCTCGCACTCGCGCCAGGCGCCGATGACACGGACCGGCCCGTGATTGCATCCATCGCTCATCGGCTTCTCGGGTACGTGGTGCCGGTGCGCCGTGAGGAAATTGCGGCCATGCTGTGGTCGTTTCTGTATTTTTTCTGCCTGTTGTGCGGGTACTACATCATCCGGCCGGTGCGCGACGAAATGGGCATCCAGGGCGGAATCGAATTCCTGCCCTGGCTGTTTACCGGGACCTTCCTCGCCATGGTGGCGGCAGTACCGCTGTTCGGTTGGGTGTCATCGCGCTTTTCGCGCTTCGCCTTGCTGCCGATGGTCTATCTGTTTTTCATTGCCAATCTGCTGGTGTTCCATGTGCTGCTTGAATCGGGCATCGCACCACGGTTTACCGCACAGGCCTTTTTCATCTGGGTCAGCGTGTTCAATCTGTTCGTGGTTTCGGTGTTCTGGAGTTTCATGGCCGACGTGTTCCGCAATGAGCAGGCGCGCCGGCTGTTTGGATTCATCGCCGCCGGCGGCAGCACCGGAGCACTGGCCGGTCCGCTCATCGTTGCCTGGCTGGCTGCGGAAATCGGTCCTGCACAATTGTTGCCGCTGTCCGCGGTGATGCTGTGTGCCGCGGTGCTCTGCATTTATCGCCTGGCCGGCTGGTCGCGGCGCCATCCGGCGCACCCCTTGTTGCCGGACAAGCCCGAACAGGCGATCGGCGGGAGCATGTTTGGCGGGGTCGTTCTGGTACTCAAGTCGCCCTATTTACTTGGCATCTGCATCTACGTCGCGATGGGCACGGTACTGGGCACTTTCCTGTATTTCCATCAAGCCCACATCATCGCCATCGAAGTGCCCGATTCCGGCGAGCGGACCGCGTTGTTTGCAAAAATCGATTTCGTGGTCAATGCTCTGACGTTTTTCTGCCAGTTATTCGTCGTCAGCAGGCTGATCGGCCGTTTCGGCGTCGGGCTGGTGCTCAGCATCCTGCCGGTGGCCGCGGTGGCGGGCTTCATCACCATCGGATTGATGCCCACGCTCGCGGCGCTGGTCGTATTTCAGGTCATCCGCCGTGCCGGTGAATACGCGATTACGCGGCCGGCAAGGGAAGTGTTGTTTACCGTATTGAGCCGGGAAGAAAAGTACAAGGCGAAGAATTTCATCGACACCGCGGTATTTCGTGGCGGCGACGCCTTGAGCGGCTGGATGTTCGAAGGCCTCAGAATGGTCGGTCTGGGATTCGCCGGTATCGCCTTTGCCGCCGTCCCGATCGC
Organism: Betaproteobacteria bacterium; assembly: GCA_031403365.1. Lineage (GTDB taxonomy): Bacteria > Pseudomonadota > Gammaproteobacteria > Burkholderiales > JACQAP01 > JACQAP01. Next base: position 10,957 of record JANNTE010000341.1, on the reverse strand, counting down.
CGCGTTGTGGGCCGGCATGGGCTGGTGGCTCGGATACAACCAGGAATACCTGCGCAGCCGAAGCGAACGCAGAAGGAGAACCGATGATCCGTCCGCACAAACCGCAGTTTCAGCCACGGCGCCGCCAGTTGTTGCAGGCACTCGCCGTGCCGACGATATTGCTCCCGATGGCGAGCCGGCTGTACGCTGAATCTGCGTCTGCCGCGATGATCGAGCGCCCGATTCCGGCGAGCGGCGAACTGTTGCCGGTCATCGGACTGGGCACGTATCAAAGCTTCGACATCGGCACGAGCGCAGCCGAGCGCGAACCGGTAAAGGACGTGTTGCGCCTGTTCGCGCAGCATGGCGGCAAGCTGGTCGACAGTTCCCCGATGTACGGACGCTCCGAATCCGCGCTCGGCGAACTCGCAACCGAGCTTGCAGTCACCCAGAAATTGTTCATGGCCACCAAGGTGTGGACCAGCGGGCACGAAGCCGGCCTCCGCCAAATGGAAGAATCCCTGCGCCGCATGCAAGTCGCGCGCATGGATCTGATGCAGATTCACAACCTGCAGGACTGGCAGACGCACCTCAAGACCCTCAGGCAATGGAAGTCCGCCGGGCGCATCCGCCACACCGGCATCACGCATTACCATTCCGGCGCCTATGCCGAGCTGGAACGCCTGATGAAGATGAAGGAATTCGATTTCGTGCAGTTCAATTATTCAATAGCGGAGCGCGAGGTCGAAGAGCGCATCCTGCCGCTGGCGCGCGACCTGGGCATCGCGGTCATCGTCAATCGCCCGTTCGCGCAGGCGAGCTTGTTCTCCCGTGTAAAGGGAAAAGACATGCCGGCCTGGGCGGCGGAATTCGACTGCGCATCCTGGGCGCAGTTTTTTCTGAAGTACATTCTCGGCCATCCGGCGGTGACCTGCGTCATTCCGGCCACTGGAAAACCGAAACATCTGGTGGACAACATGGCGGCCGGCATCGGTAAACTGCCCGATGCGCCGATGCGCGCGCGCATGGCGCAATTCATGGACGCGGTTTAGCAACCAGGCGCTTGCTCAGCCAGACGCTTGATCAACCAGACGCTTGATCAACCAGACGCTTGCTCAAACAGGCGCTTGATCTGGCCCGCCAGCTTCCCGGCTTCGCTGCGAACATAACCGGTGCGAACATCACCGCTGCGCGGAGTCGGCTGGAGTATCATCCGCGCATGAAAGCCGACACCGATTTGCCGCTCTCCGGGCTTCGCACCTGCGCCGCGCGCCTTGGGCGCGAAGCAGCAAACGTCCGGCTGATCGTGGTGTTCGGTTCGATGGCGCGCGGGCGCGCGTCGGCATCGAGCGACGTGGATATCGGCGTTCTGGGCGCCGAATTCTGGCAAGCCTTGCACATCGGCGCGGAACTCGCCCGGCTGTGCGCACGGGAACCCCATGTGGTCGAGCTCGACTTGGCTCCTGAACTCCTGCGCTACGAAATTGCCCGCGACGGCATTTCGCTTTACGAGTGCGAACCGGATGCCTGGGCGCGCTTTCGCGCCGAAGCGATCGTGCGCTACCTGGACTTCAAACCCACCCTGGATCTGTGCGTGGCCGGCGCCCGCCGCCGCTTGCTCGCGCAGGCGCGCCATGGGTGAGTTGCTCATCAAAAAGCTTCTCGCGAGCCGGGCCCGTATCGAGAAACTGCGCGCCGCCCTGCCGGCCTCGGCGGCCGACATCCTGAATGACGAACGTCTTGAAGCCTACATTTGCTTCGGATTGTTCCTCTTGATTCAGGATGCGATCGATCTGGCCGCTCATCTGATCGCGGCGCGCGGACTGGGCGTGCCCGCTTCGCAACGGGAATCCTTCGAAATCCTGGCCGACGCAGGCCTGCTCGACAAGGAACTCGCGGCGGCCATGGGGCAGATCGCGGCGCTGCGCAACCGGATCGCACATACGTACGGCGAAGTTGATCTGGTCAGACTGGTGCGCGAAGCGCCAACGGGTATCCTGACCATCGAGCATTTCCTCGACGCGATCGCCGCTTCGGTGGCGGCGGCCTGAGTTGCCCGGCAGCGCAGCCGGGACGGCGCCCAGGTGGCCTGTCGCATCGCACTCTTCACCGGCGCTGCTCGACCTATTGGAATTTTCTGGATGCCGGGTCATGACAAAAAAACGCCGCCCCGGAGGGCGGCGTAAAAGACTGACAAGGGAGGGAGTCAGTCTTCGAGCTCGACTTGATCCACGTCGACGCTGTTCGCATCAACGAAGTTGATTTTCACCAACGTACCCGCGACCGACGGCGGTCCGGAATCGGCAGCGGTCACGGCCGAGAAAAACGCCGATCGAGTCATCGGATTGCCGATGAGATCCGCATACGGCGGGGTATCCTGCGGGGCGCTCACATTGATCGTATGTCCAAGCAGAGTGATGAATTCCTCCGGAACTTCCGATTCGACTGGAGCTTGCAGTAGCCGGCGATTGCCACCGCCGCTGCACCCAGCAACACGGATTTCACCGGCGATTACCACTACAGGATCTCCCGGATTGCGCTGTTTGCGCTGACCGCGAACCTGCACGCAGGTTGGCGATCCGTTGGCCGGCAGCGCGGCATCAGCGTCGGTGAAGCGATCGGTTTCGAAGTTGACACTGATGATCCCGGAAACCACGCTCAAGGTGAACGTGCCCGTGCCCGCATCCTGTGCCGTAACGACACCTTGCACGCGGATCACCGAGCGCTTGAATTCGATCTTGTTCGCCAACAGTGTCGATCCGTTCCAAGTGCCTTCGGCCTCGACTTTGATATTGTTGAGCAGATCGTCCGCGAGACCACCTTCGAATCGCGTCGAAGGTGTCGTCGTGACGGAAATTCCCGCAACAAAGAAGACGCCAGGGTGCAGGGTGAAGCCCGAAATCAGTCCTTCGGCTTCGAAGCGCACTCCGGACGTCCCAGGCGGACCGCTGAAATCTTCAACTTCGATGCGGGAAGCCTGGAATACACCGGCAACAATGCAAATGGGTCGAACGTCGCAATGTACCTCGACGATACTTCCATCATTAAAATCAGGTGTGGCTCCCGCAAACGCGACCTCCTGCGTGCCCACATGAAACAAGGCAGGCGTCGCATCTTCCCGGTTCGTAACCACACCACGAATTTCATCCACTGTGTCGTCCCCACCCATCAGGCCGATATCGGCTTCAACCCGGGTTGCGCGGATATTGCCAACCGAATCACGCAGTCCATGCACTTCTACAAGGGTGTCAACAATCAGGTCAACACCGATTTGCAAATTGGCGGGACTGCGTACTGTCTGATCGTCGATCAGCACGTTTTGCCCAAGCACCACAATGCGCGGTGGATTCTCGTTGTCGAAGACGGCCGTTACGAGTCCGCGCACCTCGCTTTGCGCCACAACGCTTTGCGCCGTTCCGCTGCTGCCGCTCGCGGTTCCGCGCACGCTGACCACCATGCCGTCTTGCAGATTCGCCGCGATCTTGGGCGTATCGTCAATCGAGATACTGGCCGTGGTGTCTTCGTAGCGCACGCCGTTGACGATGACGCTGCCCCTGGTCATCACGCCGTTGGACACGACCTGAACGCCGGTGCCACCCATACCGCCGGTGTCCGCGACCTGGCCGCCGCCCCCCCCGCCGCAGGCACCAAGGAATAACAGCGCCGCAGCCAGGAATACTACTTTCACATGCTTGCTCATGATTTTTTCTCCTCTCCTCGAGTTTCGAGGTCATCTTCAAAATAAAAAATTCCAAGGCCGGCGCGCATGCGGCCGGTGCCTTCTGCGGCTGGATTGATGTCACGGTCGTGCTGGGAAAGCCAGCTATCCAGGTACTCCATCAGGCCTTGCGCGCGTGCGGCGCTCAATTCACGAAATTTACCGACGGCTTCGCGTGGCAGGTTGTCGTACATCAACTTGCGCTGAAACCGCGGCTGATTGACTTCGGTCAGGTTGTGATCGATGGTCTTGACCAGATCGGAAACGTCCGCGCCAAGGATGGCGAGTTTGTCGTTGTCGCTGGCGCGCGGGATGTAGGCGCGCGCCAGAAGACTGACGCGCCCGTCCGCCAGCCGTTCCACCGTGCCCACATGCAGCAGTTCATCCAGGATCGCGCGCGGCGGCATGTCGCCACTGTGGCGGCGAACCAGATCCGCGAACGTGGCCTTGGTGCCCTCCATGGCCAGCGCAAGCGGATTGCCCGCGCCGTCGGCGAAGTCCGGGTCCCTGATCCATCCCGATACCACGCGCGCCGCGCGGTTGTAGCGCTCCAGAGCTTCCGAGTCGGGCGCACTGGCGCTTTCGTGAAGCTTCTGGATGTCTTTGCGGGTCAGTCCGGTCAGAACCGCGATGCGTGAGCTGGAAACCTTGCGCCCGGGAATGCCGAACTCCTCGGCCGCGGTTTGGATGTATGCGCGCTTGGCCAGATCGGCAAAGGCCTGGTAGGACATGCCATGCCGGAGCAGCACACGCGCCAGCGCTCTCAGTATTGCGGCGACGGCCGCCATCAGAGCCCCGCCTGCCGTGCCCGATTCCGTACCTTTACCCTCTATTTGGGATTTTTCACCCAGTTCTTGAAACATTTCGTCGTCTCCTCGCCTTTATGGAGCTATTTCGTGGGAATACTTTCCCATTTTTGAAGAAACCCGTCAAGAACTTTTTCTGGTAATTGCGCGAAAACAGGCCATGTGACCCCAAGAAACGGGGTCAACGCTCTGATTTTGATCACTCTTTTTAGGATGGAAACGCCCTTGCCTGCCGGGGACGCGGCTGCGTTTTGCAGCTAACCGGAACAGGTCAGAGTCTTTGGAGATTCAAGAACTCGGGCGGCACACGGATTGCGGGCGTGCATCCGGCGCGCAACGTCATCGCGGCCGGGAGGAAAATCGACTGCCCTGAAGTCAGACCAGCCCGCGCTGGGCGAGATTGCGCATCAAGTCGCCGATGCCGTAAGTCCACGGCGCCACCTTGTCGCAATGATTCACCCGATTCACCAGCGTGCCCAAGGCGTCGGCGTGAATCGAGACGACATCGCCAAGCTTGTGCGTGAAGCCCTTGCCGGGTTCGTCACGGTCCTGCACCGGCGCAAACTGGGTGCCGAGAAACAGCATGGTCCCATCCGGATATTGGTGCGTGCGATTCACCGCCTGCTCGGCAAGGTCGAGCGGATCGCGGCTGATATTGGCGAGATGACTTTCGCCGGTAAGCCGGTAGCCCTCCGCGCCGGCAATCTCAATGCGGATGTGAGTCTTGCGCAAGTCGTCGAGGCTGTAGTCGCCGTCAAACAAACGAATGAACGGGCCGATTGCGCAACTCGCATTGTTGTCCTTGGCCTTGCCCAGCAACAGCGCACTGCGGCCTTCGAAATCCCGCAAGTTGACATCATTGCCAAGCGCGGCGCCGACAATCCTTCCAGCGCGATTGATGGCCAGTACGACTTCGGGTTCGGGATTGTTCCAGGACGAATCCGCGCGAATGCCGATTTCGGCGCCAACGCCGACTGCCGACAGAGGCTGCGCCTTGTTGAAGACTTCGGCGTCCGGACCGATGCCCACTTCCAGATATTGCGACCAGAGATCGCGCTTGATGAGCGATTGCTTGACGCGCTGCGCCTCGGGAGATCCGGGCTTGATGGCCTTGAGTTCTGTGCCGATCTCCGCGCCAATGGAACGGCGAATCTCAGCCGCCTTGTTCTGGTCGCCCTTGGCGTGTTCTTCGATGACGCGCTCGATCATGCTCGATACGAAGGTCACGCCACAGGCGCGCACCGCCTGCAGATCACAGGGCGCGAGCAGATACGCCCTGGCCGGGTCGCGCCGGTCGGCATGGGTATTGGCGACGAGGTCGCCGATCGCGCCAAGAGGTTTTGCCCAGCCGCTTGCCATCGCATCCGTTGCGAGCTGGACCGGATCCTTGCAGTTGAGCAAGGCACTGACCGTCGGTGCGACGCGCGCCAGATCCCAGACCCACGCATCGGCGATGAGCACCGGACTCGGTCCGGCCAGTGGTCCGGGCACCCAGGCGCGCCCGATCAGCGTGGCGCAGTCGGCATCGGCAGGCAATACGGAATGCGTATCGAGTCGCATAGGGAATCTCTCGTCTCAGTTGCGCTTTCGCATCAGGAAAAGGTACTCCGGCGCACATTCCGGCGCACAAAGCATGACCCAGCCTTCCTGATCGGTTCGAAAACCAAAGTACGCCTCAAGGCTGTGGCCAAGATCGTTAGTTGCCACCAGCTTCAGTATTTTCGCCGGAACGTCTGAAACGGGATAGGTGACCACGTTACTGGCGAACCACTTGTGTTTTTCAGCCAACTCCGAGGCGTCAAGTTCCGAGATTTCAAATCCGGTAAAGAAACGCCCTGTCGGTTCACTGCGCGACAGCGCAGGCGAAAAAGCTGGAATCGACGGAACATCGAAATAGCTGCCCGGAAAACGCCAAGTCCAGGATTTGTCCGCATAGATGTGCTGGGTCGCGGGAGTGCACACGATGGTGGCGATGCCGGCAAATGTCCCGGGCAAGGATTTTTTCAGATGGGCGGGCGGATGATCGCAGTCGATGGTTTCGGCAACCACCGCATCTTCGCCTTCGGTATGGGAAAAAGAAGGGGATGCGCCAAGCAGCAGCAGCAACAACAACAACAAATGACGCAATGAAGACATGGGGTTTCCCGGATAATGGCCTGCGTCGATTATACAGAGGGGATGATCAAGGTACGGAAAGTGAGCGCGCTGCAAAAGACTTTGGCATTTCCAATTGCTTTGGTATCGCGCGACTGCCCAACCACCGATCCCGTTAATGCTCAAGCGCGCGCTGATATTTCTGGATCTGGAAACCACCGGTGCCACCGCCCAAGCGGATCGCATCACTGAAATCGGGCTGGTCGAAGTTGACCAGGGACAACTCATCGGCGAATGGAGTTCCCTGGTTAATCCGCAGCAGCCGATTTCGACCTTTATTGAATCCCTGACCGGCATCAGCGACGCCATGGTGGCCAATGCGCCCTCCTTCGTGGAACTGGCGGGGGAACTGCACCGGCGCCTGGCCGGAAAGACGCTGGTGGCGCATAACGCGCGCTTTGACCTCGGATTTCTGCAAAACGAATTCCGCCGCGCCGGGTTGAACTACGCGCCGGATGTGTTGTGCACGGTGCGCCTGTCGCGCCGCCTGTATCCGCATGAGAAGCGCCACGGTCTGGATCAGCTCATTGCGCGCCACGGCATCGCCTGCGACAACCGGCATCGCGCGCTCGCCGATGCGCGCGTGTTGTGGGATTTCACGCAGCGCATATACCGCGATCTCGATCCCGCTCAAATCGACGCAGCCGTTGCAGTGCAGTTGAAGAAACTGCAATTTCCGCCCGGCCTGCCCGCCGATCTGCCCGACCTCCTGCCAAGGGCGCCCGGGGTATACGCGTTTTTCTCGCAGAGCGGCCTCGCCTTGCACGTCGGCAAAAGCCTGAATCTGCGCGAACGCGTGTTGTCGCATTTCAGCGGCGGCAAGGTCCCGGCGTGGCGGGCGCGCACCGAAATCGCGCGCGTGGAATGGGACGCATGTGCCGGAGAACTCGGCATGCAGATACGCCACCGGCGCTGGCTGCAGCAGTTGCAGCCACTGCATAACAGCAAGCCAAGGTCAGACGAGGGCGCCTGGGCTCAGCGCCAGCTCGACTGGCCCTTTCGTGGCCCGATTGGGGTGCGCGAATACGATGCCACGACCGGCCACACCGAAGTCCACGTTCTGAATCACTGGCGCTACCTGGGCAGTGCAACCACCAGCGCGGATGTGGAAGAAATCTTGCACACGCGCACTGAAGCCGCGATTGATGCCGCCACCCGCCAGATGCTGCTGCGGCACTTGAGCACCAGCCGGCGCAAGAGCGAAATTCTTGCGCTGGGATAGCCCGGGGTCAGGACGAATCTCGCTGGCGATCGAGGAAACTGCCCACCGCCCGGTTGAAAGCCTCGGGCTGCTCCAGATTGGATAGATGCGAGGCAGACGGAATAATCACCAGCTCCGAACCGGGAATCGCGTTGCTGATGGTCCGCGACATCTCAACCGGAGTGCCCACGTCCTGCTCGCCGACCACAACCTGGACCGGGCAGCCAATCGCGCCCAGCCTGGCGGTGAGATCGAGTCTGCGTATCGCGTGGCAGCAGCCGGCGTAGCCCGCCACCGGCGTTGTGCGAATCAGTTTGCCCACGCGCGCCATCATCGCCGGGTTGGCAGCATAGAACGGTTCGGTAAACCAGCGCTTGAGCGTTGGTTCGACCAGCGGTTCCATTCCCTGCTCGCTTGCGGTCTTGATGCGGCTTTCCCATACCGCTGCGGCCTCCGGTGGAATACGGCTCGAGGTGTCGCACAACACCAGACTGCGCAGGCGCCCCGGGTGCCTGAGCGCGAAGGTCTGGCCAATCATGCCGCCCATGGACAATCCGACGAAATGCGGATTTTCGATCTTGAGGCCGTCGAGCAATCCGAGCAGATCCTGCGTCAGCATATCGAGGGTATAGGCGCCCTGCGGCGCATCGCTTGCACCATGACCACGGGTATCAAATCGCAGCACCCGGAATTTTTTCTGAAACAACCCGGCCTGCTCGTCCCACATGGACAGATCGCAGGCGAGCGAATGGCTCATCACCACCCATGGGCCGTCGCCTTCGATCGTGTAATTGATCCGGATGCCGTTTGCCGTCAGTTTCATTTTCCCGCCCCCTTCGGATCGATTCAGTATAGACAGGCGCCAGGCTGGCGGCAACGCCGGCGCGACACAGGCTGGCCGAGTAACGTAACATCGCGCTCAAATATTTCAAACCAAGGGAGTAAACATGAGACTGGTTCAGTTTATCGATCGCAAGGGCGCGCAGGCGGTTGGTGCAGTGGGAGAGGACGGTAACGTCCTGCAGGTGCTCTTTGGCGTAAACAGCACCTACGAGCTGGCGCTGGCTGCGGCGCGCGCGGGTCAATCCCTGGAAAGCGAGGCACTGTCCCGGATCGGTATGCTCACCGTGGATTACGACGATGTAGTCACGGATCACCGCGTGCTGCCGCCGCTGACTCATCCCGACCCCTATCACTGCCTGATCACCGGCACCGGCTTGTCGCATCTGGGCAGCGCGGCCGCGCGCGACTCCATGCATGCGAAACTGCAGAAAGACGAATCCGAACTGACCGATTCGATGAAGATGTTCAAATGGGGTGTCGAAGGTGGAAAGCCCGCCGGCGGAAAAATCGGCGCTGCTCCGGAATGGTTCTACAAGGGCGACGGTCGCTGCGCAGTCCCGCCAGGTGGTGCGCTCGAATTGCCTCCGTACGCTCTCGATGGCGGTGACGAGGTGGAAATTGTGGGCTTGTACGTCATCAGCGGCCGGGGCGAAGTGCTGCGGGTTGGATTTGCGCTGGGCAACGAGTATTCGGACCACGTCATGGAGCGGCAGAACTACCTGTACCTGGCGCATTCGAAATTGCGCCAGTGTTCTTTCGGGCCCGAATTATTGATCGGCGAATTGCCACAGTCTGTTTCCGGGCGCGCCCGTTTGCTGCGGGAAGGACAGGAAATCTGGGCTGAAGACTGGCTGTCGGGTGAAAACAACATGTGCCATTCCATCGGCAATCTGGAACATCACCACTTCAAGTATCGCGACTTCCGCCAGCCAGGCGACGTGCACGTGCACTTTTTCGGCGCAGCCACCGGCAGCTTCACCAAAAAAATAGAAACCCAGGCTGGCGATGTATTCGAAATCCATGCGCCGGCGTTCGGGCGCCCCCTGCGCAATACGCTTGGCCAGGCGCTGGACAAGAATGACCTGATCCCCGTGCATACGTTGTGAATGACTGGCACGTTGTATTTGGCACCGGCCCGCTGGGGCTTTCGGTGATGCGCGAGTTGCGTCGTCAAGGCCGGAACGTGCGTATGGTCAATCGCTCCGGTCGCTTGCGCTTCGAGAAGGACGCCCAGACCCAGCTGGGCGGCATCGACGCCGCTGTTCCCATGCAGGCGCGAGAAGTCTGCGAAGGCGCCGCCGTGGTCTACCACTGCGTGGGTCTGCCGTACCCGCGCTGGACCGAATTTCCGGCGATCGCAGCAGGCATCGTCGATGGTGCCGCCAGTGCGGGCGCAAAACTGGTTTACGCCGACAATCTTTACGCCTATGGCGCGGTGGACCAGCCCATGACCGAGGATCTGCCGTTGAGCGCGACCACGAAAAAAGGCCGAATCCGTGTCGCAGTGGCGCAATCGTTGTTGCACGCCCACGCCAGCGGCAGGGTGCCGGTGGCCATCGCGCGCGGATCTGATTTTTTCGGCCCCTTCGTCACTGAGGCCGGCATGGTCGGCAGCCGCGTGTTCGGGCGCGCGCTGCAAGGCAAGCCGGCACAAATCCTGGGCCAGCCCGACCGGCTGCACTCTTACACTTTCATTGACGACTTCGGCAAGGCACTGGTTACCCTGGGCGAGCGCAATGAGGCGCTTGGCAAATCCTGGCATGTACCCAGCGCTTCCGCCACGACGACGCGCGCGTTTGTTGAACGCATTTACGCCGCGCTGGGCAAACCGGCCAGAATGAGCGCTCTGCCGCGATTTGTTGTCACGGTGCTCGGGAACTTCAACGCCAACCTGCGTGAGCTGCACGAAATGCTCTATCAGGTGGAGCGCGACTTCGTCATGGATTCGCGACGTTTTGAAACCGCGTTCGCCGTCAAGGCAACGCCGCTGGACGAGGCTATTCGACAGACACTCGACTGGTACCGCAGCCGGCCATCGCCCTGAATCCGAATCCGGGCTCACTGCAGTCTGGCGTGGACTTGTGACCCCGGCGCTCACCCTGGCTCGTGCCGGGGTTCGTATCTCACCCCAGCCTACGGTGTCGCGCGGGCATCAAGGCCGGTGATTCGATCGGCGCTTGGAAGGAGCGCGGGATCGGTAAAGCGAGGCGCGACTAATTAACCGATCTTGCCAGCCTTGTCCTTCTCGATCAGCGC
>JANNTE010000340.1:0-9172 GCA_031403365.1 Betaproteobacteria bacterium | reverse complement strand
CCGAGAATAATGGCGGCTACAACGCCATCAGCAGCAAGGAAAATCCCTACGGAAAAGTGGACAAGCGCATGTACACCGAACTCGCTACCGATCATCCCATCGATCTCACGCGCTACCAGGTGGCCAACTGCTACATGGGGCGGTCCGGGCTGATCAATTCCGGTGGCGCATCCGGAGAGAATGACCTCGCCGAAGCCGTGCGCACGGCGGTCATCAACAAGCGCGCCGGCGGCATGGGACTCATCTCCGGTCGAAAGGCGTTCCAGCGGCCGATGAAGGAAGGCATCGCGATTCTCAATGCAATCCAGGACGTCTATCTTTCGAAGCAGGTGACCATCGCCTGATCGGTAATCGCGTCGGACCGCAACGGCGGCGGCCATATACCGTCGTTTCTTGTGCAGGAGCTATCCAAAAAAGAAGCGCCTTGGGGATCACGCGAGCCGGTCGTCAGAGACACCCGACCTCCCTTTCCTCGACGATCCCCAGGGCGCATCCTTCATGTCGCAAGGCATATGCCAGCCGATGGTGTTGAATAAATGACATCCGCAAGATGGCCCGGAGATCCTGTCTGGAATGAGGAAAAATGAATGATGTCTGAAAGTCGTCGATTCATGCTGACGAAGGTTCAACAACCCGGACCGGCGCAATTAGTCACCTCGGATCTCGATATGACGCAATGCGGTCATCGCCGGCGAATCGCGGGGACCATGCGCAGCGCGCAAGCATCCGGACCCGGCGTGCCCCTGAGGCATGGAGGCTCACCGGGCTGCATTTGCATTGAGTGTGAGCGTTAAACAGGCTGGTTGCCGTGTCGGACTAAAGGCGTCGTGGAAACGCACAAAGTCATGGAAGACAAGAGCCAGTTCAGTCTGCTCGTCGAACGCCGATTCGGGCCCTTCTTTCTCACGCAACTGGCGGGAGCGTTCAACGATAACGTCTTCAAGAACGCGCTCGTCATTCTCGTGGCGTATCACGCCGCGGAGTATTCCAGTTGGGATTCAAGTCTGCTGACCAACGCGGCGGCAGGCCTGTTTATTCTGCCCTTCGTGTTGTTCTCCGCCAGCGCCGGTCAGGTTGCCGACAAGTTCGACAAGGCCATGATCATCCGTGTGATCAAGGCGGCCGAGATCGGCATCATGCTCATCGCCAGCGCCGGGTTGATATTGAAGAACCTGCCGCTGCTGTTTGCTGCGCTGTTCCTGCTAGGGCTTCACTCCACGTTTTTCGGACCGGTAAAGTACGCGATCCTTCCGCAAGCGCTCATGCCTTCGGAAATCGTCGGGGGGAACGGCCTGGTGGAAATGGGCACCTTCGTTGCCATTCTGGCGGGCACGCTGGTTGCCGGCGTTCTGGTGGCACTCGATAGTGGCGAGATCTGGGTCAGCGTTGTCGTGCTGCTGGTCGCGATTTTCGGACTGGCGGCCAGTCTGGCGATCCCGAAAGCACCGTCAGCTGCGCCATCGCTCGCCTTCAACTGGAATCCGCTGAGCGAGACCTGGGCCAATCTGAAGTTCGCGCGCCAGGATCGCCCGGTATTCCTGTCGCTGCTCGGAATTTCCTGGTTCTGGTTCTACGGCGCGCTGTTCCTGTCGCAATTTCCGAATTACAGCAAGATCGTACTCGGCGGCAACGAGCATGTTGTCACACTGCTGCTCGCCCTGTTCTCGATTGGCGTCGCCGCCGGATCGCTGTTGTGTGAACGCCTGTCAGGCCACAAAGTGGAAATCGGCCTGGTGCCTTTTGGTTCCATCGGCCTGACGCTGTTCGCAGTGGATTTGTTTTTCGCCACGCCCGGTAGTGTTGCGGAAACCGGCCTTGGCGCGGGGGCATTTATTGCCCAGCCCGGCACATGGCGCATCGCGCTCGACTTGTTTCTGATTGGCGTGTTTGGCGGCTTTTACATCGTGCCCCTGTATGCGCTGGTTCAAACACGATGCGAATCCAGCCATCGCTCGCGGGTGATTGCCGCCAACAACATACTGAACGCCTTGTTTATGGTTGTGGCGGCGGGGCTCGCGGGGCTGGCTCTGGGCGCCGGAGTTAGCATTCCGCAGCTCTTGCTCCTGACCGGAATCTTGAATGCGATTGTGGCAATTTATATCTACACCCTGGTGCCGGAGTTTCTGCTGCGCTTCATCGATTGGATGCTGATTCACTCGATCTTCCGTTTGAAAACCCGGGCTATGGCGCATATTCCGGAACATGGGCCGGCGCTGCTGGTCTGCAATCACCAGAGCTTCGCCGATGCAATGGTTATCGCGGCGGCCTGCCGCCGTCCGATACGGTTCGTCATGTACCACACCATATTCAGCATGCCGATTGTGAATTTCGTATTTCGCTCTATGAAGGCGATACCGATTGCCGGCTACAAAGAGGCGCCGGAAGTGCTGAACAAGGCTTACGAGGACATCGCCCATGCGCTGGAGGACGGACAGCTGGTGTGTATTTTTCCAGAAGGACAGCTCACGCGCGATGGTGAGATCGGCGTTTTCCGTCCCGGCATGCAGCGCATACTTGAGCGGACCCCGGTGCCGGTGATTCCGATGGCCTTGTCCGGCTTGTGGAAAAGTGTCTTCGCACGCAACCGCGAAGTGTCGGTGCCTTTCGCGAAGCTGTTTCCCACCGTGCGGCTCAATGTTGGCGAACCGCTTGCGCCGGAAGGGCTGGAACTCGAGACTGTGCGTGACCGTGTCGCGGCTCTTGCGGCGGTGCGATATTGAAATAGTCCACCACAGGAACGCTCGCGGCGTCCGTTGCCGTTACACTGCCTGACAGTCAGACTCTGCACGGAGAACAATACATGCCAGATCGAATTCACGGTTTTGTTGGCGTGGGCAGGATGGGTACGCCGATGACCACGCGCCTGCTGAATGCCGGGCACAAGGTGGTGATATACGACACCAACAGCGAGGCGGTTGGCGAATTGGGCAAACTGGGCGCGCATACGGCCAAGTCGGCGGCGCAGGTGGCCAGCGAGGCCGACGTGATTTTTCTGAGCCTGCCCAATCCGGAAATCGTCAATGCCGTCGTCACCGGCAAGGGCGGAGTGCTCGAAGGCGCTCGCGTGAAGCGCGTGGTGGATTTTTCCACCATCGGTCCGCGCATGGCGGGCATCGTGCACAAGGTGCTTGCCGCCAGGGGCATCGCTTACATTGACGCGCCGGTCAGCGGCGGACTCAAGGGAGCGCGCGAAGGCACGCTGGCAGTCATGGTGTCCGGGCCGCAGGCGATTTACGCGGAACTGGAGCCAGTGCTCAAGATTTTCGGCAAGCCGTTTCATCTGGGTGAAGGCGCCGGACAGGCGCAGACCATGAAGCTTGCCAATAATCTGCTGTCGGTGGCGGCGGTGGCGATGACCTCCGAAGTCATGGTCATGGGCGTCAAGGCCGGGCTCGACCCGAAAGTCATGCTTGATGTCATCAATTCCGGCACCGGACGCAACAGCGCATCGCTCGACAAGTTCCCGCGCTCGATTTTGCCGGGCACCTTTGATTTCGGTTTTGCCACCGGCCTGGCTTACAAGGACGTGAAGCTGTGCATCGATGAAGCCGAGGCCATGGGCGTGCCCATGGTATGCGGCGCGATGGTGCGGCAGATGATGGCGGTGACACAGGCGAGCTATGGTGACAATTCCGATTTCACCTCCGTGTGCCGGGTGATCGAGTCCTGGGCAGGCGTGAAGGTGCGCGCCTGAAGGAGTGAAGCGATGAATTCCACCACCACATTGGCCCGGGCCGCCTCAATTGGCACCGTGGCAATCGAAACTGCCGCAATCGATGCCCAAGCGCCGCTCGCCGCGCGCATGGCGCGCGCCGTGCTCGATTTGCAGGCGCGCGACCTGCCGGTGGAAGTGAAAGACAAGGTGAAACTCTGCCTGATGGATTTCATCGGCTGCGCTTTCGAGTCGCGCGATCTGCCCTGGAGCTGGCAGGCGAAACAACTGGCCGCGGCTGTAACTGGAAGCGGCGCGAGCATCATCGGCTCACCGGGCAGCGTGGCGTTTGGCGATGCCGCGCTCGCCAACGCCGTGATGGGCCACGGCCTGGTGCGGGAAGACATGCACTCGGGCAGCATCAGTCATCTGGGCATCGTGGTATTGCCCGCGCTGCTCGCACTGGCGCAATACCGGCGGGTCAGCGGCGCCGATTTTCTGGCGGCCGCAGTCGCCGGTTACGAGGCGGGCGGCCAGATCGGGCGCGCGCTGATGGATGCGGAAGTGGCGAAAATCCACCGCCCGACTGGCATCACCGGTCCGATCGCCGCTGCCGCTGCGGGGGCACGCCTGCTTGGACTGACCATCGAGCAGACCACAACCGCCATCGCGTTGGGCGCCAACATGACCGCCGGCTTTAATCAATGGGCGCATACCGGCGGCAGTGAAATGTTTTTCCAGGCTGGCTTCGCCGCGCGCAATGCGCTGGGTGCGGTGCGCCTGGCCGAGAGCGGCGCCTTCGCTTCGCCCTCGGCACTCGATGGCGTGGCGGGTTTGTTCGCCGCCCTGGGCAAGCCTGAAGCGGCGTCGAAAGTGGCCTTGTTCAAAGCCGCACCGGAGATCCTGTCCGTGTATCACAAACCGGTGCCGGCCTGTAATTTCGCCCAGACCGCGAGCCAGGCCGCACTCGGCATTGCGCGCGAGGGAAAATTTCCCTTTGAGCGCATCGCTGCCATCACGATTCGCGTACCGCGCGCCGGAAAACTGTATCCGGGTTGCGACTCCGTCGGGCCGTTCGCGCATGTCTTGCAGGCCAAGATGAGCATCCAATACAACGTCGCCGCCGCGCTGATCGAGGGCGCTGTGTCGGAGAAAAATTTCACGCTGCTCACAGATGCGCGCCTGCACCGGCTGCTTGAGCTGACGAGGCTGGAAATCGACGACGCCATGACCCGGGCTTATCCGGGCAGGCAAGGCGGCGAAGTGGAGGTGCGTGACAGCTCTGGCGCGACCCGGCGCCTGCGGCTGGAAGATGTCGTCAATGCCACGACGATGGAGGTGCAATCGCGCTTTCGCGCTGCCGCCACGGAGGCGCTGGGTCAGGCGCGCGCCCTGGCAATAGAGGCGTGTATCGATACGCTGGAGCAAAGCGAAGATGCCGGAGAGTTGAGCGGACTTCTGCGCGGAAACGCCTGAGCGTGACGCAGTTCGCCGAAAATTTCCTGCAGGCGCTCACCGCCGGCCTGCTCACCGGCGCTCTCTACGGCCTGATGTGCGTGGGCTTAAGCGTGATCTTCGGCGTCATGCGGGTCATCAATTTTGCCCACGGCGATTTCATGATGCTGGGCATGTACGCGGCGTTTTACGCCTTCGGCCTGCTCGGCATACACGCCGTCTTCGGTTCGAGTTTCGGGCCGTATATCGCGGCGCTGCTCGCCGGGCCGGTCATTTTTCTGGCTGGCATCCTGGCCCACCGGCTGCTGATCAGCAAGGTCACCGGCATGCGCGGCAGTGCGCTGCAATCCGAAGGCCATTACGCGCAACTGATCCTCACGCTTGGTCTGGCGCTCGTGCTGCAAAACGGCGGGCTTTATTTTTTTGGCTCCACGCCCGTTTCCATTTCCACGCCGCTCGCCTCCAGCGCGTGGACCCTTGGGCCGCTGTATGGCGAGCGCATCGAAATCTTCGTCAACCAGGGGCAGACGCTGGCCGCGCTGATTGCGCTGGCGGTGGTGGCGGTCTTCGTGCTGTTCATGAGCCAATCGCGGCTGGGCAAGGCCTTGCGCGCGGCAGCGGACAATGCGGAAGCGGCGACTTACATGGGCATCGACGTGGCGCGCTGTCATCGGCTTGCCTTCGGTTTTGGTGTGGGCATTACCGCCATTGGCGGCGGGCTGCTCGCCTCCGGTACCTCGTTTCAGCCTTACGTCGGCCTGGAGTACGTGATTGTGATGTATGCCGGCGTGGTGCTCGGTGGCCTGGGCAGCACGGCGGGCGCTTTCCTGGGCGGGTTGACCATCGGGCTGGTGCAGCAGATGTCCACGCTGTTCCTGCCCAATCAATTGCAGAACACGGCAATATTCGTCGTCTTCCTCGTCATCGTGCTGCTGCGCCCGCAAGGGCTGTTCGGCACGGTCATGCGGCGCACCTGAAAGCCATGCTGGAAACCAGCTGGCGCCGCCAATGGTTGCTGATCGCGGCCTTCGGTGCGGCTTACGCCTTGCTCGCCACATTCGTTTCGCATTCCTACTATCTGCTGATTCTCGCCGTGGTGCCGGTGTGGGCGGTCATGGGTTTGTCGTGGAATCTGTTGAGCGGCTACAGCGGGTTCGTCTCTTTCGGCCACGCCGCGTTCTTCGGTCTGGGTGCGTATTTCGTCGCGCTCGCGCAGATTCACTGGGGGCTTTCGCCCTGGCTCGGCATTCCATGCGCGGGCGTAGTGGGCGCAGCGGCCGGTGTGATCGTGGGGCTGCCGACCTTCCGGCTGCGCGGTCATTATTTTGCACTCGCCATGCTGGCTTATCCGCTGGCACTACTCTATGTATTCGAGTGGCTGGGCTATCAGGAACTCACCCTGCCGATGCGCCGCGAGCAGGCGTTTGCCTACATGCAATTCGAGGATCACCGCGTCTACGTCTGGCTGGCGGCCGCGCTTATGGTTGCCGCCATGCTGCTCACCAGTGCAGTCGAGCGCTCGCGCTTTGGCATGTCGCTGCTGGCGATTCGCGAGGACGAGGCGGCGGCCGAAGCCGCAGGTATCCGCACGCTCTCCTGGAAACTCAAGGCCATCACCCTGAGCGGCGCGCTGGCCGGAGCGGCCGGGGGTTTCTATGCCGTCGTGCTGCTGGTGGTGACGCCGCCTGCGGTGTTCGGCATGCTGGTCTCGGCGCAGGCCTTGATTGTCGCAATGTTCGGCGGCGTGGGCACGCTGTGGGGGCCGGTCATCGGCGCGCTGGTGCTCGTCCCCTTGAGCGAAATCCTGCATGCACAACTGGGCGATGTGATTCCCGGCATTCAAGGCGTGGTCTATGGCGTGGCGATTGTCGCGGTGATTCTGCTCGCGCCCGAAGGCGTGTACTGGAAGGTGAAGGACATGGCGGCGCGCCGCCGCGTGCAGGAAACCGCACCCACGCCTGCGAGCACCGCACCAGTCACAGCGCTTGCGCCAGTTACAGCGCCCGCGCGCATCAGAAATGCCGACCGCCCCGTGGTATTCGAGGCCATCCAGGTATCGAAAGCCTTCGGCGGCCTGCAAGCCGTGCGCGATGTCAGCCTGCAAGTCAGGCAGGGCGAAATTCTGGGCATCATCGGCCCCAATGGCGCGGGCAAGACGACGTTGTTCAATCTGCTGAACGGCTTCATCCGCCCCGACAGCGGACGCATCTTGTTTGAAGGCCGCAGCATCGCCGGTCAGCGGCCGTATGAAATCTGCGCGGCGGGCGTCGGCCGCACTTTTCAGGTGGTGCGCCCGTTCCGGCGCATGAGCGTGCTGGAAAACGTGGTGGTGGGCGCCTATGTGCATGGCGCCTCGGATGCGGCAGCGCTTGACCTCGCGCGGGCTGCGCTGGTCCAGGTCGGCCTGCAGGCGCAGGCGCGCACGCCGGCCGGTGCGCTCAGCAACAGGCAGTTACGTCTGCTTGAAATTGGCCGCGCACTGGCGGGCCGGCCGCGGCTGCTGCTGCTTGATGAAACGCTGGCCGGGCTGGGTGCCGGCGAAGTGGAGGAAATCATCGCCGTGGTGCGCGCCCTGGCGGCGCAAGGCATCACCATCGTCATCATCGAACACACCATGCAGGCCATGGTGCGGCTGGTGGATCGCTTCGTCGTCCTGAACGAAGGCGCAGTGCTCGCCGAAGGCCTGCCCGAAACCATCACGCGCAATGACGCCGTGATCGATGCCTATCTCGGCAAACGCTGGCGCACGGCCAATGCTTGAGATCGACGCCATCAGCGCAGGCTACGGCATGGTGTCGGTGTTAAACGCCGTCACGCTGCGTGTGAGCACAGGCGAATTCGTCGCCATTGTCGGTCCGAACGGTGCGGGCAAGACCACCTTGTTCAAGACCATATCCGGCATCGTGCGCCCCGCATCGGGTACGATTCGTTTCGATGGGCGCGATTTGCTCGCAGTGGCACCCGCAGCGCGCGCGCATCTGGGCATCGCGCATATCCCGGAAGGCCGTCAGGTGTTCGCTTCACTCACCGTGCTGGAGAATCTGGAAATGGGTGCGTATACCGAAGCCGGTCAGCGCGCATGGAAAACCAGCCTGGAAAAAATCTACATCTGGTTTCCGCTGCTCGCGCAACGTTCCAGGGCGCTGGCCGGATCTCTCTCCGGCGGCCAGCAGCAAATGCTGGCGATTGCGCGCGGGCTGGCCTCGGCGCCGAAACTCCTGATGCTGGACGAACCTTCCATGGGCCTCGCGCCGGCGGCGGCCGATGAAATTTTCGAGCGCCTGGTGGCGATACATTCCGGCGAGGGCCTGACCGTGCTGCTGGTGGAGCAGCGCGTCGCCGAAGCCCTGCACTTCGCCGACCGTGGCTACGTGCTCGAAGCCGGACGCATCGTTCTCGAAGGCACGCACGACGAATTGAAAAGCAATGACCGCATCCGGCAGGCTTATTTGGGTATGTGACAATGACCACGTAGTTTTCCCTCATCCCCAGCCCTTCTCCCGGAGGGAGAAGGGAGTTTGAACCCTCTCCCTCCGGGACAAGGGCACACTTGAAGCGGCGCAGAGGGCAGGGTGAGGGAAGCTTTTAGCACTCACAAAAAATACAGAGGAGCCTTTTAATGCAAACAAAACTCGCCGCAGCCGCACTACTGCTGCTCGCCACGGCAACGGCCCACGCCAAGGACATCGAAGTCGGCCTGATCGCACCGATGTCCGGCCCTTACGCACGCCAGGGCCAGGTGATGAAAATGGCCGCCGACATGGCCATCGAAAAAGTAAACCGGGAAGGCGGCATCAAGTCCATGGGGGGCACAAAACTCAAGCTGTCGGTGTTCGACGCCGGCGACAGCGTTGAAAAAGCCAAGAACGCCGCGCAGCGCATGGTGGCCGATGCGCCCAATCTGGTCATCGCCACCGGGGCTTATCTGAGTTCTTTTACGCTGGCGGTAACCGAAGTCACTGAGCGCGCACGTCTTCCGGTGGTCACGTTCTCCTATTCTGACCAGATCACCGCGCGCGGATTCAAGTACGTGTTCCAGACTTCCGCCACCGGTGTGCAACAAGC
>JANNTE010000339.1:0-4144 GCA_031403365.1 Betaproteobacteria bacterium | reverse complement strand
CTTGAAGTCTCCGGCCGTGAAGACGCCTGGACATGCCGGCTTTTTGGCGATTGCGAAAACTGCAGTGGCCAGAACCATAATGACGACCATCGCCTTGAAATGTTCAGGCATGGCTCAAGTGTGCACGTCAGGCATGAGGGACCTTTCCCACGGCTGCCGGGAACAATCTTCGTGGCTTCAGCGCCGGCATCGTCCTGACTTCGTTACGGACACCCATGAACTGCGCGCTGAAAACATGCACCAGTAACAAGAAGGTGATATGCCAGATTGATGGCGCCGGAGAATTTTGCGGCAGGGACTCGACGTGCGGCAGATTCTGCGCAACATATAAACGGATGCAATTCAATTTGCCATACATGATGGCACGCATTCAATGCGTAGCCAGTATTGACACTGAATCTGCATTGAGAAGCAATATAGGTAGTGTCAGTAATCGTTCAACACAGTACCGAGGACGGTGGCGCTGGTCTGGACCACGGTCTCGGAGACTCCACGCATTCTCCACATCCGGGTGACATCCTTGCGTACCACGATCAGAGCGGCACCGGCCCGCATTGCGATGGTTTGTGCATCAGCACATTCCGTCGCGGCGGGGGAATCCAGAAGTATTACGTCGAATTCACGGCGCAGTTCGTTGAGTAGTTCTACAAACAGCGGCTGTGCCAGTAGCTCCACCGGGTTGGGTGGCAGGGCGCCGGCGGGTAACACGGATAAATCGGGCAGTCCAGAAATTGGCTGAATCGTTTCGGGCCCGCCGCGGCCAGACAGCACTGCTGAAAGTCCGACGCGATTTTCGATCCCGAAGACGAGGTGCTGACTCGGATTGCGCAGATCGGCGTCGATCAGCAGGGTGCGCTTACCCAGCCGGGAAAACATCACGGCAAGATTTGCAGCAATAAAACTGCGGCCTTCCAGGCGCTCTCCGCTGACCAAGGCAAGGGCGTTGTGATCGGAGTCGTGAAACCAGCGCAGCAACAGCTGGCCGCGAAGCGCTCGCAGTGCCTCAACTTCCGCCCCGGACGACGCATAAGCTGCAACCAATGCCTCGCTGATTTTGCTTTCGCCGGGCACCAGAAAAGGGGAATTGAACTGGTGAGCAAGTGCGGATTCGATTTCGGCACGGGTGAGAAGGCCAAGTTCGATCGCGATTTCGCCAAAGCGCAAACGCCGTTGACCTTGCGCACGCAATATGTTCGCCACATCTTCACGGCTGAGTCGACCCGTAGCCACAAAGAGCGCCCCGATCATGCGATCCTCACGGCCGCTTAGCCCATCTTCATCGGCAATGCTAAGTGCGGTCTGGACAGCCATTGGTATCGTCTCGACTTTTTCCACCTTATGTCATTCAGTTCTAGCGCAGTCGCGGCCTGGCCACCCCGATGAGCGGCGTGCGGGGGCGCACTCTTACCTTCTTTACGACGCCCAATACCGGTATCTGCAGCATTTCGGCAAGATCCTCCGTCGAGCGAACTCTCCGATCAAGCATTTCGATCCCGACCGCCGATCCAAGGCCGACAAGAATACCCAGCGCAATCGATAGAATCGCCATAACACGCATTGGTTTCGGCGAAGACGGTGCAAGCGGTGCGACCGCCGGCGTCAGCATCGATACATTGGCTCCAGTCACCTGGCTCTCGAGAGCTGTCTGGTTCAAGCGGGCGTTTACGGAATCCAGAGCTTGTGCCGCCGCAGTTACATCGCGCTGAAGTACGTCCATCCCGTCACGGGCGCTTCTGAGTGTCATCAGTTTTCGCTTCTGGCCTTCAATGGCCCGCTTGAGATCAGCCTCTTTGCTGAGGCCAACCGAACTGGCGGAGGAAAAGCTCCGGGCGACATTGCGGGTTTCCACGTCGAGTTGTCGTTTGAGTGCTGAAATCTCGGACGCCATGCGCTGATACTGCGGGTGATTCTGGCCCAGGTTCAGCGCGGTCTCCTGTAGGCTGGCTTCGCGGCGCGCAATGTCAGTCTTTAAGCCGGAGATCAATGCGTTCTGCATTACATCGGGCAAGGTGTCGTCTCCGGCAATCTGCTTGCTCCGGGAATCGCTGGTCTGTCCCTGAATTACCGTGAGCTGCGCCGAGAGGTCGCGCAACTTGGCGCCCTCTTCATCCATTCGTTCATCTTTTTCGACGATCCCGTGCGTTTTCTGGTACTGGGACAACTGAGTCTGCGCGCGTTCAAGATTATTTTCCAGCACCTTCACCTGATTTTCGAACCAAGCAACGTACTGCTTTGCCGGCTCAACCTTCATCTCGACGATCGTATCTATGTACGCTTGTGCATACGCATTGGCGGTATGCGCGGCAAAGTCCGGGTCTGCGCCCTTGCTGGATATCAAAAGGATATTGCTGTCACTGGAACGCTCGATCTTGATGCTTCCGCGCAAGAGACCGATGAGCCAGGCATCCAAAGTGCCTGCGCCGTTCGTCGCCTTGAGCCAACCCTCTTTCACCGCCGGATCTTCCTTGAGCTTCAACTGTTCTATCACTTTTCGCGAAACGCGATCACTTTCAATTATCTCGATCTGTGTCGTCAGGTTGTGCGGCATGATCATCGCCGTAAGCGTATCTCTGGGTCCGGCATCCACCATTACCGATGCGGTAGCGGTATAACGCACCGGCAACCGGAAACTTACGCTCAGCGCCGCCCCCGCAGTGACGGCGAACAGCACGAGCGCGATCTTGTATCGTGATCGGATGGCAAGCAGGATTTGACGCAGATTCATTGGCAATCCTCAGAACAGGCTCTCGCCAATGTAAAGAACGTCATTGGGTCGCACGAGATTGTCCAGCTTAGGACTCGATTCAATGATCTTATCGTTGCTGCGGCGATGCAGTGTCAGCCGTCTCTCGGTGCCGCGCGCAGTCGGACCGCCGCCAAGAGCCAGTGCCTGGCGGATCGTCATTTCGCGCTCGATTCGATATGAGCCGGGGCTTTGGACTTCGCCGTAGATGTAGAACATGGGCATTCTATGCACATAAATGATGTCGCCGCCGGCAACGACAATGTCGTCTTCGATCCGGCTGTCAAGGAACAGCCCGGCAATGTCGATTTCCTTGCGAAAGGTCTGGCCGTTTCGGGTGCCGGTTAGAATCGCGATGTCCGCACCGGTCGTGGCGATGCCCCCGGCGATGGCGATCATTTCGGAAATACGGATATTGAAGGTTTCGATTGGATAACGGCCGGGATCGCCAACTTGCCCGAGCACGGAAATCTGGCTGCTGCGAATCTGCAGCGGCAGAATGGTGACCTGTGGCTGCTTGATAAAGCCGCCGGTTCGGAGCGCATTCGCAATCGCGAGCTCGGCTGCCGATACTGTCATATTCCCGATATTGATGACTCCGATCAGCGGATACGTGATGGTGCCACCTTCGGTAACGCGAGTTTCAAGTGTTAAGTCCGGATTCTGATACACAAGCACACGGATGTTGTCACCGGGTCCAATCAAATACTGTGGTTGCGCGTTTTGCGCATGAACGACCAGAGCATGAGCGGTGCAAATGACGAGTGCTAGTGTTGAAAACAATCGATGCATTTTCATGTGATTTCCCAACTGCGTAAATTGCATGTCCCTAAAATTTCCGCCGGCAATCTCCAATGCGCGATGCAGACATCCTGATCAACGGCGCGATCGTGCCGCCAGGTTCTTTTATCCAGTCAGCGACGGTCCGGGATTCTGGTGTTCCTGTATTCAATCTTGATGGAAATACTTCCAATACGCATGGCAGCGTTGCGAAACGCATCATTCAGTTCGCGCTGAGCAAAGTATCGCTGTCTCGCGGTCAGGCAATACTGTCCCCAAATTGTCAGGGTACTGACGTTCCTGCCATTGAAGTATCATTTGCTACACGACCATCCTGAGCCATTTTAAACTACCGATAGGTCTTCACCAAATAGCTGGTATTGACTGGTTTGGCAACATGCGATGGAGCATGGGCGGGAATGCCGGTATTGACGAGATTTGAGACCTTGAGTTTTTTTGCGGTGTTCCGACCAGGGCAGATTTGCGCGCCCCCGGCGCTTCGACGACCGCCACTCCGTGCCTCAGGACCGCTTGGCCGGGCACGGATGCCATGAGAGGGCCGGTCGCCAAGTAGTTCGCCATCCTTTAGTATGTTTCGTGAGCCTTGAATGAACCGTCCCG
>JANNTE010000338.1:0-1332 GCA_031403365.1 Betaproteobacteria bacterium | reverse complement strand
GCGCGGAAGTGGTCCGGATCCTTCTGCAAGGCCATCAGCAGATCCCACTCGTCCACAATGCCCACGACCTTTCCGTCATCGAGCACCGGCAACTGCGAAATATCGTAGAGCTTCAGGCGCGCGTAGGCTGTCATCAGCTTGTCATCCGGACCGACGGTGACAGTGGCGTGTTCATTGTGCCGGCGAGCAATCAGGTCGCGCAGGTCGCCGAACAAATCCCGCTTGAGAAAACCCTGGTCGATCAGCCAGTAGTCATTGAAAACCTTCGACAAATATTTGTTGCCGCTGTCGCAGACGAAACTTACCACCCGTTTGGGCGTAGTCTGCTCCCGGCAGTAACGCAGCGCCGCCGCTATCAGGGTGCCCGAGGACGACCCTCCCAGAATGCCCTCCCGGCTGAGCAGGTCGCGCGCCGTGCGGCAGGACTCCTCATCGCTGATCGAATATGCTTTTTTCACCCGCGACAAATCCGCGATTGGCGGAATGAAATCCTCACCGATGCCTTCCACGATCCAGCTTCCGGCTTCGCCGTATTTTCCAGTATGAATATAGTCCGCAAGCACAGAGCCCACCGGGTCAGCCAGCACCAATTCCGTGTCCGGTGATACCCGGCCGAAATAGCGCGACAGCCCGGTCATGGTGCCGGCCGATCCGACCCCGCATACCACGGCGTCCACATCGTGATCCATCTGCGCCCAGATTTCCGGTGCGGTGGTGGTTTCGTGCGCCAGCGGATTGGCCGGGTTGCCGAACTGGTTGACGAAGAAGGCGCCGGTGTCGCGCGCGATGCGCTGCGCGATGTCCTGGTAATACTCCGGGTGCCCCTTGCCCACGTCCGAGCGGGTGAGTATGACCTCCGCGCCCATGGCTTTGAGATGAAAAATCTTCTCGCGGCTCATCTTGTCCGGTACCACCAAGATGAGCTTGTAGCCCTTCAGCACCGCCACCTGCGCCAGCCCCAGCCCGGTATTGCCGGCGGTGGCCTCGATGATCGTGCCGCCGGGCTTGAGCTGGCCGTCGCGCTCCGCGGCTTCGATCATGGAGCGCCCGATGCGATCCTTGATCGAACCGCCGGGATTCTGTGATTCCAGCTTAAGGAACAGACGGCACTTGCCGGCATTCATGCGCGTGACCTCAACCAGCGGAGTATTGCCGATCAGGTCGAGTAGTTGTTGTGCGGGCAAGATGGCGTCTCCACGGATAAAGGGGGTGACTTGGTCGCTTTACAGTTTATCCGCAAACCTGTGATCCGAAGGTTGATTCAGACCAGACAGTTACGCCAGTGTAACGCGCTGGCGGCGAGCGGAGAATCGCGCGCCGTGCGGAGCAACT
>JANNTE010000337.1:0-2274 GCA_031403365.1 Betaproteobacteria bacterium | reverse complement strand
GTAACCGAAGTCACTGAGCGCGCACGTCTTCCGGTGGTCACGTTCTCCTATTCTGACCAGATCACCGCGCGCGGATTCAAGTACGTGTTCCAGACTTCCGCCACCGGTGTGCAACAAGCTGAAGCTTCCCTGCCGGCACTGCTGGCGATGGCGGAAAAGGCATCCGGCAAGCGACCGCAGACCATCGGCATCGTCATGGACAATACCGCCGCCTCGGTGTCTTTCGTCAAACCCATGCGCGATCATCAGTTCGAGAAACTCGGCTTGAAGCTGGTGGTGGACGAAACTTTCACCCCGCCGCTGGCGAACGCCACACCCTTGATCCAGAAAGTGCGCTCGGCCAAACCCTACATCCTCATCCTGCTGCCCACGGTGATTTCGGATGCCAAGCTGTTGCTGGAAAAAATGAATGAATTCGGCCTCGGCCGTGGCAGGCTGCCGACCATCGCCAACGGCGCTGCGATACTCGACCCCGATTTGCGCGCCAACATGAATATCGAGCAATTGGAAGGCGTGATGGCGGTCGTCGCCGACTGGACCACCAGTTCCCAGAAGGATTTCGTTGCCGAAGTGAAAGCCAAAACCGGAGAACCCTGGCCGACCCAGCATTTTGTCACGACCTATGGCGACATCCTGATCTTCAAGGCCGCGCTCGAAGCCGCCGGAAGGGCCGACCGCGAGGCAGTCGCTCAAGCCCTGCGTAAAATGAATCTGAGCGGCGAGGCGGCGGATTTCTTTCCCGGAAATGGAAAGCTCCGATTCGAGGACAATGGCCGGCGCGCGGATGCGAGCCTGTTGATCGTGCAATGGCAAAAGGGCGTGCCGATTACGATTTACCCCGCCAAGGACGCACTTGCGCCGCCGATTTGGCCAAAACCATAGTCTGGAAGCTCTAACCGCTGTGGCGCTTCCGCAGTGAAAGATTTCGTTTGATTATTTTACCCAACCTCAGGAGACAGGAAATGAACGATGCAATGTTTGAAAAGGGTCTGAAAATCCGCAAGTCCGTGCTCGGCGCCGAGTTCGTGGAGAAGTCCATCGCTTCTGCCGATGATTTCAACATGCCGATGCAACGGCTTACCACCGAATACTGCTGGGGAGAAATCTGGGGCCGCGAAGAACTTCCGAAAAAAACCCGCAGCATGCTGAATCTGGCCATGCTCTGCGCGCTCAACCGTCCGCACGAATTGAAACTCCACGTCGCCGGCGCTTTGCGCAACGGTGTAACCCGCACCGAAATCCGCGAAGTGTTGCTGCAAGTGGCGATCTACTGCGGCATTCCGGCCGGAGTGGATGCCTTCCGCGTGGCAAAGGAAGCGATTGCGGAGTTCGACAAGGCCGAGAAAAAATAGAAAGCACGGGAGAAGCATTCATGGCTGAAGACACCTACGAAATCCACGCCATCAAGTACGCGAGCTTGATGCGCCGCTCGCCGGAGAATTTTCTCGGCGGGGACGAGCACAACATCGAAATGCCGCTCAATTACTACGTCTGGCTGATCTCGAGCAGCGCGCGCGCGGTACTGGTGGACACCGGCTTCAATGAGGCCATGGCGGCGCGGCGTAACCGCAAGATTGTCAAACCGGTCGCGGCGGGACTTGGCGCACTGGGCATTGCGCCGGAGAAGATCAAGGATGTGATCATCACGCACATGCATTACGACCACGCCGGCAATATTCCGTCGTTCCCCAATGCGCGCTATCACCTGCAGGACAAGGAAATGGATTTTGCCACCGGCCGCTGCATGTGCCACAACGCCATGCGCCACGCCTACGAGCCTGACGATGTGGTCAATTTGGTGCGTTGCGTGTACGACCAGCGCGTGGAATTCCACGATGGATCCTCCGAGGTCGCGCCCGGCATCGAAGTTCACCACATCGGCGGGCATACCAAAGGCCTGCAAGCCGTGCGCGTGCGCACCCGTCGCGGATGGGTTGTGGTGGCTTCCGACGCCGCGCATTTTTACGCGCACATGGAACAAGACCGGCCGTTCCCCATTGTCTACAACGTCGCCGACATGCTTGAAGGTTTCAAGACCCTGCGCAAACTAGCCAGCTCGCCGAGGCACGTTGTTCCGGGCCACGACCCGCTGGTGATGGCGCGCTACCCGGAATCGAAGCCAGGCATGGAAGACTGGATCGTCAGATTGGATGAGGAACCAAAGTAGCAGGAGGCTATGCGGCCCGTCGCAGATTCTGCGCAGCCGTGACCCCTTCATGTGCGCCAGTTGCTCCAGCAACTTGGGTGCGGTAGCCTGACCGGGTTGAAGATGCG
>JANNTE010000336.1:0-16042 GCA_031403365.1 Betaproteobacteria bacterium | reverse complement strand
GACAAATTCATCGTCTCGGCGCGCACCAGCGGCAACACCGGGGATGCGCGCGGGGTCAGCTTGTTCGTCGTCGAAGCTGACGAGGTAAATCTCGGCGGCCAGGAGTATCCTTTGTTCGACGGCACGCGCGCGCTCGACCTGCAACTCTCCGGCGTGCAACTGGGGCCGGAGTCGGTGATCGGCACGCTCGATCAGGCCATGCCCATCATTGACACGGTGCTTGACCGGGCCATGGCCGCCCTGTGCGCGGAGGCGGTCGGAGTCATGGATGCATTGCATGCGGCCACCGTCGAGTATCTGAAAACCCGCCAGCAATTCGGCCAGCCGATCGGAAGATTTCAGGCCTTGCAGCATCGTGCGGTGGACATGCTCATCCAGCTGGAGCAGGCGCGCTCGCTTGCTCTGCTCGCCGCATCGAAAGTGGACGCAATTGACGTTGCAGAGCGCCGTCGCGCGGTCGCCGCGGCCAAGGAAATGGCGGGACGCGCCGGCCGCTTCATCGGCCAGCAGGCAGTGCAGTTGCACGGCGGCATGGGCATGACCGATGAGCTCAACGTGAGCCACTATTTCAAGCGGCTGACCGCCATTGATGTTTTGTTCGGCAATTCCGCGGCCCAGCGCACGCGGTTTGCAACCCTGGGGCAGGGCGATGCCGTTGCGCAGGTCAAGCCGCCGCGAAAAAGCTGGGTCAAAATCTGACCGGCCACGATCTGATCAGCATTGGCATGAGGTACTGGGAAGATTTCAAGGTCGGCGAAGTCGAGCAGATCGGCGGCCGGCTGGTCAGCAAGGACGAAATCCTCGAATTCGCCAGGCAATTCGATCCGCAGTCGTTTCACGTCGATGAAGCGGCGGCGCGGCAGTCGATGTACGGCGGATTGATCGCCAGTGGCTGGCACACCTGCGCGCTGGTGATGCGCATGATGTGCGATGCCTACCTGCTTGAATCGGTGAGCGTGGGCTCGCCCGGCATTGATAACCTCAAGTGGCTCAAACCGGTGCGCCCCGGCGACACCATTCGCGCGCACCGCACGACCCTGGAGACGCGGGTGTCGAAAAGCAAGCCGGATATCGGCATCGTCAATAATTTGTGGGAAGTGTTCAACCAGCATGGGGAAATGGTGATGTCGATGCAGGGCTATGGAATGTTCCGCTTGCGCAGTCCGGGGAGTGCCGCGACGTGACCATGCTGTTCAAACACAAGGTGCATGTGCTCTACCGCAAGGAGGAACTCGATCATGAGCGCCTCGAAGGCAAGGTCGCGATCGTGCTCGATGTATTGTTTGCGACATCGACCATCATCACCGCGCTCGCCAATGGCGCGACCGAGGTCATTCCAACGCTTGACGAAGCCGGCGCCCGGGCGGAAGCGCAGAAGCATGCGCAGGGCAGCTATATCCTTGCCGGAGAGCTGTATGCGGAAACCCTGCCGGGATTTGCCTCCCCGACGCCGCTGGCCCTGATGCAGGAGAACATCGCCGGACGCAAGCTGATTTACTCGACTACCAATGGCACGGTGGCCTTGCGCCAGTCGTCCAAGGCCGATCACGTTTATGCGGCTGCTCTGCTCAACGGCGCAGCGGTGATCGACCGCGTGCTCGAACGGCATCCGGGCAAGACCATTCTGATCGTGTGCTCGGGTTCGATGGGCATGGTGAATCTGGAAGACCTCTATGGCGCCGGGTTTCTGGTTGATTTGCTGTCGCGCGAAATGGATGAGCAGGTCGATTTTTCCGATGCAGCGCTGGCTGTGCGCAGCCTGTACCGCAGCGAGGACGCCACCGACTGCCTGCTGCGCGCGCGGGTCGGACGCATGATGGTCGAGCGCAATCTGGTGGATGAAGTGCATTTCGTTGCCCGCTTGAGTGCGATGAATGCGGTGCCGGTACTGGAGGAGGGGAGGCTGCGTCTATGAGCAAGGTCATCGGGACGGCGACGAAATGTGTTTTGGGGATTACTGCCGCCTGTTTGTTTGCGTTTGCTGCGCCGGTGAAGGCAGCGCGGGATTGTGGTCGGGCCAAGAGCAACGCGGAGAAAATGCTGTGCTCCAACCCGAGGCTTGCGCAGGCAGACCAGCGCATGGCGCTTGCCTATCGCACTGCCATTCGCCAGGGCAGCGATCCGAAGTTGCTCATGGAAACCCAGCGCACCTGGATTGAAGAATCGCGCGACCTCTGCAACGACGCCGATTGCATGCTCAAGGCCTACGAGGAGCGCATCGCGCAGCTTGAGGGGCGCTAGAACGTCGCGCGCGCTTCAGGCGTAGACCAGGATTCCACCCGTGCCGCCGCAGGACAGATCGCCGCAATGGCGGCGCGCCTTTGGACCTCGACGCAGGCTTGATCCTCGGCGCAAAACGGACGTCAGCGAAGCGTGCTCGCGTTGCAGATGGTTTTCCAGAAAGGTCAGAAACAGCAGCGTAGGTTCACCGCTGTCCTGGAAGGTAACCGGTACATGTTCCGGCTTACGCGCCAGCAGTAGCGTGCCGCGTTTAAGGCGAAGCCAGGCATTTTCCCCACGCTTCCCGCGGCCAACAGGGTTCCGGCCAGTCGCCTTATCGGGATCAGATCCGTTCCGACAGATGGACGCTTTGGAGCCCTCGATATGGGATCCGTAAACGCCTCGCCCGAAGGCGAGAGTCGTTCAATCGCACGCGCAGCGCGTGTTGTTCCCTCGTTGAGGTGGCGGCGATTGATCCGTTGGCTGGAATTGAGCACAATCAGCAGCAGAGACCAATTTTTCTTAAACAGGAGAGCCTGAATGTTTGAATGGATTGCAAGCCCGGAAGCGTGGATTGCGCTGGGCACGCTGGCCGCACTGGAGATCGTGCTTGGCATCGACAACATCATTTTCATTTCCATTCTGGTGGGGCGCTTGCCGCAGAAGCAGCGCGCGTTCGCGCGGCGGATTGGGCTCGGCCTGGC
The DNA here is from genome assembly GCA_031403365.1 of Betaproteobacteria bacterium. Classification (GTDB taxonomy): domain Bacteria; phylum Pseudomonadota; class Gammaproteobacteria; order Burkholderiales; family JACQAP01; genus JACQAP01. Next base: position 13,118 of record JANNTE010000336.1, on the reverse strand, counting down.
GATGGTCGCCCGTCTGGCGCTGCTGTTCTCGATCTCCTGGGTGATGGGTTTGACCGAACCGTGGTTCTCGATATTCGGGCACGAGATTTCCGGGCGCGATGTCATCTTGATAGGAGGCGGACTGTTTCTTCTGGCCAAGGCCACGCACGAAATTCACAACAGCCTTGAGGGCATCGAGGATACCGGCCGCGCGGTGGTGGTCGCTGGCCTTGGAATGACGCTGGTCCAGATCGCAGTGCTCGATATCGTGTTCTCGCTCGACTCGGTCATTACCGCGGTCGGTCTGGTCGATCAGGTTTCCATCATGGCTATTGCGATCATCGCTGCAGTGGGTGTGATGCTGGTGGCGGCGGAGCCGATCGGCAACTTCGTCGATCGCCATCCCACAATCAAGATCCTGGCGCTATCGTTCCTGATCCTGGTTGGTGTGACGCTGATGGTCGAGGGATTCGATGTGCACGTACCCAAGGGTTACATCTACTTCGCCATGGCGTTCTCGGTGGCGGTGGAGATGATCAATATTCGCATGCGCCGCAGGCATGTCGAGCCGGTCAAGCTGCACAAGTCGCTGCGTGAACCGGAATAAGTCTGGGAACGCGCTCCATTGATCGGGGCTTACGCCGCGGCGCGGCGACAGTCAGCGCGAGAATTGTCGTGATCGCCTGTTCGTATTGTGTGCGATCCACCGATGGTTGCCAGCGAAACTGCGGAATTCGGGCGGCTGGGCGGCAATCGGGCAATTGCACCAGTTGCGGTGGCGGGTAAAGGCCCATCCAGAGCAGCGGCAGGGTGCCCGCCGCATGCGCCCGGATCGCGGAATCGAAGGCCGGAGCGGCTTCGTAGCTGACGAATCCCACGGCCCACAGACCTTCCCGATCCACTCGCCGCTCGATCTCGCGCAGTGCGCTCAGCACATCCCGGATGTCGGTGACGGTGATGATCTCGCGGGCATCCTGGAACTGCCACCAGCCACCGGCATCGGCGTCCTGAATCAGGCTGCGGTTCAACATGAAAATATTCCAGGTAAGGCAGGGCGCAGAGGCGGGGAACGCAAAGATGGTTTGAAAGAGAGGCGCGCCTGATCCCGGATTTGTCGGTTGCAGGCGAACTGCCTGCCAGACGCGATTCACTACCAGCGGATACTGCGGTGCGACACGAGATTATGCATTCGCGCTTCGTCGGCCATCCGGACAATGGCGGAGCCATCTGTGTGGAACTGTGCGTGGAATAGATAATAAATGCAATCATTGAGTTACTTGGTTTCCACTTCCAAGTCAGCAATGAGCGAGTTGTCCGATTGGAGATCGAAAGACCTGATTGCAGCGCAAGATCCGCACTACTCATTGATCGCGGTTCGTGCCGACACGTTGACCGTGGCAGGCGTCTGTGCTTGACTACCGAAAACAGTCCGCTGACAACTCCGGTTTCAGCCGTCTTGCGGGCTTCCGGTAGTTGATTCCAGTTAATTCAATATCCAGCCCCGCCAGGCAATGACGGACTCTGGAAACAAGTCCGACGGCATTCAGACTGCGTACGGACTGGAGGAGTAACTCGAATGAAAACCAATCAATCGGCCACCGATGTGGCAGCGATTCGCCAAGCCTACGGACAATTCTTGAGCAATGGGCGGGTGCCGGTCGGTGTCGTTCCGGAATACATCGAACGCTCCTGGAAACGCAGCGCCGGGTTCGGCGTTGCCCATGATCGCATTCGAGAAATCGGCAGGGCGGATGAAAGTAATCTCAGGGTAGCCGTCAGCCAGTACGGAAGCCTGATCAGGCTCGCTGCACCCGTGATGAAAAACCTGCATCATCAGCTTACTGGGTCAGGCAGCGTTGTCCTGTTATGCAATGGCGATGGTTTCATTTTGCATTCGATGGGTGATCCGGAATTCCTGCCGAAAGCGCAGCGCATCGCGCTCAAACCCGGTGTGTGCTGGGCGGAGAACCAGAAGGGCACCAACGCGATCGGCACGGCGATCGTTGAGCGCCAGCCGGTGGTCGTGTATGCGGGTCATCACTTTGTCCAGCAGAATCATTTCCTCGCCTGTTCGGCGGCGCCGGTGCTTGATCCTTTCGGCGAAGTGGCGGGTGTGCTCGACATCACCTGCGACTACCGCTATCACCAGAGGCATACGCTCGCGCTGGTAAAAATGTCGGTGCGTGTGATTGAGCGCCAGATGTTCCAGCACCGGTTCAGCGGCGACGTCGTGTTCAACGTGCATATGGAGCCAAGTTATCTTGGCAGCCCCTTCGATGTGCAATTGGCGTTCTCCCCTGAGGGCCGCTTTCTTGCCGCCACGCCGGCCCCATGCAACCCGCTTGATATGCAGCCGGGGGCAGGAAAGGGTTGCTTCGATGACCTTTTCAGTGCGTCATTCGGCCTGATCCTGGACAAACTTCGCTCCGCGTCGGCTTCGACGGTCGAAGTCAAAATGAGAGGCAGTGGCGTACCGGTTTTCGTCCAGCTTGCGCATCCGGTCGCGCCCAGGCCGATGATTCAGGGCGCGGCGATTGAGAGTGCCACGCACAACCAGATTGCCCGCACGCCGGCGCGACCTCGGCTGACGCTTGACGGCCTGGGGGCCTGCGATCCGGCCGTGCTCATCACCATCGACAAGGCCAGACGCACTCTGGACCATGACATTCCACTCCTGATCGAAGGAGAGACCGGCACCGGCAAGGAGTGGTTCGCGCGCGCAATTCACAACAGCGGCCCACGCGCGAAGGGGGAGTTCATTGCCCTCAATTGCGCGGCGATTCCCGAGTCGGTTCTTGCAATGGAGTTGTTTGGTTTCGAGGATGACAATTTCGCCGGCGTGCAGGGCAAGCGAGCTGCGGGGAAAATCCAGCGTGCGCAGGGCGGAACCCTTTTTCTGGACGAGATCGGCGAGTTGCCGTTTGTCCTTCAAGGGCGGCTGCTTGGTGCACTTCAGGCTTTGGACAGTGATTCGCTCGACGGCGCGCAGACCGATTTGATGGCGGCCGTGGTGTGCGCCACGCATCACAGTCTGGCGGAACTGGTCAGGGGGGGCGAGTTCCGGGGAGATCTTTACTATCGCCTGAATGGATTGACGCTGACTCTGCCAGCGCTGCGCCAGAGGTCGGACATAGTCGATCAGGCTCAGGCTATGTGTGCACGGGAGTCGAATGGCAGGCGCGGCGCCGAGTCTTCACACACCGAGTTGGCGCCAGAGGTGCTGCAATTGTTCGCTCATCATCCCTGGCCGGGAAATTTGCGCCAAATGCACTCCGTGATTCGCGCGGCAATGGCGATGCTCGATGAAGGAAATACGATCCAGCGCCGCCACCTCGCGACTGATTTTCTCGCACAGATGGATCGAGGCACCGCTCCCTCCACAGCCCATTCAACGACGCTCGAGAGTCTGGAAAGGATTGAGCTGCACGCGATCCAGGATACGATTCGCCATAACCACGGCAACATCTCCGCGGCGGCGCGTCAGCTCCGGGTAAGCCGTACTACGCTTTATCGCAAACTCCGGCAAATCGGCTCCCTGCCCGGCGTTTAGTTCATTGCGGCAACAATGCGATCTGTCGGCATCGGCGAGCGCCTGATCCAACCTGCAACAGTTGTTCCGAACTGAAACACCGGAAAACGGCTTGCCATTCTCCCGGAAGATCTTCGCGCCGAAAAACCATTGACCCTGTAAGTGCACTGTGCTTTTATACCCGCACACTTTCGGTTTAATTTCCTCGCGGAATACGTGAGCGTGAAGTGTGTGTGCCGTTACGGCGCGATGAAATATCGCGTTGGCAGGCCGTGAGGCAATAAATCCAGGTAGTACTTGTTCCACAAACACTAAAACGCAGGAGGAGGAATTTCGATGAGATCCAAATTTTGTAGTTTCATGGTGCCGTTGGCCATGGTCGCCGCGACTGCGACCGTGCAGGCCAACTCGGACGTAGAAAAAAATATCGCAAACCCGGCGAACTGGGCGATGCAGGCTGGCGATATGTACAACCAGCGCTACAGCAAGTTGAGCCAGGTCAATGCCACGAACGTCAACAAGCTTCAGGTGGCGTGGACCTTTTCAACTGGTGTATTGCGTGGTCACGAAGGTTCGCCTCTCGTGATCGGTGACATGATGTATCTGCATTCACCGTTTCCGAACAAGGTGTTCGCGATCGATCTGAACACCAACAAGATCAAGTGGAAGTACGAACCCAAGCAGGATCCGGCGGTGATTCCGCAGATGTGCTGCGACACGGTCAATCGCGGTCTGGCCTATGCGGAAGGCAAAGTGTTCCTGCAGCAGGCGGACAGCATGCTGGTCGCATTTGATGCCAAGACCGGCAAAGTGGTCTGGTCGGTCAAGAACGGGGACCCAAGCCTGGGCGCCGTGAATACCAATGCGCCGCATGTGTTCAAGGACAAAGTCATCACCGGCATCAGTGGCGGGGAGTGGGGTGTGCGCGGTTATGTGGCTGCCTACAACATCAATGATGGTTCGCTGGCGTGGAAGGGTTACAGCACTGGTCCGGACGACGAAATGCTGATTGATCCCAACACCACCACAACCTGGATGGATGGAAAAGTGCAGCCGGTGGGAGCGGATTCTTCGCTAAGCACCTGGCAAGAAGATCAGTGGAAAATCGGCGGCGGCACGACCTGGGGCTGGTATAGCTACGACAAGGCGCTGAACCTGATGTACTACGGCACCGGTAACCCCAGCACCTGGAACCCGGCGCAGCGTCCCGGCGACAACAAGTGGAGCATGACCATCTTCGCGCGCGATGTGGATACCGGCATGACCAAGTGGGTTTATCAGATGACGCCGTACGACGAGTGGGATTTCGACGGCATCAACGAAATGATCCTCGCCGACATCCCGGTCAAAGGCAAGATGACCAAGGCGCTGGTGCACTTCGACCGCAATGGTTTCGGTTACACGCTGGATCGCACCAACGGCGCGCTACTGGTGGCGCAAAAGTTTGACCCGACGGTGAACTGGGCCACGCACGTGGATATGAAGTCCGGTCGTCCGCAGGTGGTGCCAAAGTATTCGACGGCACAAGGGGGTCCGGATTTCAATACCAAAGGTGTGTGTCCTGCGGCATTGGGAACCAAGGACCAGCAGCCGGCTGCATTCTCGCCCAAGACCCGGCTGTTCTACGTGCCCACCAACCACGTGTGCATGGACTATGAGCCGTTTGAAGTCGAATACGTAGCGGGGCAGCCGTACGTCGGTGCAACGCTGTCGATGTACCCGGCCATCGGGCCCGGAAAGTCAGGCGGAATGGGTAACTTTATCGCGTGGGATGCCGGCACCGGCAAGATTGTCTGGTCCAAGCCGGAGAAGTTTTCGGTGTGGAGCGGCGCGCTGGCCACTGCCGGTGACGTGGTGTTCTACGGCACCCTGGAAGGCTACATCAAGGCTGTGAACAACCAGGGCAAGGAACTGTGGAAGTTCAAGACCCCGTCCGGCATCATCGGCAACGTGTTTACCTACCAGCACAAGGGCAAGCAGTACGTCGGCGTGTTCTCGGGCATTGGCGGCTGGGCCGGTATCGGCATGGCGGCTGGCCTGGAGAAAGACACCGACGGCCTGGGAGCGGTGGGTGGCTATCGTGAACTGAATCAGTACACCGATCTGGGCGGTTCGCTCACGGTGTTTGCGCTCGGCAACTAAAGTCGCAGAATAGCGTTTGTAGGCGAAATGGCATCCCGGTGCGTTCACGGGGTGCCATTTCTTTATTTCCCCCAAGGATTCTCACATCATGAGCAGCGCGTTTTCGAAGGGCAGTATGCTGGCCGCAATATTCGCGGCAATAACGACAATGCCGGCCGGGGCAGACGAACCCGGTTCCGGTAAGCAGCTCTACACGGTTGTGGACGGCTACAAGGTAGATGCGGCCACAATGAACGGATTTCGTGCCTGGCGCGCAGGGGCCTGCGACCGCTGCCACGGCGCCAATCAGGAGGGCATGGTCGGGCCATCGCTGATCACCAGTATGAAAGTGTTGACCAAGGCGGAGTTCGTCAAAACCGTGACCGAAGGCAGGCTTGAAAAAGGGATGGTTTCGTTCAACACCAACAAGAAAGTCATGGACAACATGGATAATCTCTATGCCTACCTCAAAGGGCGTTCCGATGGTGCCATCACGCGCGCAAAAGTCGAGGAACTGAAACCTTGAGGCTCGATCCCGTGCCTGCACTTTCCGGGACTTCAGGCGGCAGAATGGCAGGCTGCGCCGTAGCGTTACTGGCCGCCTGCGTGATGAGCATGGTCGCAGTATCAGCGAAGGCGGACGATTCCGAGGAGACCGAGCGCAAAGTGCTGAAAGTCTGCGCCGACCCCGGCAATCTGCCGTTTTCCAACCAGCAGGGCGAGGGCTACGAGAACAAGCTTGCCGAGTTGTTCGGGCGCGAAATGGGCCTGCCGGTGCAAACTTACTATTACGCCCAGCGGCTGAATTTCGTGCGCAATACGCTGCGCTTTAAATTACCCGGGGAGGACTTCCGCTGCGACATCATGATGGGCGTGCCGGTGGGATTTAATCAGGTTGCCACGTCCCGGCCCTATTACCGATCGACATACGCCCTGGTTTTTATCAGAGGGCGCGGCCTGGACACGGTGAACAGTGTGTCCGACTTTCTGGCTTTGCCCAAGGATAAATTAGGCCAGCTCAAGATCGGCGTGTTTGACCGCTCGCCGGGAACCCAGTGGCTGAAGAATCACGACCTGGTCGACAGCGGCGTGCCTTATCGCATGATGAACGCGCGGCCGGACTACTATCCCGGCGAGATCGTGGAACAGGATCTGGTACAGGGCAAGGTGGACGTGGCGGTACTGTGGGGACCGATTGCCGGGTTCGCCGCCACCCGGGTCAAGGAGCACGAAGTCGTGGTCATTCCGATGGCTTCGGAACCCGGCGTACAGTTCGACTATCAGGTGGCAATGGGCATTCGTCACGGGGAAACGAAATGGAAGCAGCGAATCGATGGCGTGATCGAATCGGCGCTGCCGCAGATCCTCGAAATTCTGCGTAGTTACCGGATTCCGATTCAGGAATAGTAACGCGCATTCAAGCGGCGGCATGCAACGGCGCCGCAGCAGGTAAGCGTCATGCGGATGAGCACAAAGGCGCGGTTCGGCCGGGTGATGTCGGTGCTGCTGGTGTTTGCTGGTGTCAATGCGTGGGCAGACACGCGTCGTGCCCAGGTGCTGAAAGTAGCGCCCAGCCTGGCGCGGGTGGAAGCCAGGATTCTCGGCGGGGGCTTCGCGTTCGGCACCGCAGTGGCGATCACTGCGGATCGTGTGGTTACCAACTGCCACGTCACGCGCGCGGCGCAGGATGTTTTCGTGATCAGGGGCGGACTGCGATGGCGCGCGCAGGCGCAACTCGCCGATGTCGGCCATGACCTTTGCCTGCTGTGGGTTCCGGGCCTGAACGCCAGGGCCGCAACGCTTGCCGATGGTTCGGATCTGCATACTGGTCTGCCGGTCGCGGCGATCGGGTTCGGTGGCGCGACCGGGATTCAGATCTCGACTGGCGAAGTGACCGGACTGCATGCGCTTGACGATGCCCATGTGATCCGCAGCAGTGCTGCTTTTTCGGGCGGTGCCAGCGGAGGAGGATTGTTCGACGAAGAAGGCAGACTGCACGGAATTCTGTGCTTCCGGCTGCCCGTCAAAGGCGCCTATTACTTCTCGATGCCGGTTGAGTGGTTCCGGCATCGTGTATTTGAACTATCCACCTATCGGCCGGTCGCACCGTTGGGTGAGGAGAAATCGTTCTGGGAGCAGTCACAGGCGCGGCAACCTTACTTCATGCGCGCCACCGCCCTGGAAGCAGCGCAGGACTGGTCCGCAATGCTGAGTCTGGCCGACGCATGGATGGAGGCGGAACCGCGCAATCCGGATTCCCGGGATTACCTCGGCAAGGCGTTGGGTGCATCAATGAATGCGAACAGGGGCAGGCAATGATGAAACATAGCGTCGTGCTTTCAGGTTTTTTTGTTGTCGCGGCTGCGGGCGCTTTCGCCCAGCCGTCTGGCAATGATTTCCCGACTGCGGGCCGCGTGGAGTATGTGCAGGAGTGCATGGAAAAATTTCCGGGTAGCCGCTATGAAATGCGCTACAAGTGCTCGTGTGCGCTTGATCGAATCGCGGCCACAGTGCGCTACGACGAGTATGTCGAGTTGTGGACGGCGGCGAAAGCGATCTCGATCGGCGGCGAACGCGGTGCGCAATTGCGCGATGCGCAAGAGTCGCGCGACATGGCGATGAAATTTCGATCCATTGACGAGCAGGCGCAGAATGATTGCTTTCTGCGCAAGGAAGAATGATGTTTAACGCACGATCGCGCGAGGGCAGGTGGTGGGCGGCGCTGATGACTGGACTTGGCATCGCGTTGATTTCTACCGCGCTGCGAGCCGCCGAAACTGAGGAGGTGGTTCCCGATACCGAAATCTGGCTGAAAGTGCGTGCAAGTTTCTTCGGCACGCGGCCAATAATGCCGGATGTTGATGCCGTGATCCGGCTGGAGGCACCCTACCGGGCTCAGGACGCGGCTACGGTACCAATCGCCATCCGTACCGGAATCGGGCAAGGCGGCGGGCGCTACATCCAGGCTCTTTATCTCATCGTGGATAAAAATCCGTCGCCGATTGCGGCGATTTTCCATTTTACGCCGGATAACGGCCGCGCCGATATTGAGACCCGCATCCGTGTGGAGGACTACACGCCGGTGCGGGCGATTGCTGAAATGAGCGACGGCAAATTGTACAGTTCGGCAAGGTTCGTCAAGGCAGCGGGCGGTTGTTCCGCACCGGCAGGCAAGGATATCGAGGCTGCGCTGGCACGCCTGGGACGAATGAAAATTCATCTCGATCAGTCCGTGGTGTTTGGTGAGCCCAATCTGGCGCAGGTGATGATCAGTCATCCGAATCATTCCGGCTTGGCCATGGACCAGTTGACCCGTCTGTATGTACCGGCTTATTTCGTCCGCACCATCTACGTTACCTATGCCGGAAAGCCGGTTCTCAGTGCCGATGTGGATTTTTCCATCAGCGAGAATCCGAACTTCCGTTTTTACTTCGTGCCGCGCGAAGAAGGGGAGTTGAAAGCGGAAGTGGTGGACACCAGGGATCTGCGGTTCGAGGCCATGCTGGCCGTACGGCGCGGCCTGTCCACCAAGATGAGCGAGTAGTTCTGAGAAGGAAAATCCGGCAACTGCCTGCCGTCAAGCGTGGAGCTAGAAAGCAATCGCTCGCGACAAATCCTGGCCCGGCAGCAAGCTGTCAATCAGCGCGCGTAACTGAACCGCGGTCGCCGATTGCAGTGCGCCGCCGGGATGGCGCACCGAGCTGCTGGAAATTGCACCCCTCAGGCGCAGGATTTCCTTTCTGATCGCGACTCCGGGCTGCGCTTCGAAGACGATGAGCGGAAGGAAGCGGGTGTAGATTTCCTGGACCCGTATCCAATCGGCCGCGCGCCCGGCCTTGACCATTGCCATCAAGACTTCCGGAAAGGCGAAGCCGGTATTGAAACCTGATGACCCGGCCTGCAAATCAAACAAGCCGTACAGCGCTCCGAGTCCAGTCAGGACCGGCACCTTGCGCTCCTTCATACCGGCCACGAGTGCGCGGATTTTCGCGGCGGTGGGAACCGCTTCTTCCTTGATGCACGCGATCTGCGGGATGTCGCGGATCAGGCGCAACAGCAGCGGCACCGTCATATGCACCTGGGTGGAAGCCGGATGGTCCTGCGCCACGATCGGAATCCGAATGGCTTGCGCGATCTGGCTGAAATACTCGAATACGCGCTCCTCGTTTGGCACCGCCTCCGCGTGTGGCGTAATCATCACGGCGCTGGCGCCGAGTTGCTGTGCCGACTGCGCGAGCTCAGCCGCCGCGCGAGTGCCGCTGTGGCTGGCGCCGACTATGACCGGCATTTCGCCAGCCGCCGCAACTGCGACGCGGATCAGCTCCGCACGTTCGGAATCGAGCAGACGGTTCGCCTCGCCCAGGACACCCAGAATCGTGATGCCTTCCACGCCAAGGGCCGCCATGAAGCGCACCAGCCGGTCGAATGATTCAAGGTCGAGATTTTCCTTGTCGACGAAGGGCGTCGCCAGGATCGGAAACACACCTTCGAATGCCAGTGCATTGGCCATGATTGTTTTCTGGTTGTTTTCGTCGCGCTGATCGCATTCTCGGATGTGCCGGAAGCGCTGTAAAGGGCCGCTGCAACGCGGGGCGGCAGTACAATCGTGAGGCAAATGGAAAAACAATCCCGGGAGGAAAAGCATGGACATGCCCATTAACCAACTCAAGCGGGCGCTGAAAGCAGGCAAAACCCAGACGGGCTGCTGGCTGAGCCTGGCAAGCCATGTATCAGCGGAAATCTGCGCCTCGGCCGGTTTCGACTGGGTGCTGGTCGATACCGAGCATGCACCCTCTGACCTGCAGAATGTGCACCACCAGTTGCACGCTATCGCAGCCTACCCGGTGGCGGCGCTGGTGCGGGCTTACTGGAACGACACTGTGCTCATCAAACGTCTGCTCGATGTCGGCGTGCAGTCGTTGCTGCTGCCTTACGTGCAAAACGCGGAAGAGGCCAAGCGCGCGGTGGCGGCCGTGCGCTACCCGCCCAAAGGTATTCGAGGCGTGTCAGCCAATTCCCGCGCCAACCGCTTTGGCCGGGTAAAGGATTATTTCGCGCATGCCAACGATGAAATTTGTCTGATGGTTCAGGTCGAGACGCGCGCTGCGGTTGCGGAAATCGAAAACATGGCCGCCATTGACGGCATCGACGGCCTCTTCATCGGTCCGCAGGACCTGGCGGCGGACTTCGGCCATCTTGGCAATCCGGGTCACCCGGAGGTGCAGGCGGCGATGGCCGATGCACTGACGCGCATCAAGAAAACCGGCAAAGTGCCTGGCATACTCGCGTTTGCCGAACCCGATGCCAAACGCTGGATCGAGCATGGCGCGCAGTTTGTCGCCGTGACCTCGGACCAGTATCTGCTCGTGCGCGAAAGCGCGGCAGTGGCGGCGCGCTTCAAGACCTGATTGAAGTCTTTCAGCGCAGGTGCTGTTTCTTTTCTTCGATGCTGTTGACCATGTGACGGATGCCGCGCCGCCAGGAATCGTCGGTGTTGCCGCGCAGATCCACCGATTTCACGTAAAGCATGCGGCCCGAGCCGACATCCTTGACTTCGATATTGATGTTCAGGATGAGATTGCTGACTTTCTGCACCCAGCCGATCACGATGACCTCGGCGCCAAGAGCGCGCCCGATGTCTAACTCGCAGCCGTTGCAGCCGCGCAAATCCTGACGCGCTTTTTCGTCGGCGATCAACTGCGCCGCAGCGCCGTGTTCTACAATCTGGTACATGCCGCGCTCGCTAAACTGCCGGCGTATTTCTTCCCCGATGAGGGCCAGACGCTGCTGCTGAGCTGCCTTGACGGTTTCGGTTTCATAGGCCTTCATGTCGTCGATCAGTTCGAAATCCATGACAGCCGCGCGCCGAAGCTCGTTTGTCTCCGATGGAGCGGCATTGACCGCCAGCGCGACATTCAGGCCGGCGGCGAGCAGCGGCAGTAGCAGCACTTTCAGCATAACTTCAATTTCTTGATGAATTATTGTCTGCCCGGAACGCGTTCAAGGCAGTATTTCCGATCATTCTCCCGGCTTGTCAGCCCGCATGCAATGTGCTGCGACGCGTATTTGCGGTAAATTGCCGGACTTGACGAAAACCGTGAGGAACTACGATGGCACGCGCTGTGTTCGAACGCCTTGATGAGCTTGCCGGCAAGGTGGGACAGGAAATCGTTATCAGCGACTGGCTGGAAGTGACGCAGCAGCGTATTAATGACTTCGCCGATGCCACCGGGGATCATCAATGGATTCATGTCGACGTGGAGCGCGCCCGTCGCGACTCGCCGTTCGGCGCCCCGATCGCGCATGGATTTCTCACCATGTCATTGTTGCCCTATTTTGCGGATCAGTCGCTCGAATTCCGCAACTCTAGAATGGGTGTGAACTACGGCTTCAATCGCCTGCGTTTTACGGCTCCGGTGAAAGTGGGGTCGCGATTGCGCACTCGCTTCACGCTGAAGGAATGCCAGACGATCGAGGGCGGGGTGCAATTGATTTGGGATATCGTGATGGAATGCGAGGGCGAGGCCAAGCCGGTGCTGGTAGCCGAGTGGCTGGGTCGGCGCTATGCCTGAGCGCCTGCCGGCGTTATTCGTCTCGCACGGCGCACCGACGCTGCCGATCGAGGCCGGCCCGGCGCGAGAATTCCTGTCTGGGCTTGGGAAAGCGATCGGCAGGCCGCAGGCGATCCTGGCGGTGTCGGCGCACTGGGAAGGTATAGAAGCTGAAGTCAGTGCGGCGGCACATCCCGAGACGATCCATGACTTTTACGGTTTTCCCGAGGAGTTGTATCGCATGAGCTACCCGGCACCGGGAGCGCCGGAACTGGCATCCCGGGTGGGCAGGCTGCTGGGCGCACAGGGCATTGCCGTGAAACAGCATCCGACTCGTGGTCTTGATCACGGAGCCTGGGTGCCCTTGTTGCTCATGTATCCCGAAGCCGATATTCCAGTCACGCAGCTGACCGTGCAGACGGCGCTGGGTACCGCGCATCATCTGCGGCTGGGCGACGCGTTGCGGGAGCTGCGCGACGAAGGCGTGCTTATTCTGGCCTCCGGCGGGGCAACGCACAATCTTAGCGAGTTCGGCCGCCACGGTCGGGATGCGTCGCCACCCGCCTGGGTTACGGAGTTCCGCAACTGGCTTGCGCATGCCATCGAAAGCGGGAATCGGGAAGATTTCCTGCATTATCGCGAGCGCGCACCACAAGCCAGGCGCAATCACCCGAGCGAGGAGCATTTTCTGCCGCTTTATGTCGCTGCCGGCGCGGGCAGTTCCGGTGTTGCAGGTAGACGCATTCATGAAAGCAACAACTACGGCATTCTGGCGATGGATGCCTATCGCTTCGACTGACGCAACCGACCAGAAGCCCTTTCGCCCATGGCACTCAAGGATTTTAGATTCGTCCACCGCCTGCGCGTGCGCTGGGCCGAAGTGGACCGACAGGGCATTGTGTTCAACGGACACTACCTGACCTATTTTGACGTTGGTA
>JANNTE010000335.1:0-4558 GCA_031403365.1 Betaproteobacteria bacterium | reverse complement strand
GCGCGCATCACCCGTTACACCGTCAAGCGTTTGCGCCAGGAGATCGAACCCGTCAGCGCCGCCGACTACATGCAATTTCTTTTCGACTGGCAGCATGTCGGCGCGCGCATGGAAGGTCCGGATGCCGTGGCCGCAGTGGTGTCCCAGCTCGAAGGATTCGAGGCCGCCGCCGGTTCCTGGGAAACCGAGCTGATCCCGGCGCGGGTGGCGGGATACGAGCCACATTGGCTCGACGACCTGTGTCGTGCCGGCCGCGTGGTGTGGACGCGGCTGGACGCGCCCAAGCCTTCACGCGCGCACGGCCCGAGCCCGGTGCGCAGCACCCCGATTACCCTGCTGACGCGCAAGAATCTTTCGGTGTGGACGGCACTGGCGAAGACCGCCGAACTCCCTTCCCCCTCCGGGGCAAGGGAACACTCGAAGCGAAGCCGAGGGGCCGGGGATGATGGAAGTCCTGATTCGAAAGATCCCGCGCCGCAATCCGTAGCCTCGCATCTCTCGTCCCGCGCACAATCCGTCGCTAATTTTTTGGCCCGACACGGCGCTTCCTTCTTCGACGACATCGTGGAAGGCCTCGATCAGCCGCGCACCTTCATCGAAGAGGCCTTGCGGGAATTGACGGCGGCCGGGCTGATCCATTCGGACGGCTTCAGCGGACTGCGGGCACTGTTGCTGCCCGCCGATCGCCGCAAACCGATTGGCGGCGGACGCCGGCGGCGAACCGCCGTGTTCGGCGTCGAAGACGCCGGCCGCTGGGCCTTGATCCGGCGCAAGCCTGCGGGCACCAGCACCGTCACGCTCGAACGCGAAGCGGCGGAGCAGATCGCCCGCACGCTGCTGAAACGCTACGGCGTGATCTTCTGGCGCATGCTCGCGCGGGAAGCCGACTGGTTACCGCCGTGGCGCGAGTTGCTGATGGCTTGCCGCCGCCTGGAAACCCGCGGCGAAATCCGCGGCGGTCGATTTGTTGCGGGGTTTTCCGGCGAGCAGTTTGCATTGCCCGAAGCGGTCGGTGTGCTGCGCGGCGTGCGCGGCTCGCAGCAATCCGGTCGCATGGCAGCCGTGAGCGGCTGCGACCCGCTCAACCTCGCGGGCATTGTTACGCCGGGCGCGCGCGTGCCGGCGATTTACAGCAATCGCGTGATCTATCGCGACGGGGTTCCGGTCGCGGCCTTGATTGCGGGGGAAGTGCAGTACTTCGAGAAGCTCGATCCTGAGAACGCCTGGGAGATGAAAAACCTGCTGCTGCGCACGCAGGCGCCGGCTGAGTTGGCGGCGTTGATGTGATGCGCAATCCACAATCTAATTCATTGACCGCAGAGGACGCGGAGGGCGCAGAGGAAAAGACAGGAGGAACAAAGTATCAGGTAATTTTTCATGTAGTAGTCGCAACTTGATCGCACATGCGGTGCCTGACTTAGTCGAAGGTTTTGATCCGTCAAGGACAAGAATCTGCCACCTTCCGCCCTCGACCAAGCAAGCGTCTTCGCCGGAAAGTTACTGTTCACAGGCGGAAAGGAGCCAGTTATGCCGTGATGGCGCCGACTGTGTCGGTGGTAGGTGAGGGATGAGCGCGGTCAGGCGGCATTTTCAGTTCCAAGAGCGTGAGACGCAGTCGCGCAGTGCCCCTGGCTTGGGGCTTGGGCAAGCGGATAGAGGAGTTGGTCGTCGAATCGGGGGAAGCCCAGATCTGAAATACAAACCTGTTCCTCACAACCACAAGAATTTGATGGCCAAGGCAAGTGCCCGCAAAGGTTCCTCTGAGGCATACAACGCGCTTGAACTCGAATACCAAGTCGCCGGGCAAATGCTGAAGGCGCCTTCGCGCGCGGTGCTTACTCAAGACGCAGTGGCCGAGCGCATGGGTACTACCAAGAGCGCGATCTCCCGGTTTGAATCCGCTGGCAAGCATGCGCCTTCTTTTGCAACACTCAAGCGCTATGCAAGCGCGGTTGTATGCGAGGTACAGGTGAAGCTGGTGCCTCAAAAGACCGCATGACGCCCTACCCTGTGGTGCGCCTACGGCGCTCCGCCGGTGACTTCCAGGTTCCCTCGTCCTCGGCGGCCAGAGCGTTGCTCTAGACAGTCGGTTTCTTGGTGAAGGCCGTGTAGTGAACATTTTCCCCGACCAATTCCACGTCGACCTTGTCCACCCTGGCTGACTCGGGCCCGAGCTGCGCCCACTCGATCATCTGCCCGACTGCCAGCGCATCGCCCTGCACAACCGCTTCGACGGACCCATCGGCGCAATTGCGTACCCAGCCGGTGACGCCGAGTTGATCGGCGCGCTGGCGCATCGATTCCCGGTAAAACACCCCTTGCACGTGTCCGACGATCCGCAGGCGTCTTGAAATCATCACGCCGCCATGGCTTCCGTCAACCGGCGACGATTTCCCGCGCGCGGACCAGCGCCGAGGACAGGTCGCGGGCCAGATTGTTTTCGCCCAGCGTTGCAACGAAGCCGGAACGGCGTATCAGGGACATGGGCTGATGATTCAGGTCGGCAAGAATGAGATGGCGGCCCTCCTCGTGCAAGGTCCGGTGCAGATTTTCCAGAAAGTCCAGGCCGGTGGTGTCCAGATTGATGACCTGGTGCATTTCGAGAATCAGGACGGACATTCGTTCCCGTTTGTGGTCCAGAAGCGTTTCCAGCTTGCCGACGGCGCCGAAAAACAGCGAGCCGAACAACTTGTAAGCTGCGATCGATTCTTCGTTGATACCGTCGTCAAGTTCCAGCGCTCCGACTGCCGGACGCGGCAGCGAAATGGGCTCGACGCGGGTGATGTCGGATATCCGGTAGATGAAGAGCAGGCTGGCAAGCACCAAACCGACCTCGACTGCCACGGTCAGGTCGAAAATCACGGTGAGCAGGAAAGTCGACAGCATCACGATCCGGTAGTGCAGCGAAAAATGGCGCAGGCGCCGGAATTCGTTCCATTCCCCCATGTTGAAGGCCACAAACAGCAGGATGGCGGCCAGTGCCGCAAGCGGTATGTGCGCGGCGAGCGGGGCGGCGATCAGGACGATGGCCAGCAGGGTTGCGGCGTGCACGATGCCGGCAACCGGTGTTCTGGCTCCCGCGCGCACGTTGGTCGAGGTGCGGGCGATGGTGCCGGTGGCGGGGATGCCGCCGAAGAGCGGTGTCACGATGTTGGCAATGCCTTGAGCCATGAGTTCCTGGTTCGGATCGTGGCGATCCTTGATCATGCCGTCAGCCACCCGCGCGCAGAGCAGGGATTCAATGGCGCATAGCAGGGCGATGGTGATCGTCGGCGCCACCAGCAGCCGGACCGTGGACCAGTGGAACTCCGGAAATGCGGGGACGGGAAGCGACTGCGGGATGCCGCCGAATCGGCTGCCGATTGTTTCCACCGGGAGATCGAACAGTGCAACCGCCAGCGTAGCGGCAACCAGCGCAGCGATGGTGCCGGGAATCCGCCCGACCAGGGCACTGCCTCCGGGCAGGTTGAACATGCCGGCGCGTCCGCTCAGAGCGGCGATTTTGGGCCAGGCGACAATAATCAAGAGTGAAGCCAGGGCGAGCGCCAGCGAAGCGGCGTCAAGCGTATGGATGTTTTTCGCCAGCACCGAGACCTGCGAAAAGAAATCCGCCGGCATGTTCTCGATGCGCAGGCCGAGCACATCGCGCACCTGGGACAGCGCGATCAGCACCGCGATGCCGCTGGTGAAACCGATCACCACCGCGACCGGAATGAAGCGGATCAAGCTGCCCATGCCGGTCAAGCCCATTGCCAGCAGCAGCACACCCGCCATCATGGTGGCGATAAACAGGTTGGCAAGACCGTATTGATGGATGATGCCGTAGATGATGACCACGAATGCACCGGCCGGGCCGCCGACCTGGACTCGGGAGCCGCCCAGCGCTGAAATCAGGAAGCCGGCGATGATCGCGGTAAAAATGCCGTTCTCGGGTTTGACCCCGCTGGCGATGCCGAAAGCGATCGCCAACGGCAGTGCCACCAAGCCGACCGTGAGGCCGGCGCCCACATCCGCCGTGAATTTTTCCGCGCTGTAGTGCCTCAGCTCGTCCAACAGACGCGGGCGGAAGCGCGTCAGCTTCATGCTGCTATTTCACTTTCATTCCCGGCTGCGCGCCTTCGTCCGGCGAGAGCAGGAAAATGCCCGGGCCTTCGCCACCGGCCGCCAGCACCATGCCCTGAGATTCGCCGAAACGCATCTTGCGTGGCTGCAGGTTGGCGACCATCACCGTCAGGCGACCGACCAGTTTCGCCGGATCGTAGGCCGACTTGATGCCGGCAAACACCTGGCGGGTTTCGGTGCCGATGTCGAGTTGCAGCTTGAGCAGCTTTTCCGCGCCCTCGACGTGTTCTGCGCTGACTATGCGCGCAACGCGCAACTCGACTTTGTTGAAGTCATCAATTGTTATTCTCCCCTCGCCAGGTGAACCTGTGATCCCTCTCCCTCCGGGAGAGGGTAGGGTGAGGGAGGCGGAGCCCGGATGGAACGGGGTCCTCCGCCTTTTCCAATACCAGGACCTCCATTTGGACAAAACTCATTTGGCGAACCGAGGTCGGGG
>JANNTE010000334.1:0-2545 GCA_031403365.1 Betaproteobacteria bacterium | reverse complement strand
ACGACGACCACGGCATGCTCATCCATGCCGTCGTCAATCGCCCGCCGCAGCTCTGCCGGCGGCGGCGTGCGCAAATCAATGCCGGTGATTTCCGCCGCGAATACAGGATGCAATCGATTGATGTTCAGCTTTACTGCCGCTCCCGCCGGGCGCGAGCAGGAGAACCGTCCGCGCCGCCACCCTGTTCCAGACCATCGGAAAATCTTCGCCGGATCGTATCGTCGCGGCCAACAGGCGTCAGTCAGACCCGTTGATCCTGACAAACTTCACAGTCAGGCAACGTCTGGATCTCCCCGCATTCTTTGACACGTGTAACATGACCCCGGCTGAGCTCTTCGAGCGCGCGGTATCCGGTTTGCCAAAGCATTGCATGACATGGTGTCCGCGCTTCTTGGAGTGGTTCTGCGTCTGCGGCATATTGCCCTCTATTGTTTTACTTTCAATCCAGGAGAGAAATCATGAAGCTCGGAGTGCTGAAGCATCTTTGCCATCGTCTGGCGGCAGCGTTGATCGCCCTGCCGCTTTTGCTTGCCGCCGGTCACGGATTTTCGCAGGGCGTAACCGACGACATGCTGATCAATGCGCACAAGGAAACCAACAACTGGCGCATGGTTGGGCGCGACTACATGAGCACGCGCTTCAGCCCCTTGACCCAGGTCAACGCCAAGAACGTGAAGCGTCTGGTTCCGAAGTGGTCGTTTTCCTTCGGCGTGCTGGACGCGCAGAACACCACCCCGCTAATTCACAACGGTGTCATGTACGTCACCGCTTCCCACGGCCGCACTTTTGCGGTCAACGCCAGGACCGGCGCCATGATCTGGCAATACAACCATCAGTTGCCCGAAGACGTGGGCAAGAACATGTGCTGTGACATCGGCAATCGCGGTGCCGCGCTTTACGGCGACAAGGTGTATGTCGCCACGCCGGATGCGCATGTCGTCGCGCTCGACATGAAAACCGGCAAGCCGGTGTGGGACGTCAATCTTGGCGACTACAAGAACGCCTACACCATGACCGTGGCACCGCTGATCGTGAAAGGCAAGGTCATCGTCGGTCTCTCCGGAGCGGAATACCCGACACGCCTGTTCATCGAAGCGCTTGATGCCAATACCGGAAAACAAGTCTGGCGCCGCTATACGATTCCCGCGCCGGGTGAACCGGGTTCCGACACCTGGGGTTCTGATCCGGACAATCTCAAGTTTGGCGGCGCATCCGCCTGGATCACCGGCTCTTACGATGCGGCACTGGATACCATTTATTGGGGCACCGGAAACCCGAACCCGGACTGGGATGGCGTGGGCCGTGAGGGGGACAACCTGTACTCCAACTCCACGCTGGCCTTGAATCCGGATACCGGCGAAATCAAATTCCACTTTCAGTACACGCCGTTCGACGTCTGGGATTTCGACGGTGTAAACGAACACATCCTTGCCGACCTGGGCGGAAGCAAAGTCTGGCTGCATGGCGACCGCAACGGCTTCCTTTACAGCATCGATCGCACCAACGGCAAGTTTATTTATGGCAAGGAAATCTCCAAGGTCAACTGGGCAACCGGGTTCACGCCCGAAGGCCGCCCGATTGTCAACCCGGACAAAGTGCCGAGTTATACCTATGAAGCCAAGGACATCTGCCCGGCGTCGGAAGGCGGCAAATGGTGGAACCCCATGGCCTACAACCCGGCAAAGCAGATGGTGTTTGTGCCGAGCCGCGAAATCTGCACCGACATCAAGAGTGCGAAGGGCGAACGCGCCGAGGGTAAACCGCACTGGGGCATCGGCAGCATCAAGTGGAACAAGGGGCATGGGCAACTGGTGGCATTCGATGCGAAGAGCGGCAGCAAGAAGTGGACCGTTAAAGCGCCATCGCCCTTCATGAGTGGTGTGCTCACAACTGGCGGCAATCTGGTTTTCGCGGGAACTCCGGAAGGCGAGTTCAAGGCATACGATCAGGACAATGGCAAGGAACTCTGGTCGTATCAGACCGGCTCCGGCATCGTCGGCAGCCCCGTAAGCTTCTCGATCGATGGCAAGCAATACATCGCAGTGCCTTCCGGTTATGGCGGGTGGACTGGATGGGCTACCATCGGCGGAGGTGGTGCGCCCCAGCTCAAGGATAGCCGCAAGGGCGGATATGTGACGGTGTTCGGCTTGTTCGACGAATAAGCGGTGTGCCAGTGCAGGAGGCGGCGGCAGTTGCGCCGCTTCCTGGCTGTTCGATTGAAATCCGGCCTGGACCACGGCCCAGCTTGCCCGCGCCGTCGGCGTTTCCGAGGCCGCGCTGTACCGCCATTTCGCCAGCAAGGCCAAAATGTTCGAGGGCCTGCTCGAATTCATCGAAGAGACGCTGTTCACCCGCATCAACAAGATTCTCGCGGAAGAATCCCGCGCCGAGGCGCGCGTGCAGAATATCCTGTTCCTGCTGCTCGGCTTCGCCGACAAGAACCCCGGCATATGCGTTGTGTCATCAATGGTTATGGCGGCTTTCGCCGCGCGTCTCCAAAATGTTGAGGTAGAGCGTCGCGGGTTCCAGGCACCCGCCGGAGCCG
>JANNTE010000333.1:0-7845 GCA_031403365.1 Betaproteobacteria bacterium | reverse complement strand
CCGGAAGCCGCCAGAAAGCGGCGACGATCGAATGTACGTGTAGACATCTCCGGCTCCCCCGTTGATGCGACGTGCTATCCCGGAATTTATCTTGTGACCCGCGGTGATCGCACTGTGAGGCTCATACTAGGCTCGTTCATTGATCAGGTCTACGGGCGCCAGGAAGTCGACGCCACAGACTGTGTGTCCGGTCTCGGGTGCCGGACGGCGTGTGGCGCAGTCAGGCTCGCGCAGTATGCGCGCGATGCAACATCGGCGTGAACATGCATCGGCGTCCAGTCAAACCGAAGATACGTTTATTCTGTCTTACCCGGCGAAGCGTTATCGCAGTGCGTGGATCAGCATCATGGTGCATAGCCTGCAAAGCGTCGCCCTGACGATCATGTTGCTGACGCTGGTGAATGGAGAGCCATGAAAGCGATTGTTTACAAGCGATACGGTTCGCCGGATGTGCTGCAGCTTGTCGATGTAGCCACCCCGGTTCCCCGCAACAATGAAATCCTGATCAAGATCCATGCGACGACGGTGACATCGGGGGACTGTCGGGTGCGAAGCCTGGAAATGCCCACAGGTTTCGGACTCATGTCACGTTTGGTTTTTGGAGTCTTAAGACCACGGCAACCCATTCTGGGAACAGAGCTCGTCGGAAAGATTGTGTCGGTTGGTCCGGACGTAACCAGGTTCAAACTCGGCGACCAGGTGTTTGCGATGAGCGGGTTCGGCATGGGTTGTCACGCTGAATTTAAATGCATGCCTGAAGACGCGGCGCTGGCCCAAAAGCCGGCCAGGCTGACCTACGAGGAGGCTGCAGCCATACCTTTTGGCGGCACAACGGCGTTGAGTTTCTTCAAGAGAGGAAACCTTCAACGCGGGGAAAAAGTCCTGATCAACGGCGCTTCCGGGGCGGTGGGTACTGCTGCCGTGCAGCTTGCCCGGCACTTCGGTGCTGAAGTGACCGCCGTATGCAGTGGCGCAAACACGGAACTGGTGAAATCTCTCGGGGCTGCGCACGTCATTGACTACACCAAAGAAGATTTCACGCGCAACGGTGAAACCTATCACGTCATTATGGATACCGTCGGCACGGCGCCGTTTCCCCGCAGCAAAGCTTCGCTCAAGGACGCAGGCCGCCTGCTTCTGGTGCTGGCGGGATTGCCGGACATGCTCAAGATTCCCTGGCAGGCGATGACGAGTGGCAAGAAGATCATTGCAGGGCCGGCGACCGAGCGCGCCCAAGACCTGCGCTTTCTCGCAGAGCTGGTTGAAGCGGGCGAGTTCAAACCCGTCATTGATCGGCGATACCCTCTGGAGCAGATCGCCGAGGCTCACCGCTACGTTGATTCCGGGCGCAAGAAAGGCAATGTCGTCGTAACCCTGAAACACGACGGCTGATCCCGGGGAACTGCCTGCCCGGGCGGTTACAGACCTTCCGTGGCGACCTGTCCGGCGTGGAACGACGAATACACGATGACCGGAACGGTGATATCTCCCAGGTGCTGTATCAGCAGCGGCTTGACGTCATTCCATTCCAGTCCGCCGACCCCGGTGGCCAGACGCGGCAGCGCGACGCTGGTGAGTTTTTCCTTGTCGATCAGGTGGCACAGCTCCCGGAGGGCATGGCCCACGTGCTGCAATGTCGCCCGGCCGGGCTTTTCTCCCGTGTGATAAGCCGGCTCCTGCGTAAACAGATTGACCACGAGTTTTCCGTCGGGGCCCATCCATGTCCACAAGCCACCGGGTTTGGGGTGCTGGCTCTGACAGTAGTGCCGGAAATCCTTGTACATCGCGGGCCGGCTCTGCCGCAGTTGCAGGGCGAGTCCGTTGCTGAACGCATCGTTGGGCGCGACGCCATGTGCGATCGCTTGCGCCCGGGTGTGCAGAATATCGCCGCTGACTTCCTTGATCATTGCATGCTCCGCAAGAGGTTGAATCAAGGCTGATTGATAGCATTGCCTCCTGCGCGGGCGTTTGATTTAGCGCAAGTCCATGCGCATTAGTGTCCGTGGCCGCCGCCGTCCGGGTGGCTGGCGACTGACCGCCGGCACGCCAGGCATCAGGCTTCCCGCCGCTTGATCCCGGCGTCATCGCGAAGGGCCGCCGGGGCGTGTCCGGTGGCCCGGGTCGCGAAGTAGGTAATCAATGCGGAAGTCAATGCGCATCCGGCCAGGAAATACACGCCCATCTCGAAGCTGTCCGTGCTCTGTTTGATCCAGCCGACAATGAACGGCCCGACATAGCCGCCCAAGTTGCCGATCGAGTTGATGAGCGCGATGCCGCCGGCGGCGGCTGCACCGGTCAGAAACAGGGAAGGCATCGGCCAGAAGCTCGGGCGCGAACCGTAAAGGCCGATGGTGGCGAGGCACATGGTGGCCAGCGCCCAGGCCGAGCCGGTGAAAAATGCGGTGCCGGCCAGGCCGATGGCGGCAAGCGTCGAGGCCGTGATCAGGTGCCAGCGTCGCTCCTTGCGCCGGTCAGAGGAATGTCCCCAGAGAACCAGGCCAATTACACCGATCACGTAGGGAATCGAAGTGAGCAGCCCGGTGACGAAATTGGAATGGCCGAGACCCTTGACGATCTGCGGCAGGAAGAATGTGATGCCGTAGCTGGCGATGACGCTGGTGAAATAGATCAACGAGAGCATCAGCACGCGCGCGTCGGTCAGTGCCCGCCACAGGCTCAGGCGTCCGGTGGTCTCGATGTTCGCGCGTTCGGTGGCGAGTTCCGCTTCGAGCCACTGCTTCTCATCGGCACTGAGCCACTTCGCCACAGCGGGGCGCTCGGTCATGAATATCAGAACGACGAAGGCGAGCAGCACTGCGGGCAGCGCTTCGATGATGAACAGCCATTGCCAGCCGCGCATGCCCCAGATGCCGTCCATGCCCAGAATGGCGCCGGACACCACCGAGGCGAGCGCATTGCCCAGCGGCACCGCGATGAACAAGGTGGAAATCACGCGCCCGCGATAACGCGCCGGAAACCAGTAGGTGAAATACAGAATCATGCCGGGGAAAAACCCAGCCTCGGCGACACCGAGCAAAAAACGCAGAATGAGAAAACTGACCGGTCCGGTGGCAGCGGCCATCAGGCCGGAGATGATGCCCCAGGTGATCATGATGCGGGCGATCCACAGCCGGGCGCCGACTTTTTCCAGCACGATATTGCTCGGCACCTCGAATAACGCATAACCGAGAAAGAAAATCCCCGCGCCGAGGCCATACATATAGGCGCTGATGCCCAGATCCTTGTTCATGGTCAGGGCGGCAAAGGCAACATTGGTGCGGTCGATATAGGCAATCAGGTACGCCACCACGACCAGCGGCAACAGCCGCCACGAAACCTTAAGAATCGTGTGGCGCTGGAATTCGGGAGTAAAGCGTGAGTCCATGAATGATTCGCGAGAAGGCGTACCCATAAGGTATTGGCCCCCAAAGAGTAAGGGTACGGGTTTGTCGTGTCGAGCTAAATTCACACCCGCCACTCCTTTGCCTCGGGAAACTTCTTTCGCAGGGCCGCTGTCCCAGGCCGGGTGTACAAAGCAAACCGTCCACGAACGGATTATGCTTGTCACTGTGCCTTAACAGTCGGCGTCTATCGTTCCACAATTGTTGCCAATCGAGGGGGTGTCCCATGATCAGTCTGAATGTCAATGGAAAACAGCACAGCGTGGATGTCGAGGACGACATGCCGCTGCTTTGGGTGTTGCGCGATGAGCTGGGCCTGACCGGCAGCAAGTACGGCTGCGGCGTGGCCGTATGCGGCGCCTGCACGGTGCATGTGGACGGCCAGCCGATGCGCTCATGCGTCATGCCGGCGTCCGCCATGGCGGGCAAGAAAATCACCACCATCGAAGGCTTGTCGCCGAACGGCTCGCATCCGGTGCAGAAAGCCTGGGTGAAGTTGCAGGTGCCGCAGTGCGGTTATTGTCAGAGCGGCATGATCATGGCCGCTGCTGCGCTGCTCAAGGAAACGAAAAACCCCACGGACGTGCAGATCAACGCGGCGATGAGCAATATCTGCCGTTGCGGGACTTATGCGCGCGTGCGCGAAGCCATCCATGCTGTTGCGAAATCGGTTTGAGGAGACTCTGATGAAACCGCAAACATTCAAAGCCAGCCGTCGCGATTTCCTGGTCAAGAGCGCCGCCGCATCCGGCGGCCTGATGCTGGGCATCAATTTTTCAGGGACGGTGTTCGCGGCCGATGGCGCCGTCACACCGGAGGTGACGCACTGGATTGTGATTCAGCCTGACGACACCGTCGTCATCCGCATTGCGCGCTCGGAACTCGGGCAGGGGTCTTTCACCGGCCTGGCGCAACTGGTCGCCGAGGAACTCGAATGCGACTGGTCCAAAGTGCGCCCGGAATACGCAGACGTGAACGAACACATCCGGCGCAATCGCATCTTCGGTTCCATGTCCACTGGCGGCAGCCGCGCCATCCGCGAATCGCAGGAGTATCTGCGCAAGGCCGGAGCCAGCGCGCGCGAAATGCTGGTGGCCGCCGCGGCGCAGAGCTGGGGCGTGTCCGCCGCCGAGTGCAAGGCGGCGAAAAGCGTGATCACGCACTCGTCGGGCAAGAGCACGACTTTCGGCAAGATGGCCGCTGCCGCGTCGAAGCTGGAGGTGCCGAAGGAGCCGAAACTCAAGGATCCGAAGGACTGGAAGCTGATCGGCACGTCGCCGGCGCGTTTCGACATCGTCGACAAGACCACCGGCAAACAGATTTACGCCGCCGATGTGCGGCTCCCGAACATGGTGCATGCCTCCATCGTGCAATGCCCGGTGTTCGGCGGCAAACTCAAGAGCTATGACGAAGCGAAAGTCAGCGGCATGCGCGGCGTGAAAGCCGTCGTGGCCGGTGCGGATTGGGTTGCGGTGGTGGCGGATAACTGGTGGCGCGCCAATCAAGCGCTGAAAGCGCTGCCGATGGAATGGGACGTGGGCGAGAACGGCAACGTCAGCAGTGAATCCATCATGGCTTTCCTGCGCACCGGGATTGACGCGAGCGAGGTCCCCATCGCGCGCCAGGATGGTACTGCGCAGTGGGCTCTGGCTAATTCCGCGCGTCGCATCGAGGCCGAGTATCACGCCCCGTATTTGAATCACGCCACCATGGAACCGCAGACCGCGACCGCGATCGTGTCTGAGGACAAGGTGGAAGTCTGGGTTGGCACCCAAAATGGCGAAGCCACCATAGCGGCCGCTTCCGAAGCGGCGGGCATTCCGCTGGAGAAATCCTTCGCCCACAAGATGCACGCGGGCGGCGGCTTTGGCCGGCGCGGACCGCATCAGGAGTACACCCGCCAGGCGGTGGCGATCGCGCAGACCATGCCTGGAACACCAGTGCGGCTGCAATGGTCGCGCGAGGAAGATATGCGCCAGGGCCGCTACCGCCCGGTGGCGCTGGTGAAGCTGCGCGCCGCGCTGGACAAGGACGGAAACTGGACGGCGTGGCACGTGCGCCAGGCCGACCAGTCGATTTTCATCACTGTGCGCCCGGGCGACATCAAGAACGGCATCGATCCGGTGGGCGTGCGCTGCTTCCAGGACAATCCTTACGCCGTGCCCAATTTCACCAACGAGTACGCCATGCGCAACACCCATGTGCCACCCGGATTCTGGCGGGCGGTGGCGCATACGCATAATCCGTTTTTCCGCGAATGCTTCATCGATGAGCTCGTGCATGCCGCCGGCAAAGACCCGGTCGCCTTCCGCCGTCCGCTGCTCCAGGGCAAGAAGGATCTGGGCGTGCTCGAGGCGGTGGTCAAAGCCGCCGCCTGGGATAAGCCGCTGCCGAAAGGCCTGCATCGCGGCATCGCGGTGGTCGACTCCTACGGCAGTTTCTCCGCCGCCGTGGTCGAAATCGCCGTGAGTGGGGGAAACGTGATCGAAGTTAAGCGCGTGGTCGTGGCGCTCGACTGCGGTCATGTCGTGCACCCCGATGCGGTCGTCGCGCAAATGGAAAGCGGTGTGATCTGGGGTTTGAGCTCCGCAATGCACGAGGAAATCACCATCAGCGAAGGCCGTGTGGTGCAGGGTAATTTCACCGATTACCGCGTGCTGCGTCTGGCGGAGACACCGAAGATCGAAAGCGTCCTTGTGCCCACCGGAGGATTCTGGGGTGGCGTCGGCGAGCCGCCGATTGGCGCGGTGATTCCGGCACTGGGCAACGCGATTTTTGCCGCCACCGGCAAGCGTATTCGCTCGCTGCCGTTCAAGAACCATGGCTTTTCCTATAAGACGTGATGGATGAGAGTTAAGGTGTGAAAGGAGTCGTTGAGTCGTGCTGTGAGTATTGCAGTACAGGTGCCCTTACCCTCTCCCTCCGGGAGAGGGCAGGGTGAGGGAGCATCGCGCGTGTATGCCTTTTGTCCCCGGCGGCATTGTGCAGCGATATCACGATAATTCTCGGCGCAGAGCAATCGGTGCGCTGGCCGCCGGAGCCTTGCTGTTCATCGTGCGGCCTGCACGAGCGACGCCGGAGGAGCTGGAAGCCGCGCTGCGCGAAACATTCGGTGACCTTCCGATTGCGCGCGACAAGGTGACGCTCGAAATTCCCAGAGTGGCGGAAAATGGCAGTGTTGTGCCGGTCACGGTTCGCGTTGACAGCCCGATGACCGCTCAGGACTACGTGAAGAGCATTCACCTGTTCGCGCAGAAGAATAATCAGCCGCGCATCTTCGATGCCTGGCTCGGACCTTACAGCGGCAGGGCAGTCGTTTCCGCCCGGGTGCGGGTGGCGACTTCGCAGCAACTTACTGCGGTGGCGGTACTAAGCGACGGCTCGCTGTGGTCGGCGGCGGCGGACATCGAAGTCGTCAGCTCGGACTGCGGAACATGAGCCGCATCGGCGCGGGTCGGGTGCGCATGCCGGCCACCGCGAAACGCGGCGAGGTCATCGAAATCCGCACCCTCGTCGCGCATCCCATGGAGTCCGGTTTCCGGCCCGACAATGTCGGCAAGACTATCGCGCGCCACATCGTTGAGGAATTTCACTGCACCTACAACGGACGTGAAATTTTCCGTGCCAGACTTTATCCCGCCGTTTCCACCAATCCGTTTTTCTCGTTTTACGCGGTGGCGGAAGACAGTGGCGATTTCATTTTTTTCTGGATAGATGATCAGGGTGGCACGGCGACGGTCAAGCAGACACTCGTGGTGACTTAGAATATGGGGTCAGACACGATATTCACCTACCTTTTCGGTCGCCCAACACCCTTGGAAGCCGCCTGCCGGTGAGCTAACGCCTCGATTTTTTTGACGAACCGCTCGCTGCCCAGTGCCCAGCCTTTGTGGGTGCTGTCCCGGATGGCCGCAAGATCGTCTTTGGGAACCGCCGCCTTAAAGAGCAGCCGATAGGACTCTTGCCGTTCTTGAACAGTACGTCCCAACCGCTGGTATTCCCGCTGCGGCACGAGCCAGTCCTCGTTCGCCCCGGTTGCGCCATCGGCATTACGCCCGTAACTGGACCACGGGTAATCGCGCGGGTGCGCCACCATGGCCGCCCGCACGGGATTAAGCTCTATATAGCGCATGACCGTCAGCAAGTAGCGTTCGCTGTCGACTACCGTGGCACGGTAACGGCCCTCCCACAGCGTACCGCTGCGTTTGTAAGTGAAGTTGAAATACTGCACATATCTGCGCCCCACAGACTGAAAAACCTTGTTGATGCTGTCCGATGCGCCAGGCGTTGCCAGCAGGTGTATGTGGTTGCTCATCCAGACGTACGCGTGTATGGCCAAATCGTGCTTGACCGACGCATCAACCAGCGCGTCGCGGAAAAACTGATAGTCCGCGTCAGACGCAAAGATGGCTTGACGGTTATTGCCGCGCTGGATGATGTGCTG
>JANNTE010000332.1:0-16175 GCA_031403365.1 Betaproteobacteria bacterium | reverse complement strand
CGCCGGACCACGAAGCACAGAGGAACGAACGTCAGGGGAAGGTGATATGAAAGATGTCTTGCGTGATGCGTTGCGCAGCGTGCTGAATCCGAAATCCATCGCCGTCATCGGTGCGTCGGAGAATGAAAACAAAATAGGCGGACGCCCGCTGCTTTACCTTTCTCGCCACGGCTACACGGGCAAGGTCTATCCCATAAACCCGAAGCGCGCCGAGATTCAGGGCTACAAAGCCTATCCCGCTCTTGCGGATGTGCCGGACGCTCCGGAGGCGGCCATTGTCGCGCTGGCCGGTGATGCGGCCATCGAAGCCGTCGAGCAATGCGCACTGCGCGGGGTAAAGACTGCGGTGGTGATGACTTCGGGGTTTGGTGAAACAGATCCCATCGCCGGCAAAGCCAAGGAAAAGCGCATGCGCGACGCCGCGCACGCGAAAGGCATGCGGATCATAGGGCCAAACTCGCAGGGGCTGGCCAACTTCGGAACCGGTGCCATCCTGTCGTTTTCCACCATGTATATCGAAGCCCCGCCGATGGACGGCCCGATCGCGGTGGTAAGCCAGTCTGGCGCGATGAGCGTGGTGCCTTATGGCCTGCTGCGCGCGCGCGGCCTGGGCGTGCGCCACTCGCACGCCACCGGCAACGATGCCGATGTCAGCGTCGCCGAACTCGCCTCCGTGGTGGCCGAAGACCCGGACCTGAAACTGCTGCTGCTGTATCTGGAGAGCATCACCGATCCCTACTTTCTTGCCGAGACGGCGCGCATCGCCCACGCGCGCAACCTGCCGGTGATCGCGTTGAAATCCGGGCGCACCGCCGCCGGTCAGGAGGCAGCAAAATCGCACACCGGTGCACTTGCCAACGAAGACCGCACCGTGGACGCCTTCCTTGCAAAACACGGCATCTGGCGCGCACGCGATACCGCCGAACTGGTGGCCAGTGCGGAAATGTATTTGAAGGGTTGGAAGCCCAAGGGCCAGCGGCTGGTGGCGATCAGCAATTCCGGTGCGGTATGCGTGATGGCGGCGGATGCCGCCAGCGGTGTTGGCATGCCGATGGCAAAACTCGCTCAAGGCACACGCGACGAACTCAGTAAAATCCTTCCCGGCTTTGCCACCACCACCAACCCGATCGACATCACTGCCGCGCTGCTCACCAACAGTGCGTTGTTCTCGCAAATCCTGCCGGTGCTGGCGCGCGATGACGCGGCGGACGCTTTCCTCATTGGCATCCCGGTGGCGGGGCAGGGTTACGACGTAGAGGCGTTCGCCCGTGACTCCGCTGATTTCGCCAGATCAACCGGCAAGCCGCTGGTTGCCGCGATTCCGCAGCCGAATATCGCCGCCCACTTCAAGGCGCATGACCTGCCGGTATTTGCGACCGAATATGAGGCAGTGGCGGCATTGAACCAATACCTTTCTCATGGCGAATTGATCGAAGCCGCGATGAAAAGGGCAGCCCAAAGCCCGCATGCACCGGTGATGTCGGCGAAGCGGCCGGTCATGCTCAATGAGGCCGACAGCCTGAACCTGCTGGCGCGGGCCGGTGTTCCGGTCGTGGAGTACCGCTTGTGCCAGTCCGCCGACGAGGCGGCCGCCGCGCTGGAACTCCTGGGCGGCGCGGTTGTGGTGAAAGGCTGCTCGGCGCAGATTGCCCACAAGAGCGAACTGGGGCTGGTACGCCTCGGCCTGACCAAGGTTAGTCAAGTGCGAAGCGCGTTCAAGGATATTCAGAAGGCTCTGAGCGGCGACAGCGCCCGTTTTGACGGCGCCATCGTCGCAAGAATGGCACGCGGCCGGCGCGAACTGATGATTGGTGCGCGCCTCGATCCCGTATTCGGCCCGGTGATTCTGGTTGGCGATGGCGGCAAATATGTCGAGGCGATGCCCGATGTGCAATTGCTGATCGCACCGTTCACGAAGGTGGAACTCAGGGCAGCGCTGGGTCGCCTGCGAATAGCGCCCCTGCTTGATGGCGTGCGTGGTGAGCCTGCGCTCGACGTGGACGCCTTCTGCGCCGTTGTCGAGGCGGTGGGCCAGTTGATGATGAATCCGCAATCGGGCGTGGTGAATCTGGACCTGAATCCCGTGCTGGTGGGCGCCGCAGGTGAGGGCTGCGTGGCGCTGGACGCGGTGATTTATGGATAGTGAGCAGCGATTGGGGTTGATCAGGGGTATACGCTTCCCAACCGGAAAAATCAGAGAGGAGAAATTACATTATTCCTCTTTCTAACACTGCTATCCGTTGCGGTAATCCGGGGTAAGAGTCGTAGCTACAATAAAGAATCGAAAGATTCTGTATCCAAGCCCGGCGGGGAAACCCGCCGAGCTTTTCATTTTCTGAGCGTACACTCTGGAATGCAAGCCAAGCCAATGGTGTTCCTGATGCTCGATTTCTACAATACCCGCGCCGGGACCGGTTGAGCTTCGCGGCTTGCGCTCGACGATTAAAGGAGACTGACCATGAAGCATATGAGGCTCGTTTCTGTTCTGGTTCTCGGTATATCCCTGGGTGCCGGCATGATCGGCGTCCAGGCTCACGAGGACGACGCCGCGCCAGCCGGCGTTGTTTCCGAGAAGCTCGGCGAGGTGAGCTTCCCGGTTAGCTGTAACGCAGCCGCGCAAGTGGAATTCAATCGCGCCATGGCGATGTTTCATTCGTTCTGGTTCGAGCCGTCCAGGAAATCCTTTACCCGCGTGCTGGAGCTTGACCCCAAGTGCGCGATGGCGCAGTGGGGCATCGCATTCATGTCGATGGGCAATCCGTTTGCCTGGCCGGCCAACCCCAATGCCATGAAAGTGGCGGCCGCTGCGGTGGCCGAGGCGCAGCGCGTCAGCGCCAACAGCGAGCGCGAGCGCGACTTCATCGCGGCATTGCAGGTTTTCCTGAAGGACTGGGACAGCGTCGATCACCGCACGCGCGTGGTCGCCTTCGAAAAGGAGATGGAGGCTGTCGCACGTCGCCATGGGCAGGATATCGAGGCGCAAATCCTCTACGCGCTGGTGCTCGATGCCGCCGCCCTGCCCACCGACAAGACTTTTACCAACCAGCTCAAGGCGGCGGCGCTGCTGGAGCCCTTGTTTGACAAATACCCCGATCATCCGGGTGTGCCGCATTACTTGATCCACACCTACGATTACGCCGAGTTGGCCGACAAAGGCCTTGAGGCGGCGCGCGTATACGCGAGCATCGCGCCTTCGGTCCCGCACGCGCTGCATATGCCGTCGCATATTTTTTCACGCGTTGGCCTGTGGGAGGAATTGGTGGAAGGCAACCGCGCCTCGTATCGCTCGGCGATGAGCGAGTTGTCGGAAACGACGCTGGGTATCGGCGCCTACGATGCGTTGCACGCCATGGACTACATGGTGTTCGGCCATTTGCAGCAGGCGCAGGACAAAGCGGCGCAGAAGTATGCCGACGAGGTCGCGGCTATCAGCAAGGTCAATGTCGAGAACTTCGTCGCCGCTTATGCCTTTGCCTCGATCCCTTCGCGCATTGCGCTGGAACAGCGCGACTGGGCGAAGGCGGCGGCGCTCCAATTGTCCCCGCCCGGGCTGGCGTGGAACAAATTCCCCCAAGCCGAAGCGATTTTGGTATTCGCCCGTGGACTGGGTGCCGCGCGCACCGGCGATCTCAACGCCGCGCGCCGCGACCTGCAACGCTTGCAGGCACTCAAGGACGCGATGATTGCCGCGAAGATCGGTTACTGGGCCGGTCAGGCGGATTTTCAGATGAAGACGATCAACGCCTGGATCGCGCTTGGGGAAGAACGCCAGGACGAGGCACTGGCATTGATGCGCGCCGCTGCCGAGGCGGAAGAGGCAAGCGACAAGCATCCGGTTACACCGGGAAACATCGTGCCATCGCGCGAGTTGCTTGCGGAGATGCTTCTGCAAACTGGTGAGCCGGGACAGGCTTTTGCCGAGTATGAACGCTCTTTGAAACGCGATGCCAATCGCTTCCGCAGCCTCTACGGTGCCGCCCGCGCGGCGCAAGCCGCTGGCAATCCCGCCGCGGCCCGCGTCTATTTCACCAAGCTGCGTAGCCTGGCCGCGAATCGCGATACCGAGCGCCCGGAGCTGGAGCAGGCTCGCGCGTATTTGGCCCAGCGCTAAGCCGGTGCTGCGGCTGTCCCGGTTCCCCGGGTTGCTGGCGGACATCGGCCTTCAATTGACGCGCGGGTATTTTTGCGCGAAGGTTCGCATATTGAGTGCGCAACTTTAAATGAGGCCAGTGACCATGACCGATTCGTCCCTGTTTTGCCGTTCCAGGCGATTTACATCGATCCTGCTCTGTGTCTTGCTTGGCGCGTGCGCTTCCACCCAGAAGAGCAGCACAGGCTCAGGCCAGCAGGCGGCCGCGCCAATCTCGGAGGCAGGAACGCCGCGACCCGGGACCGCAGGCGCGGGCTCGGCGCAGGAGCGTGCGGCGGGGGCGGAAGGTTCGGCGCAGGAGCGTGCGGCCGGGGCCGAAGGTTCGGCGCTGCCGCAAGATTCGACGCGGGGTAACACTGCGGCGCAAGGCGGTGTCGCCGCAAAAGGGGATCAGGCGGCCATTGGCGGAACGATTCCAGTTGTGCCGCTGGAGATTGAGGCGCTGGATTCTCCGGCGACAGGCGCACGCGATGCGGGCGGAAGCAGTTCGGCGTCCGCAGGCGAAGCTGCCGACAGTCTTACCGACGAGGCAGCCCAACTGAAAAGGCAGCTCGCGGATGAGGCCGCGCAGATCGACAGAATCCGCGACGAGCAGAAATCGGCGGCACTGCGAGAAGAAACCGACACCGCAAAGCAGCGTGACGAGGCCTTGGCGGCGACAGAAACTGCATCCTTGGCCGAAAGGCAGGCCGCCGCTTCGGAAGCGGCACGACGATTGGCTGCACGGGAAGCTGAGCTGAAGGCCCGGGACGATCCGGCGGTATTTCCGTCCAACCCCGGAACGGGGGAAAGCTCGTTCGAAGAATCGGCTGTACAGCCTGCACTCGAACGCAGTGTCTATTTCGCGTACAACGAAGTAACCGTGGCCAGGGAATATGATTCGGTGCTGATGGCCAATGTCGATTACCTCAAAGCGCATCCGGACGCGGCGGTAAGGGTTGAGGGCAACTGCGACGAGCGCGGAAGCCGCGAGTTCAACCTGGCGCTGGGCGCCAGGCGCGCCGAGGCGGTGAAACGCGCGTTGGTGCTGCTTGGTACGGACGCCAGTCGCATCAGCACCATCAGTTACGGCGCTGAGAAGCCGGTTGCGACCGGCAACGACGAGGAAAGTTACAGCAAGAACCGTCGCGCGGATATTGTCTACTGAGCTGGTTGCGTTGACTAGAATCTTCTTGATGTCAGCGGGCGTTGCCTGCGTATTGGCCGGCTGTGCCACGCAGGATGAGCTGCGTCGGACGGAGGCGCAGCAGGGCGAGGCCGTTCAAGTCTTGCGTGCCGGAGTCAATCGCAGTGAAAGCGAGATCGGCGCAGTGCGCTCGAACCTGGATCGCAACGATCGCGCAATCGTGGAATTGCGTGCCGGTGTCGAGGGCAACGTCCGTGCAATTGCCGAGGCGCGCGCGGAAAACAGGCGTTTGCAACAATCCGTCCAGGGATTCGAAGTCGCCCTGACCGACGCCCGTGCACGAGCGGATGCGGCCAAGGCTCAGGCCGACAACGCGCTGGCAACCGCCAGGGACTTTCTGTCGAATTTGCTCGCATCCCGGGAAGAGCAGCGTCGTCAACTGGATGCAAACGGTGTTGCCTTCGCTGAACTCCGGCGCAAGAGCGCGGAGCTGGAATCGCAACTGCAATTGCAGCAAAAGTTGATTGATCAGCGCACGGCCGCTTCGACGGATGCGGTGCGCCGGCTGACGGCGGTGGAAGCCGGACTGCAGGAGGCCGGGAATCGGGCGACGGTTCTTGAAACGCGAGCGAAATCGGGACAGGAAACCGATAACGGTCTGACCCGGCAAATCGCGACGCTGGGCAAACAACTCGAGGAAACTCGAGCGGCCATCAGTTCGGAGGGTCTGCTGCAAATCAGGCGTGAACTCGAAGACGGTCGGCGCACCAGTGCTTCCCTGCGAGGAATGATCGATGAACTGCAGAAAGGGCAGACCGATTCCGTCGAACGGTCCAAGAAGCTGTATGTAGACCTGGATTTTCGGATTCAGGCGATGCAGAAAGCACTGTCAGAATTCAACGTGCAGGACAAGGCCAACCGCCTGGATCTGGATAGCCGGATTCAGGAACTGACCAAAGCCCAGGCAGAATCGGCTACGCTCGACAAGAACGCGTATATCTATCTGGATACCCGCATCCAGGCCCTGAAGAAAGCGCAGGAGGATTTCGCCGCCCAGGCCCGGAACTTCCATGCCGATCTGGATGCCCGCATACGGGCGCTGCGGCAGTCACTCGCGCCCGCCATGCCGGAGGGGAAATCAGGCGATCCGGCAGGCGACCCCGACCCGGGCCGCTAGTGTAGTACTTCGTACCTGGTGGCTCTTATGATTAAGTGCTGCCGCGGCTGATTGTGGGCCGAAAGCGGCGAAATTCGGTGCCAGACAAGGCGCAAACCGCAGCCAGGTTGGACGCCTGGCGAGGATTTGCAACGCCGTATGGCGTCGATTCTCGTCGTCTTCTGTGCAGCCAAGTACGAAGCACTACATCGGGCGCAGCCCGAATTCGAACTGCGTCAGGTTATTTACCAGCGTGCGCTGGCTCCACCGCCGCCGGATCGTCCGCCGCCGCCGGTCAATCCCCCGCCACTCGAAAATCCGCCGGACCCTCCGCTGCCGCGGGTGCGGATGATCATGCTGCCGATCTGGGCAACACCCTTGGTGTTCAAACTTTCCTGTGCCCTGCGATACCAGGCGGTGCGGGAGACCAGCAGTCTCGCGAGCGGAAATAGCACGGCATAGGCACCGAAAATGAACAGCGCGATTTGGCTGCCGAATATTGCCAGGGGAAACATTGACCAGAAGGGGATCAAAAAAACATACAGGAACCAGCCCATGCCACCGGGCGTGGCAATGCCGGCGAAAGTGAACAGGCCAATGATGCTGAACACAAACAGGCTGATCAGGATGCGCTCGTTTACAGGCATGGATGCTGCCTTGACGTCGAATTGGGAAACTGGCGTTTGCGGCGTCATCCATTCGGCGTCCGCTGCCACAGGCTGCCTGCCTTCCAGTATTTGAACGATGGCGGTGGCGCCCGCTTCGATTCCAACGTCGTAATTGCCTTCGCGAAAGCGTGGCGTCATGAGATTGCGGAGGATGCGATCCGCGGCTATGTCCGTCAATCTGTCCTCCAGGCCATACCCGGTTTCGATGCGCATGCGCCGCTCCTGATGCGCCACGACTATCAGAATGCCGTTATCCCTGCCTTTCTGACCGAGTTTCCAGCCTTCAAACACCCGGACTGCATAGTCTTCGATGCTTTCGGAATTCAAGCTGCTGACCGTCAATACCGCGATCTGGTTGCCAGAGCTGCGTTCATGTTCTTGCAGAATGTTGCCAATGCGTTCGCGCGCCGGCATGGACAGAATCTCGGCCTGATCGACGATTCGGCCGGATAGGTAAGGCAGGCCCGCGTCGCCAATCGCCGACAGTCCCGGCCAGATGAAAAAAAGCACCACCAGTAGTTTCAGTATGCGATTCATGGTTCGTCCGTCGTAAACAATGGTGCATCGGCCGAAGCGCTGGCGTTCGCGGATTCGGAATAGCCGCGTTCCAGCATCAATGCTTCCAACGCTTCGAGACCGGCTTGCAAGGCGATCGCTGGCGTGCGGTTGCGCAGGAGAAAGGCGATGCGGTCGGCCAAGGCCGCCCAGTCGTGCGCCTGCACGCGTGCGTCGAATCCCGCGTCGGCCAGAATCACGACTTTGCGCTCGAACAGGCTGATCAAGAGCAGGACGCCGACCCGGCTGCGTACGCGGTCGAGCCCGCGCCGGAAAAAGAGGGACTGGGCGTACTGCATGACTTCCACATCGCACCGGATGCGGTCCACGAACAGCCGTGCAAACGACGCGTGCACGACGGTAAGCAAGGCAAGAAGCGCTCCAAAAACCAGCCCTCCCAGGACAGGTCCGGCGCCAGGGAAATCGGCAGGCCAGTCGTGAGCGGCCAGTTGTACAAGGACGCAAACCAGCGCGGCGAAAGTTGTGCCGAGGGCGAACGCTTTCCAGGGCGCTTCCGGATAGGAATCGGACTTGCCGACTACGGCGGCAACGACCTGCGTACCGGTTCTGGCCTCGAGTGCACGGGCTCGGGCCGCGATATTCATATGGTCTTGTGCAGTCAGTGACATGTCGGTGTGTTCCCGCGCGATGGCGCCGGCGTCGGTATTGTGAACGGGTTGAAGGCGGTTGGGGAGCCAATTCTAGCCGGTATGGTTTGCCCCGCAAGTTGCGAAAGCCGGGGACAGTCTCTGCACCGCCGGCCGCAGTCGAAACAAGCTGCGCTATGAAAAACGTGCATTCTCCGATTGACAACACACTCCGCTCTCGGCATTCTCTCCTCGCCGTGCCTTTGCTACCGGCAAGGCAACATGGATTCGGCAACAGGACAACACTCAATTGGAGGCAATACGATGGCTGCAAAAAAGAAGACCGCTGCAAAGAAACCCGCAAAGAAAGCCGTGAAGAAGGCCGCACCAAAGAAGGCTGCCGCCAAGAAGCCAGCCAAGAAGGCTGCTGCAAAAAAACCCGCAAAGAAGGCTGCTCCCAAGAAAAAGGCATCTGGCGTAAAGCGCAAGCCGAATGCGGCATTCATGAAGCCCATGACACCGAGCGCGTCACTCGCTGCGGTCATTGGCAGCACTCCCATGCCGCGCACCGAAGTCACGAAAAAGCTGTGGGCCTACATCAAGAAAAATGATCTGCAGGACAGCAAGAATCGGCGCAATATCAATGCCGACGACAAGCTCAAGGACGTTTTTGGAGGCAAGAAAACG
This sequence comes from Betaproteobacteria bacterium, assembly GCA_031403365.1. Classification (GTDB taxonomy): domain Bacteria; phylum Pseudomonadota; class Gammaproteobacteria; order Burkholderiales; family JACQAP01; genus JACQAP01. Next base: position 7,246 of record JANNTE010000332.1, on the reverse strand, counting down.
GTATCGATGTTCGAGATGACGAAGCTGGTCGCGGGACATCTGAAGTAAGCGTCGCATGTTGATTTTCGGCTGACCGGGCCAGCGTGGCTGGCCTGGTTACCGACCCGGTCACCTGGTTGGGACCGCGGCCGCAATATCGAACTTCCGCCAGCGCGATTTGCCGATCTTGCCCTGTTCAGTGAACGGGCGGGTATGCTTCAGCGCACGCTGCGCGCATGCGCCGGACATTCGCAAGATCACCAGCGCGCCGTGGCAAAGCCGCCAATGTAAGTGACTTGACCGCAGAGCCGCCTCAGCCGCGAGAAATTCACCCGTCTGCAACGCCAGACTGCGGCCCGTCGAACCGCCGTTGACCTTCAGCTTATCCAGTTTGTCGTGCCACCAAGGGGGCACGTCGGATGGGCTGCGCATCGATAACGGGCGCCGGTGCGCGCCACGTCCAGCGTCGAAAGAGTGCCGAAGATGTTCAGTTGCCAAACAATTGCGACGGGTTCGCCGGATGCTTGATAGCACTGACACCAACGCGTTGCCACCGCCGAAGCGCCACGCACTCTGGGTTAGGATACGGGTTCCGAGTAAAGGCAGAGCCAGCCATGCAACCCGCTCTTATCGCACCGCACATTCTCGACCAACTGCGGCGTGTCTCCACCGCGACACTGACATCCCAGTTGTTCAAGCTGGGCTTTCGCAATACTTACCTCAACGGCGTGAAGCCGCTGAATCCGTCGCTACGCATGGCCGGCGAGGCGGTAACGGTGCGTTTCGTGCCTGCGCGCGAAGATCTCGCCACCTTTGAAGCGATTGGCAAGCCTGATTACCCGCAACGCAAGGCGATCGACGAGATCCTGCCCGGCCAGGTGCTGGTGCTCGATTGCCGCAATATCAACAGCGTCGCGGCCGGCGGAGAAATTCTCATGTCGCGCCTGAAGGCGCGCGGCGCCGCAGGCGCCGTGACCGACGGTGCCATGCGCGACTATGTTTCCATCCAAAAGCTGGGCTTTCCGGTCTTCGCCAGCAACATGGCTGCCAGCGCACATGTGCACCGGCATCTGGCGGTCGATATCAACGTGCCGGTGGGGTGTGCGGAAGTTCTGGTGATGCCCGGTGACATCATGGTTGGCGACGAAGAGGGCGTGGTTTGCGTGCCACGCCACGTCGCCGAACAAGTGGCGAAGAGCGGTCTGGAAATGGAAGAACTGGAAGCCTTCGTGCTGGAAAAAGTTCAGGCTGGTGCGCCGATCGCCGGCACCTATCCGCCCAGCGAAAAGGTGCGCGCCGAATTCGAGGCCTGGAAGCAGAAGAAACGCTGAAGCATGAATCCAGGTTGGTTTGACACCGTCCTGTTCGATCTCGGCGCGGTGCTCATCGACTGGAACCCGCGCTATCTGTACCGGCCGCTGTTCAAAGGCGACGACCAGGCCATGGAACACTTCCTGGCTGAAATCGTGCCGGGCTGGTGGAACCATGAAATCGACGCCGGCAAGTCGTTCGCCCAAGCCGTGGCCGAGCGCGTTCGCGAGCATCCGCAACATGCGGACCTGATCGCCCTTTGGAAGGATGGGTGGGAGAATATGCTGCGCGACGAGATCGCCGGCAGTGTCCAAATCCTCGGTGATCTGCGCGAAAAGGGGTATCGGCTGCATGCGTTGACCAATTGGTCGGCGGAAACCTTTCCGATCGCACGCCGGCGCTTCGGATTCCTGAGTTGGTTCGAGGACATAGTGGTGTCCGGCGAAGTCGGACTGGCCAAACCCGACCCGAAAATTTTCGCTCTCGCCATCACACGCTGCGCCCTCGCCCCGCATCGCACTGTGTTCATCGACGACAGTCCGCGCAACGTCGAGGCCGGCCGCAGCGCCGGCATGCAGGCGCTGCATTTTCGCGATCCGGTCCAGTTGCGCTCCGACTTGAGCAGGCTCGGCATGTTGTGATCCCGATCGTGCTTTCGTGGCGCAGCAATTGGTAGAATGCGCCTGTCTGCCAGTCATCGCATTTCAACGGAGATCCACATGACCCACGTTCGCACCACGTTCAGCGTTGTTCTCGCCGCGACCATTCTCGCGCTGGGCGCCTGTAAAACCACTGATCCATACACCGGAGAAGAAAAATACAGCTCCACCACCAAGGGCGCCGCCATCGGGGCCGCTGCCGGGGCAGTGGTTGGCGCCCTCAGCGGGGACGATGCGCGCGAACGGCGCAAACGCGCGATGATTGGTGCCGGCGTGGGCGGACTGGCAGGAGGCGCGATCGGTGCCTATATGGACAGCCAGGAAGCCGAGTTGCGCAGGCAGATGAAGGACAGCGGTGTGACGGTGACCCGCAAAGGCGACAACATCACGCTGAACATGCCCAGCAGCATTACCTTCAGCAGCGCCAGTTCCAATTTGAACAATTCGTTCTTCAAGGTGTTCGATGGTGTGGTTCTGGTGCTGAAGAAATACGAAAAAACCATCATCGAAGTCGATGGTCATACCGACAGTGTCGGCAAGCCCGACTACAACCAGAAACTCTCCGAACAGCGGGCCACGGCGGTGGTCGACTATCTGGTGAGCAAGGGCATCAAGCGCGAACGCACCATCACCATCGGGGCCGGGGAAAATCATCCAGTGGCAGACAACGCAACGGAAGCAGGGCGTGCATCGAACCGGCGCGTCGAACTGACGTTGCTGCCGCTCAAGGAATAATTCAAGGCCACTACCGGAGGAATTGCGTCATGAGTAGCGTTGTGGAAGCAAAACGGCCACTTGAGGACAGCGTCGCGGCGTACCAGAACCTGATCGGCGGCAGCTGGCAGACGGCCTCGGACGGGCGCACGCTGGATATGGTCAGTCCGAGCGACGGCAAGGTGTTCGCCCGGATTGCCCGGGGTACGAAAGCCGATGTCGATGCGGCAGTCAAGGCGGCTCGCCATGCATTCGAAGAAGGCGCGTGGAGCAAGTTGACCGCCGTGGAGCGCGGCCGGCTGCTTTCGAAGCTGGGCGAAAAAATTCTCGTCCACCAGGAAGAACTGGCGTTGCTCGAAGCGCGCGACTGCGGCAAGCCGATGAAACAGGCGCGTGCCGACATCGTCGCGGCGGCCCGATATTTTGAGTTTTATGGTGCCGCGGCGGACAAATTGCACGGGGAAACCATCCCTTTTCTCGATGGCTACCTGGTGACTATCCTGCGCGAACCCAAGGGCGTAACCGGCCATATCATTCCGTGGAATTACCCGGCGCAGATGTTCGGCCGCAGTCTTGCTCCGGCGCTGGCGGTGGGCAACGCCTGTGTCATCAAACCGGCGGAAGACGCCTGCGTGACCCCGGTGCGGATCGCGCAGTTGGCGCATGAAATCGGTTTCCCGCCCGGGGCCTTCAACATGGTCACCGGTATCGGTGAAGAAGCCGGTGCCGCGCTGGCATCTCATCCCGGCATCGACTTCATGTCCTTCACCGGATCTCCGGAAGTCGGCACCCTGGTGCAGAAAGCGGCAGCGGAGAATCATATTGGCTGTACGCTGGAACTCGGCGGCAAGTCGCCGCAGATCATTTTCGAGGATGCCGATTTTGACGCCGCCGTGCCGGTGGTGGTCAATGCGATCGTCCAAAACGGCGGGCAGACCTGTTCCGCCGGCAGCCGGGTACTGGTGCAGAAGTCCATCTACGACAAATTTGTTGCTCAACTGGCCGCGCGTTTCAGGCAACTTCAGGTCGGCAGCCACGCCATGGACCTCGATTGCGGTCCGATGATCTCCGGCAACCAGAAGCAGCGCGTGCTTGGATTCATTGATCGGGCAAAGAAAGAAGGCGTGCCGATAATTGCCGAGGCCAGGATTGCCGATGGCGCTCCTGCGGGCGGCTACTACGTGGCACCTGTGCTGTTCGGCCCGGTACCGCGCACCAACAGCCTGGCTTGCGATGAGGTGTTCGGTCCGGTATTGTCCGTGATCGCGTTCGAGGATGAGGCCGACGCCATCCGCCTCGCCAATGCCACCGAGTTCGGCCTGGTGGCCGGTGTCTGGACCCGCGACGGCGCGCGGCAGATGCGGGTGGCAAAAAAAATGCGGTGCGGCCAGGTTTACGTGAATGGTTACGGTGCAGGCGGCGGCATTGAGCTGCCGTTCGGTGGCGTGAAGAAGAGCGGGCACGGACGCGAGAAGGGTCTGGAAGCGCTGCACGAATTTACCCATACCAAGACCATCGTGTTCAAGCACGGTTGATGATCCGGCCGTTTGCCGGCTTGCGCCCGGCGCCGGGCCGAGCGGAACAAGTCGCGGCTCCGCCTTACGACGTGCTCTCCACCGACGAAGCGCGCGCCCGTGCCGCGGGCAAACCCTGGAGCTTTCTGCATATTTCCAAGCCGGAGATCGATCTGGCGCCCGGAACCGATCCGTATGCCCCGCAGGTGTACGCAAAAGCGGCGGAAAATCTGCAACGCATGCTGGGGCAGAACATTCTCGAGCGCGATCGCGCACCCGGTTATTACGCTTATCGTCTGACCATGAACGGCCATGCCCAGACCGGTGTGGTGGCGGCAGCCTCGGTCGCCGGTTACGACAGCAACCGAATCCGCAAACACGAATTCACCCGGCCCGACAAGGAAGACGACCGCGTGCGCCAGATCGAGGCGCTGAACGCGCAAACCGGCCCGGTGTTGCTGGCTTATCCGTCCGCGCCGCAAGTCGACGCGATGCTGGTGCAGGCGGCGCGTGGCGACTCTGTTGCCGATGTGGTTGCCGACACCGGTGTGCGGCATACGCTGTGGAAAATAGCCGATGGCGCCACCATCGACAGCCTCACCCGTGCATTCGCCGCCATGCCGGCACTGTACATCGCCGACGGTCATCATCGTTCGGCTGCGGCCTCGCGCGTTGCCGCGTCACGCCGCGCGGCCAATACCCGGCACACCGGGGCCGAGAGTTACAACTATTTCCTGGCGGTGGCGTTCGCGCATCACCAGATGCGCATTCTTCCCTACAACCGCGTCGTGCGCGACCTGCACGGATTGAGTGTCGCGGAGTTGTTGTCCAGGCTCGGTCAACATTTCTCAGTCCACCAGGCCCCCGGCGCCGTGACGCCGGCCAAACCGGGTGAATTCGGACTGTACGTCGCAGGACACTGGTATCGGCTCAATATTCATGCCGCCGTGGTATCGGTCAATGATCCGGTCGAGCGACTCGATGTCAGTTTGCTGGGACAGTTCCTGCTCGCGCCGCTGCTCGGCATCACCGATTCGCGCCGCGACAAGCGTGTTGATTTTGTCGGCGGAATTCGCGGTCTTCAGGAATTGGAGCAACGCGTGGATAGTGGCGAAATGGCGCTGGCAATTTCAATGTTTCCCACGCGCATGGAAGACCTGATGGCCGTGGCCGATGCCGGGGAAGTCATGCCACCGAAATCCACCTGGTTCGAACCCAAACTCGCCGACGGGCTGGTGTCGCACGTGCTCGACTAGGAACAAGGGGCGAGCAGTGAGGGGCGAGAGAATCTGCACTCTTCACCCTAGACTCATTCGCCCTTGTTCCCGGCGTTGTCGCAAAACGCTACACTGTGCCCACCACGGGTAGGCATTGCCAGAGGACTTCCGATGATCGCGGACCTCACGCCGGGCAAAAAAATCAAAATACCCACATTGAGGAGTGTTCGTTGAAGCCGACAGACATATCGATTCCCGACTATTTCCACAAGGTCGTTGATTGCCAATGGGCTTGTCCGGCCCACACCCCGGTTCCCGAATACATCCGCATGATTTCAGCCGGCCGCCATGGCGACGCCTACATGGTCAACTGGGAATCGAACGTATTCCCGGGCATTCTCGGTCGCACCTGTGATCGTCCCTGCGAACCGGCCTGCCGGCGCGGGCGGGTCGAAGAACACAATCAGGCCAAACCGGAACCCGTGGCGATCTGCCGTTTGAAGCGCGTTGCCGCCGACAACAAGGAAGACATCCGTCCGCGATTGCCCAGGCCACCGGAGAAGAAAAACGGCAAGCGCATCGCCTGCATCGGCGCCGGCCCGGCCTCGCTTACGGTGGCACGCGATCTCGCCCCACTCGGCTACCAGGTTACCGTGTTCGATCAGGACCCCAAGGCGGGCGGCATGATTCGCACCCAGATACCGCGCTTTCGCCTCCCGGAAGAAGTCATTGATGAAGAAGTGGGCTACGCGCTGGGCACCGGTGTGGAATTTCGTGGCGGCGCGCGGATCGACAGCATGAAAAAAATCATGACCGAAGGTTTCGACGCGATCTTTGTCGGCACCGGGGCGCCGCGCGGACGCGATCTGGATCTTCCGGGACGACGCGAAGCCGCAGCAGGCATCCATATCGGCATCGAATGGCTTTCTTCGGTTTCTTTCGGGCATGTCAGTTCGATCGGCAGGCGCGTAATCGTTCTGGGCGGAGGCAATACCGCGATGGACTGCTGCCGAACGTCGCGGCGCCTGGGTGGCGAGGACGTCAAAGTCATTGTGCGCAGCGGTTTCGAGGAAATGAAGGCGAGCCCCTGGGAAAAAGAAGACGCAATGCATGAAGGCATTCCGATCCTGAACTTCCTGGTTCCCAAAAGTTTCGAGCACACCAAGGGCAAGCTCACCGGCATGACCTTCGAGAAGGTGAGGGCCGTTCTGGACGAAAAAGGCCGCCGCAAATTGGTGCCTGCCGGCGAACCCGACCAGAAAATCGAATGCGACAACGTGCTCATTGCGGTGGGTCAGGAAAACGCCTTTCCGTGGATTGAGCGCGATGCCGGCATCGTATTCGACGACACCGGCATGCCGGTGGTGGACAAGGTTACTTTCCAGAGTTCCAGTCCCAAAGTATTCTTTGGCGGCGACTCTGCCTTCGGCCCGAAGAACATCATCTGGGCGGTGGCACATGGGCACGAGGCGGCCATTTCGATTGACCAGCTTTGTCAAAATGCCGACCTGCGCAAGCGTCCTTCGCCCATGGTCAATCTCATCAGCCAGAAGATGGGCATCCATGAGTGGAGCTACGACAACGACATCTCCAACGAAACCCGGCGCAAGGTTCCGCTCAAGGAACAGACCATTGCGCTCAAGAGCGTCAAGGTGGAAGTGGAGCTGGGTTTCGACATCAAGCAGGCGTTCGCGGAGGCACAACGCTGCCTGAACTGCGACGTGCAAACCGTGTTCGAACCGAAGCTTTGCATCGGCCGAGAGGGCCGCCGGCAGCAGGAGAGTCGCCGGGAAGAACAGCAGGGGCGCGAGCAGCAGATACAGGCCGGGGGGAACGCCGTGGCCCTCATCGC
>JANNTE010000331.1:0-2331 GCA_031403365.1 Betaproteobacteria bacterium | reverse complement strand
GAGAAGGTGGTGGTATCCCGCTTGAAGGACTCGCTCGCCGCAGTCCAGATTTGCTTCAAACGATTTAAAAGGTAGGTCGTCATGGCACCAAATAGTCAGGCTCGCACTTCCAAACCCGCCGGGTTGCAGGGATCGGTGCTGCAGCAAGAGGTAATTATGCGCTCGCTTGGCAACTGAGCCGTAACGAGCATGCGCATAGACGCCCTGACCCGATAGTGCCTCTGTTAGACTGGGTCCAATCATTTGTCTATAGGTAGCTAACCATGCGTTTGACCACGATTATTTCCGCCACCCTGCTGACGCTGACTCTTTCGCCGGTGTCGGCTGTGGAGATGCCCAAAATTCCCGGGCTGAGCGGCATGGGGAAGGGTTCGCTGCTCGATAACGTCTACAAGTCCCTTGCCGACCAGCAGGTCAAGGACGGCCAGTTTGAGTTCAAATCCGGCAAAGCCGAGTTCGCGCCCGGTAACGACAAGCGCGTTAAAGGGCTGCTCAAGGTGTTGACCGAGAACTCCAAGGGTCTGAAAACCGCCTTCCCGAATCTTCACGTCGTTGCCGAGGGTCATACCGATGCCGACGGCAGCACGGATGCCAATCAGATGCTGTCTCTGGCGCGCGCCAAGAAGGTTTGCACAGAGCTCAAGACCAAAGGCATGAAGATGCCCTGTACCCCGGTTGGCCTGGGTTCCCGCAAACCGTTGGTCTCCCCGGAGAAGAGTGCGGCCGACAAGCAAAAAAACCGCCGAGTGCTGGTTCAGGTTGCGAAATAACGCCTGCCGTTCGATAAGACCGCGCTCGATTCGCCGCATGATTTTTTCCGGCCGACGATTGCCGCCGTGATTCTGCTCGCTCCCATGGAAGGGCTGCTCGATTTTGTCCTGCGTGACATTCTCACGCGCGTGGGCGGCATCGATCGCTGCGTGTCGGAGTTCATCCGGGTGACCGGCACCCTGCTGCCCGATCGCGTATTCATGCGTGTTGTGCCCGAGTTGGGCAATGGCGGACGCACCCCCGCCGGTGTGCCGGTGCGTGCGCAACTGCTGGGCTCGGACCCGGTGTGCCTGGCCGAAAACGCCGCCAAACTCGCCGCACTCGGTCCGGCCGGCATCGATCTGAATTTCGGCTGTCCGGCCAAGGGTGTGAACCGCCATCGCGGCGGCGCCGTGCTGCTTGATGAGCCCGAGCTCATTGCACAGATCGTTGCGGCAGTGCGCCGCGCGGTGCCACGCGAAATGCCGGTGTCGGCCAAAATGCGCCTGGGATACAACGACAGCGAGCGCACACTGGAGTGCGCGCTCGCGATCGCCGGCGGCGGAGCCGACGAACTGGTGGTGCATGCGCGCACCAAGGCCGATGGCTATCGTCCGCCCGCCTATTGGGAGCGCATTCAGGCGATTCGCGCAACCGTCGCCATACCGGTAATTGCCAACGGTGAAATCTGGAACGTCGAAGATGCCACGCGCTGCCGCGCTGTATCGGGATGCCATGCGCTGATGCTGGGCCGAGGCATCGTGGCCGACCCCGGTCTGGCATTGGCGATCAAGCAGCAAGGCGGGCCGCATCCTGCGGACGAAGCAGCCTTGAGCTGGGAAGCGCTGTTGCCCTTGGTGGCCGACTTCTGGCAGATCGTCGCGACCCACGTCGCGCCACACCATCGCGCCGGCCGGCTCAAGCAATGGCTCAATTTCCTGCGTCGCCGCTATCCCGAAGCGCAAACCGCGTACGCCGGCGTGCGCACCATCAATGATCCGGCGATCGTCCGTCAGCTTTTGTTTTCGCGACTCGACCCCGTGCGCGCCTTTACGGCACGGCTTGCGGCCTGATTGCGCTGACGAACGCGCTTACTTCAGTCCACGTGAGAACAGGAAATTATTGTCGGCGTGGGGAATATGGCAAACAAAGCACGCCTGCGCATCCTTGACGACCCGCGCATTCGGGTCGCCACCCTTGAATCCTTCGAATCCCCAGCCACCGGTCGCGGCATACTTCTCTTCGTCACGAAACATCACCGCGATCACCTTGCGATCCCCTTGTTGCAGCCGGTTGTTGTCGCTCTCCACGTACTTGAATCGATCCACCGCGAAGCTGGCACCCCGGGCAAACGTTCCGGTACGCAAGCCTTCCACCGCCAGCGCGTTGGCATACACGTGCTGAATGCCGATATTGCCTTCGGGGGCGTGGCCATTCAGATTGACCGTGGAATGATGGTGAAACCAGGTGCGGTAATCCTGCGGAAAAGGAACTCCGCTGCCGTCCTGGGCCGGCAATATTCCCGCATACAGCATGAAAGGTACTAAGCATGCGCACTTGATCAATCGCATCATGGCTATC
>JANNTE010000330.1:0-1547 GCA_031403365.1 Betaproteobacteria bacterium | reverse complement strand
GGCGCTGGAACTGGCGATGGTGCTGGCGCTGGAGCCCAGCGTGCTGCTGCTCGATGAGCCGACCGCGGGACTGACCAAGACAGAGCGCACTTTGATCGGCGGCATACTGACTGATCTTGCACGCGATCATCAGCTCTGCATCCTGCTGGTCGAGCACGATCTGGATTTCGTGCGCGAGATCAGCTCGCGAGTGATCGTGCTGCATCAGGGCAGGATTGTTCTCGACGGCACGGTGGCCGAGGTGGTGGAGTCGGAACTGGTGCGCACGATTTATTCCGGAGGCGGCCACGCCGCCACAGCTGCATGAGCGGCGATATGAGCGGCGACCTGGACAGCAGCCACATCAGCAACAACCACGGGGGCAGCGGCGCAACGCTGGAATTGAAAGCGGTGCACAGCGGCTACGGCGAGGCGCTGGTGGTGCGCGATGTCAGCTTCGAAGTCCGGCCAGGGGAGATCTTTGCCCTGCTGGGCAAGAACGGCATGGGCAAGTCCACGCTGCTGAAAACGGTGATGGGATTTCTGCCGCTTTCCGGGGGCCGTATCGGTATGTCCGGGTTCGATACCACCGGCCTGCCGCCGCACAGGGTTGCGCGCCGGAACATCGCGTACACGCCACAAGAGCAGGCGTTATTCCAGGATCTGAGTGTGGAAGAGAATCTGCGCCTGGGCTTGCGGGAGGAACGGACTTTCGATGCCGGGTTGAAGCGCATCGGTCAGTTTTTCCCGGTGCTGCCCACGCGGCTCAAGCAACGCGCCGGCACGCTCTCCGGCGGCGAGCAGAAAATGCTGCTGGTGGCGCGCGCGCTGATGTCGAAACCGAAACTCATGCTGATCGATGAAATCAGCGAAGGTCTGCAACCCTCGGTGATCGAGCGCCTCGCCCAGGTGCTGCGCGCCGAGCGCGACCAGTCGCAAGTCTCGATCCTGCTTGTCGAGCAGAACGTGAAGTTCGCGTTGTCCGTCGCGGACTGCTACGCGGTGCTCAAACTCGGTGAAATCGTCGATCGTGGCAACATCGGCGGTGCTGATGTGGAGCGCAGAATCACGGATCAGTTGGCTGTGTGAATCATGACCTTCTCCATTGTCGCTTATTGCTCCCGCACTGGCATGCTCGGTGTTGCGGTGGCCACTGCGGTTCCTGCAGTAGGCTCCATGTGTCCTTATGTGAAATCCGGCGTGGGCGCAGTATCTACGCAGTCCTGGGTCAATCCTTATCTCGCCATCGACGCGCTGCGCATGATGGAGCAGGGTCGCAGCGCCCCGGAGGCGCTCGCTGCGGTGATGGCGGCAGATGAGGGGCGCGAAGGCCGCCAGATCGGCGTGGTCGATGCTGCCGGGCGCAGCGCCGCCTGGTCGGGAAAGAGCTGCACGGCATGGTCAGGTCAGATCATTGAAGCCGATTTTTCAGTGCAGGGAAACATGCTCACCGGGGAGCGCACCCTGGCCGCGATGGCTGCGGCTTTCCGTACCAGCGCGACACAAGGCCTGTCGCATCGGCTGTTGCTGGCCCTGGAAGCAGGGGATGCCGCCGGTGGTGACAAGCG
>JANNTE010000329.1:0-12548 GCA_031403365.1 Betaproteobacteria bacterium | reverse complement strand
CTCGAAGTAGCCGCCGTTTTCGATGGCTGCCAGCAGGTGAATGGTGGCGGCCATGTTCAACCCTGTCATCGACGTATGCGGGTGAATCGGCAGTTTCCAGCTCGAAGCGAGCGCGGCAATGCGCAGTACTTCCGTGATGCCGCCGCTTTTGGATAAATCCGGTTGCAATATCGTAATCGCGCCATCCTCAATCAGCCGGTTGAACTCAAAGCGCGTGTAGTGGTTTTCGCCGGCCGCTAGCGGTGTGCGCCCCAACCGCGCCGCCTCCCGGTAGGACATATAGTCGTGCGCCGGAAAAGGTTCTTCCAGCCAGCCCGCGTTGAGTTCATCGAGCGCGGGCATGACCGCGCGCACATCGGCGACCTCATAGCCGGTGTTGGCGTCAGTCAGAATGATCAGATCTTCGCCGAAGGCTTCGCGCACGGCGGTGATGCGTTCGATATCGCGCTTGACGCTGTCGCCGATGCGAAGCTTGATCGCCCGATAGCCGTCCTCGACGTGCGGCCGGGCTTCTTCGACAAGCGCGCGCGGTTCCTGATAACCCAGCGAAACGCCGCCGGCATATGCGGCGATCGGTTTCGAACGTCCACCCATCAGCTTGTACAGCGGCAGGCCGAATGCTTTGCCGCGGATGTCCCACAATGCCATATCGATGCCGGAGAGCGCGAGGCAGGCACCCGCGCCCATGCCGTGGCTGGCCAGTTGCTTGTCGTAGACCTTCTGCCATACACCGGTCACGTCATTTGCATCCTGGCCGACGACGAGCAGCTTCATCGTGGTATTAACCAGATGCGCGACCGCGCCCGGACAACGACCGTGGTGCGCCTCACCCCATCCGGTGATGCCGCCTTCGGTGGTGACTTTGACGATGACCGCGTCGCGCTTTACGGCGCGGCCAATGCCCAGCGTGACGCTGTTCTTCGGGTCAACCGGAAAAGAGGTCGGGTAGGCCCGTACGTCGGCAATGCGCAGAGTCGTCATTGGTCTTGTCTTTCGCTGGGCAGGTCCATGTCTTGAAGAAGATCGATTGCGACCACGCGATAGGCAGGCCGATAGGCATCGCGGAAGGTCGCCGAATGGTGAATCGCGGGGTAGCCGTTTCGGACAACGTTATCGAAAAAAGCCAGGACATTTGTACGCTCAAAGGGTATGCCTCCAGCTGCAGCGAGGTCGCCCAGGCAGCCACAGAATTTTGCCAGTTTGTCGGGTGACGCCGGATAGGCATTGGCTGTTTCCACGAACGCGCGATGCAAGGCATCCAGGTTGCCGGCAGCCGCTTTATAGGCGCGCAGGTGAACGCGGGCGAGCCGGCCATCCGGAGAAATGAGGTCCTGAATCGGTTCGCCGGGCGTCGCGTCGAGGCCCGCCCATTCCTCATCCAGGCGCCTGCGCGCGGCGCCGGCATTGTCCACCGCATGCCCCGGCCCCAGAGCCGCCTGGTGCAGCAGCTTGTAAATATCATCCAGCTGCATCGCGGGATAGCGGGCGAAATGGGAAGACAGCAACTGGCTGACGAATTTCATGAGTGCTCCGATTCAGGTGAGTATCTTAATGCACGCAGGCACTTCCCTGTACGCCATGTATGTGGAAGCCAGGTGTGAAGGGCGGACCTGAAAAACGATATGCGCAAAAAAAAACGGCCCGCGCGGTTGATGCCGCGCGGGCCGTTGCAGTTCTCGGAGTCCGAAAACCGAAAAGTCTTCAGAACGGCAAGGTGTAGCCGACGGTGATGTAGTCGGTGCGTGGGTTGATCTGTGTGTACTCAACATCGAGAATTCCGGTGCCCATGCGAATTCCGAGGCCGATCCCGGCGCTGAGGTTCATGTCGTCGTCGAAGTCGTCGTCCCAATAGGACACGCCGAGTTTGGACTTGATATGCATGCCGCCAGTGCTGCGATACACAGCGTAACCGGCCACCGAAGTGATGCTCCAGTCACGGTTGTTGCCCACTTCTCCGTCAATGACTCCAAGCATCAACTCCGCTTCCCAGGACAGATTGCCCTCGATCGGCTTTCCCAGAACGGCTCCAATACCGAATCCCGGCTCATTGTCGGAGCCGTGCGGTTTGGTAAAACCGCCCTTTCCTCCGAATATCAGACCCTGGGTGCCTTGCGCGACTGCCTGAGTGGATATCAGCGCAATCGCCATCGCAAAAAAAACAGTGACCTTTCTCATTTGATCTCCTTGTCGCGTGGTGGAACACAATGCGCGCACCAGGCCCGCTGCTGGTCTGGACTATCCGGTCAAGCGGAAGTTCCAGCGCGGCTGCAGAATTCCCTCTATGAGAACATTGCCGGTGGGCGCCGGTCACCATTGTGTCATCCGGTTTGAAACCTGAATACTGTCTCCATAAGGTGACAGATGCGGACATCGCTTCTCAACAGGCCGCAGCTCATTGGCTTTGCCGGAGCAAACAAGTTACTTAGTTGTCGTATTTTACCGAGCACCCGTAAGGCGGCGCGCTGGGCGTGCTGACCGGTTTTCCGCTGAGCGCATCATCGAGGGCCGCGGCAACCAGATTTCTTGCAGTTGGGATGTCGCGCGGGCTGATCGAGGGCTTGTCGTCGATTCCGCCGACGTAGGCGAGCATGCCTTTCGGATCGATCACGTACATGTGCGGCGTGGTGCGCGCGCCATATTGCGTGCCGACCTTGCCGTCGGGATCGAGCACGAAAGCGGTCGGCACCGACTTCCATTGCTTGAGTATCGCCTGCGAACGCGCCGCGTCCCGGTAGTTGCTGTGATTGGGACTGGTTGAATTGATTCCCAGCCATACCACTCCTTTTTGCGCATAGCGGGCTTGCAGCGCCTGCATGTTGCCGCTCTCGTAGTGCTTCTGCACGAATGGGCACTCGGAGTTGAACCACTCCAGCACCACATACTTTCCGCGATAGTCCGAGAGTTTTTGCGCCTTGCCGCTGATGTCCACCAGCGAAAACTCCGGTGCCGGCTGACCGGGCGCCACGCCCGCCTGCGCCACGCCAGCTAATACAAACACGGAACCTGCCAAAACAATCGCGAATATCTTGTTCATGTTTCCTCCGGCCATGATTGAGAAAGTTTCAGTAAACATTACGAGGCAGGCGCAGCTTCGTCAATTGCGCGCAGAACGCGTTCCCTGGTGAGCAGCTCCGGCAGCAGGACCGGCGCGCCGCGGCCGCCGGCTGCATAAACCGCGTAGACCGGCACACCGATGCGCCCCAGCTCGCGCAGCGCGGCGGTAATTCGCGCATCTGCATTGGTCCAGTCTGCGCGCATCAGCACGATCTTGCGTTGATGGAAGCGGATCAGTACGGTATCTGACTCCAGTACCAGACGTTTGTTCACCTGGCAGGTGACGCACCAGGCCGCGGTAAAGTCGACGAACACTGCGTGTCCGTCCGATCGCGCGGCAGCCAGCGCTTCGGGCGACCAGGGTTGCCAGATGTTTTTCCCGTCCGGGTTGCCGGCCTGTTGCGCGGCGGCCTCGACGCTCGTGCCTGCGGGCCATGCAATGACTCCACCGGCAATCGCTAGAAACACAGTGCCGGTCATTGCGGCAATCCTGGCGCCGCGACCGGCACCGCGCCAGCGGCTTGCCATCCACAGTGCGGCCGCGATCACGGTGAGCCCGGCGAACAGGCGCGCTGCGGCATCCACGCCCGCTTGTCTTCCAAGCACCCAGACCAGCCAGACCACGGTCAGGAACAGCGGGAATGCGAGAACCTGTTTGAGGGTCTCCATCCAGCGCCCCGGGCGCGGGATGCGCCTGATCATGGCGGGCCAGAAACACAACAGCAGATAGGGGCCGGCCATGCCCAGCGCGAGCGCCGAGAACACCATCATTGCCTCCCAGACCGGCTGCGTGAATGCAAAGCCAAGCGAGGCACCCATGAACGGAGCTGTACAGGGCGTGGCAACCAGCGTGGCCAGCAGACCGGACATCGCCGATCCGGCATAGTCGTTGCGCAACCGGAACTTTCCGGCAAACGACTGCACTGACAAACCCACTTCGAATAATCCACTCAGGTTCAGCGCCAGCAAAAAAAACAAAATCGCCAGTGCCGCTACTACTGGCGGCGATTGCAACTGATAGCCCCAGCCCAACGCCTCGCCCTGCGCGCGCAGGGCAAGCAGTGTTCCCGCCACCAGCCAGAACGAAACCAGCACCCCGGCCGCGAATGCGAAGCCGTGCGCGCGCAGCTTGGCCGGATCGCCGCGCGCCTGTTCCATGAAGCCGAGCACCTTGATCGATACCACCGGGAATACGCACGGCATCAAATTGAGCATCGCCCCACCCAGCAGAGCGAGCACGAGCGCGGCGAGCAAGCCGAAGTCCGTGAATGGACCCGTGGCCGTTTGCGCGACCATTTCATCCGGCTGCGCTGCACCGGTCTCCCCGGATGCCTCCGGCACGGCACTGACTGTTGCTGCGGCTACGCCTTGCGCAAGGCCGGGTTCGGCGACGATCAGGCCAGTCAACGAGCTGGCCTTCGAATGCGCCTCTGCCGCCGCGGCAACGCGCAGTGCGTAACCGTCCGCCGTCCTGCTCATTGTCTGCGGCGCCGCGTTCTGGATCCAGCCGTCCTGGTCGGGGAAAAAGGCAAGCTTGTCCATCGGCGTGTCGCGGCCGGTCAGACGCAGCACCAGTTCGTTGCCGTCCAGGCTGGCTGAGAAGTCTCGGTCTTGCAGCGGGCGTGGCAGCTGCGAGCGCGCGCGCGCGATCGACTTGGCCCACTTCTTGTCGGCGCGCGCCGGCTCGCTGCTCACGGGAAGCATCAGAGTAAAGGTCGCGTCTCCGGGAATGCAGATTTCTTCGCACACCAGCCAGTCCGCCCGCGCGGTGACCGGCACGCTGGTACCGGCGGCGAGATCGGCAGGCGTCTGAATGTCGGTCAGAAGAAGTACTTCACCCTCGTAGCCAAAATTGGTGAGCGGTCCGAGATCGATGCGCTTGGGCACGGGCCACTGGATCGGTCCCGCCGAGAAATCCGGTGGCAGCGTCCATGTCAATCGGGTTGGCAGGCCGGAATCGCCGGGATTCTTCCAGTACGTATGCCAATGCTTCTGCATCTTCAGCCGCAGCACCACGGTCACCGGCTCGCCCGGGCGCACGCTGCCCGATTCGGAAATGAGCTCGGCCTCGATGTGGGGACGTTGCACCGGCTCCGCCGCAGCCGGCACGACGAACACGAAAGCAAGAAAAGGGCAGAGCCAGCGCATGAAGATCGGGAGCATCGGATTATCGAACGTAGTTCAGAACCCCGCGACGAGGGAAAGTTCTTGGCGGTTTTGAGCATCGACCATGAGCCGGTGCGCCAACAACCACTGCACTGGTGCACGATTGTAACGCCGCCCGGAGGCGCCCTCGCGGTGTGGCAATATCGGGCATGGTCGCGCTCATCCGCATCGTGGTTCTATTCGCATTTGTCTCCGGCATCCTGTTGGCGCCCGGCGCGCCGCAGGCGCAGACCCGGATTGCCCCGCACAGCGTCATTGAATTCGCCTCGGTTGAGCAGGGCCGAACCATCCTCGGCGCGGTCGACGATTATGTTTCGCGCATGACGTCGTTCGACCGGATGCTGCGGCTGAAATCAACCCGGGTGATATCGGAGCGAGAGTTTCTCGATTTTTCCATGGACAGCGTATTGCCGTGGACTTTGGATGAGCGCTCACGTATCGATGCTGTCATCGCGCCGCTGGCCGGGGAACTGAGAAAACTCGGGGTGTCGTTTCCCGCCCGGGTGTTGCTGGTGAAAACTTCCGGCCATGCGGAGGAGGGACTGGCCCATACCCGCGCCAACGCGGTCATGCTCTCTCAACGCAGCCTCAGGGCCGCCGATGAGGCGCTTGCCAGCCTGCTGGCGCACGAGCTGTTTCATATACTGACACGCCATGATCCGATATTGCGCGCGCGTGCTTATCGGGTTATCGGTTTTCATGTCGGCGCCGCAATCGCGCTGCCGGAACACCTGGAAGCAATCAGAATCACCAATCCCGATGCGCCGGCGGACGATGCCTCCATCGAGATCACCGTCGAGGGCAAGCCGGCGATGGTGCTGCCGCTGCTGTTGTCGCGATCGCCGGTATTCGACCCGGCCATCGGTCGCGATATCGTCGACTACTGGGAACTGAAGCTGCTGGTTCTGGAAGCGGCAGATGCCAGCGATCGCCCGCGGCCTATGCTGGGTGATGCCGGGCCGGTGCTACTGGAGATTTCGGAAGTATCCGGATTCTTCGAACAAGTCGGCCGCAACACCGATTACATCATTCATCCCGAGGAAATTCTGGCGGAAAATTTTGCGCTGATGCTGACCGGCAAGAAGGCCAGCGATCCCGAACTGATCCGCCGGATTCGCGAGCTGTTCAATTCCCGCGTGGAATCGTCTGTTTCATCCATCCCGGCGGGATCGATCGGGCAGACCAGGTTCAGTTGGAATCTTCAACGCTGATGCCGCGTGCCTTGACCACTGCGGCCCAGCGCCTGACTTCCGTTTGCACATGTGCACCGAAATCCGCGGCGGTTCCTCCGCCGGGCGTGACTTCCATTTCCGCCAGTCGTTTGACAACCACGGCATCGGACAGCGCCTCATTGAAAGCGCGATTGAGCTTGTCGATGACGGTCCGGGACGTTTTCTTCGGCGCCATCAAACCGAACCAGGGGGCGATTACGAAACCGGGCAATCCGGACTCTTCCATGGTCGGGATGTCCGGCAACGAGCCAAGGCGGCGTGCACCGGTCACCGCCAGCGCGCGCAGGGCGCCAGATTTGATGTGCGGCAATATTGACGGGGAATTGTCGAAGAACAAATCGATCTGGCCGCCGCGCAAGTCCGTGATTGCCGGCGCGCTGCCACGATAGGGCACGTGCAGCAGGATCGCACCGCTCGACAGGCGAAACAATTCACCGGCCAGGTGCGGCGAGGAACCGTAACCCGACGAACCAAACGTAACCTGGCCGGGATGCTTCTTCGCGTGCACAACCAGATCGGATACCGTGCGCGCGGGAATGGCAGGATGCACTGCCAGGATGTTGGACAGGGAAGCAAACAGAATAACCGGCTGAAAATCCCGCTCCAGATCGTAGCCGGTGCTTTTGTACACGGACAAATTGATGGCGCAGGTGCCGATGGTACATTGCACCAGGGTGTAGCCGTCCGGCGCCGCGCGTGCCGCCGCCTGCGTGCCGAGGTTGCCACCGGCACCGGGTCGATTCTCGATTACGATCTGCTGGCCCAGCGCGCGCGCTGCCCGTTCCGACACAACCCGGGCGATAAGGTCGGAAGAACCACCGGCTGGAAATGGAACGATGAGGTTGACCGGGCGCGAGGGGTAATTGCTGTCTTGCGGGCTGCACGCGGCGAGACCGAATCCTATGGCCGCGACTGAAGCCCCGGCGATTGCCGCTAAAGCCCCGGCCGCCACACGCATTGCGCATCTCCCCTGCGAACGATTGGCGGCATTCTAACCATGGATACGGGCAGCCTGCGGAAAGACTTGCGCCAGTGCGCATGCGGTATAGTGCAGACCATCTCTCTTCCGCCTGTTCACGACATTGACTGCGCATACGTTTGAAGTTCTCCGTCTGCTGGAGGATGGAGAAGTTCATTCCGGAGAAAAACTGGCGAAGGTGCTGGGCATCACCCGAGCAACGGTGTCGAATGCGCTTGCGGATGTGGAAGCATTGGGGCTGAGCGTCTCCAGGGCGCATGGCCGCGGTTACCGGCTGGACACACCGGTGCAATGGTTGTCGCGGGATCGCATCCTCGGCCACCTCGGAAAACTGGCGACGAGATTCGATCTGGAAATTCTCGGTCAGACGGGTTCCACCAATACCGAACTGTTCGAGCGCGCCCTGCACGGCGCAACTTCCGGAAGCGTTATCGCTGCCGAGATGCAAACTCAGGGACGCGGGCGGCGCGGGCGCGAATGGCATTCCAACCCGGGTGGCGCGCTGACATTCTCGCTGCTGTGGCGTTTCGATCAAGGGGCCGGATTCCTCAGCGGGCTGAGCCTTGCGACCGGGATCGCGCTGGCCCGCGTGTTGCGCCGGCACGGCGCAGCGCAAGTCATGCTGAAGTGGCCGAATGACCTCCTTTGGAGGCATCTGAAGCTTGCCGGAATCTTGATTGAGCTGGCGGGCGATGTCATGGGTCCCACGGTCGCGGTGATCGGCATCGGGCTGAATCTGCGGTTGCCGGATGCGGTGAAATCGCGCATCGATCAACCGGTGGTGGACCTGATCAGCATGGGTATCCATGCCGACCGCAACGAACTGTTCGGCGATATTCTTGCTGAACTCGATCTGGTCTTGCGAAATTTTTCCACTCACGGTTTCGCGCCGCTGTGCGAAGAGTGGGACCAGATGCATGCCTACAGGGATAAAATGGTGCGTGTGCGCATGCCGGACCAGTCAGAACTGGAAGGCCGCGTAGAGAAGATCGGCGAAGACGGAGCCTTGCAGCTGAAGATGCGCTCCGGTTCGCGCAAATTCTACGGCGGCGAAATAAGCCTTCGTGGTGTGAGCTGAGTACGTCTTCAGGGTCGATCGAGCCTATCGTGATTCTCGCAGTCGATGCCGGCAACAGCCGGGTAAAGTGGGCCTTGCACGACGGGCATGCCTTCGTAAATGACGGCTGGACCACCCTTGCCCAGATCGACACCCTCGAACGGTATTGGGCACAAATGACACCGCCCACGGCGGTGGTGATTGCCAACGTTGCCGGTGACGGCGTCGCTCAGGCATTGCGCACGCTGTGCGCGCGCTGGCCGCTGGTGCCGCGCTGGGCCGCAAGCCGGCGCGCGCAGGGCGGCGTTACCAACCTCTACGACGATCCCTCCCAGTTGGGCGTTGATCGCTGGGCGGCGATGATTGGTGCACGCCGCCTGTCGCCGCGGGCTTGTATCGTGGTCAACGCCGGCACCGCCATGACGGTGGATGCCTTGAACGATCAAGGCGCGTTTCTGGGCGGAATCATAGTTCCGGGGTTCGACTTGATGCATGAGTCCCTCGCGGCTCATGCGGCGCGGCTGTCCTCGGAGCGTGGAAGTTTCACCCCCTTTCCGCGCGTGACCCGCGACGCCATTACCAGCGGCGCCATTCAGGCACTGTGCGGCGCGGTGGATCGCATGTGCGACGCCATGGCGGCGGCAGGGCAGCCGGATCACGAGTTGATCTTCAGCGGGGGTGCGGGCGAGTTGGTCGCTCGCCATATCGGCCGGCCACTGCGTCTGGTCGATAAGCTGGTGCTGGAAGGGCTCGTGCAGATGGCGCGGGAGCCGCAATGAAGTGGGTGTTCTTCGTGCTGCTGGCAGCGAACCTGGGACTGGCTGGCTACGTTTACGTTAACGAGAGCAGCCCGAATCCGGATGCGCAAATTCTAATGCAGCAGATGAACGCCGATCAGATTCAGATCGTTGCGCCCAGAGCGCTGCCTGTTGTTGCAGCGACGCCGTCGCTTGTGGTTGCAGCGACGTCGTCGCCACCGGAAGCGCTCCCTGAGACGTCGAACCCACAAGGTGCGCCGCCAGAAAGGCGCGTCTGTCTGGAGTGGGGCCATTTCGCCGACATCGACTTGCCCAAGGTTCAGACCGCGCTCAATGGATTGGCGGTGGGCGAAAGTGTGCGCAAAATTGAAATCACGGTACCGGCAGGCTACTGGCTCTATCTGCCACCGCGCAAATCCAAAGCTGACATGGACAAGAAAATTGCAGAACTGAAGGTGCTGGGGATTACCGAGTATTCACCAGTGCTGGAAGCCGGGCCGTGGCGCTATGCCGTTTCGCTCGGAATGTTTCGCAATGAAGATGGCGCGAAAAAGCAGCTTGATGTGTTGCAAAAAAAAGGTGTGCGTTCCGCGCGCATCGTCGAGCGCACGCCGCGCGATACCCGCGTCGCACTCCTGATCGTTGGTCCGTCAACGGGACAGGCTGCGAAGTTGGGCGAACTGGCGGCCGAGTATCCAGGCACCGAAGTGCGCAAAGTGGAGTGCCCCGCTTCATAAGCAGACACTAAACCGCCGCCAGAACCCGCAGCCCATGGCCGTCGTTTTGAAGTTCGAGCGTGCGCGCATGAAATTCCCGCAGTGAGGACCGATGCCCGATGCTGACGACGGTGGTTTTCGGCAGTTTTTCCTTCAGCAGCCGGTAGAGTTTCTGCTCGGCGACATCATCGAGTGCGGAGGTTGCCTCGTCCAGGAACAACCACTCGGGTTTTTGCAGCAGGGCTCGCGCGAAGGCGATGCGCTGTTGTTCGCCCGGCGACAGCTGCAATGCCCAGTGACGGGAATCGTCCAGCCGCCCGGTGAGTTGCGGCAGTCCGACCAGATTCAATGCTTCGCGAACCTGCTCGTCTGGAAAGGTCTGCTCGCTGGCCGGATAGGCGACGACATCGCGAACCGATCCGATCGGAAGATAAGGGCGTTGCGGCAGGAACAGCACGCGTTCATTGGAAGGTATGTGCACGCGGCCACTGCCAAATGGCCAGATTCCGGCAATGGCGCGAAACAACGTACTCTTGCCCGAACCGGAAGCACCGCGAATCAGGACGCTGTCTCCGGGGGCGATGATCGCGCTTGAATTCGCGATCAGAGAAGAGCCATCCGGGAGCGACAAGGCAATATCCTCCAGCACGACTTCGGGACGCGAGTCGGTAACGCGTTCAACGCCGGAATTGCTGCCGGCGTGCTTGCGCGCAGCTTCGATCGCATGTTGAAAGCCGAGCAGTCGATCGGAGGTGGCTTTCCAGCCGGCAAAACTGTTGTAGGCGCCGATAAACCAGGACAGCGCGCCCTGGACCTGCCCAAATGCGTTGGATATCTGCATCAGCCCTCCGAGCTGGATGGTGCCGGCGAAATAGCGATTGCCAGCGACCAGAAAGGGAAAAATGATCGCGACCTGGTTGTAGCCGATGGTGAAGGTATTGAGCACTTTCTGCCGCTTCATGATGCGCCACCAGTTGTCCACGACGTTGGCGAAGCGCGAACGAAATCCGGCAAGCTCCTCCTTCTCACCGGAATAGAGCGCGATGCCTTCGGCATTTTCCCTGAAACGCACCAGTGAAAAACGGAAGTCTGCCTCGTAGCGCTGCTGATTGAAGTTGAGCCCTATCAGCACCTTGCCGATCTTGTGCGTCAACCAACTGCCGGCGATGGCATAGATCAAAGCTGCCCAGACCATGTAGCCTGGAATCACGAGTTCCCCGCCATTCCAGGGCACCGCCAGCGGCCCCGACAGACCCCAGAGAATTCCGACAAAGGATCCCAGTGTGACTACTGCATTGAGCAATCCCAGGGACAGGCTCAGGGTTTCATCGACGAAAAGTTTGAAATCCTCGGCGATTCGCTGGTCCGGGTTGTCGGCGGGGTTTCCGGCCAGCTGCAGACGGTAGTAGGCACGTTCCGCGAGCCACTGTTGAAGGTAATCGCCGGTGAGCCAGCGCCGCCAGCGAATCTGCAGCATTTGATTCAGGTAAAACGCATAGACCGCCATGGCGATGTAGATAGTCGCCAGGATCGCGAAGCGCCCCATCAGTTTCCAGAACGAAGCTTTGTCTTTTTCCTGCAGAGCGTTGTAGAACGAGTTGTACCATTCGTTGAACAGCACGTTCATGTAGACCATGGCCAGGGTAAGCGCAATTACGGCGCTTAGCAGCAGCCACGCGACCAGGCGTTCTTCGGAAGTCCAGTACGGTTTGATCAGGCGCCAGGTATCGCGCAAAAACTTGAATCGTGCGGGCATGTAGCTTCCCTTTTTGAAGGATAAATCAGGAGTTGCGGATGCGTGTCAGCAGTGACGTCGTTGAGCGTTCGAATTGGAACGGGATGGATTTGACGATGCCGCCGCGGCCCAGGACTTCGGCTGCGCCGACGATTTTTTCGGCCGGCCAGTCGCCTCCTTTGACCAGTACGTCAGGGCGGCAGGCCTGGATGAGACCGAGGGGCGTATCTTCCTCAAACCAGGTGACAAGGCTCACGCTCTCCAGCGCAGCAACCAGGGCCATGCGGTCTGCGAGGGCATTTACCGGCCGGTCGCCTCCTTTGCCGAGTCGTTTCACCGATGCATCCGAGTTCAGTGCGACGATCAGGCTCGCGCCTAGTGCACGTGATTGCGCGAGATAGGTGGCGTGGCCGCGATGCAGCACGTCAAAAACGCCATTGGTGAAGACCAGCGGGCGAGGCTGCGCAGCCAGGCGCCCGGGCAAGGCGTCGGGCGCCACGATCTTATTCTCGAAGTCCGGGGGGCGGTTCATGGCACTGGCCGCCATGATACATGGCGCACCTGACCCCAGCGGAAGGTGACCCGGCTGCGCGGTGCCGTTACGCGGGTGTTACGCCGCGAGACGGGCCAGTTGCTTGCGGTAGCGGGACAGGTCGTGGATGGTACGAATCGGCATCTCGAACAGGCTCGACAGATTGTGCAGAATCATTTTGACGACCTTGGCTTCCCACTCGCCGTCGAAGCTGATCTGGGAATCGAGCCAGTATTCCAGCCAGGACGGATCGGGAAGCCGGCTTTGAACGGTGTCGTTTGGAAACAGTCCCTTGTTCACATGCAGGTTGGTCGGGTGC
>JANNTE010000328.1:0-12184 GCA_031403365.1 Betaproteobacteria bacterium | reverse complement strand
CCCCCATCCGATTTCGAGTCGGCGCCGTTATGACCACTTCGGTACCTCTCCGTGCCGGGAATTCTAGCAGAAGCCCCGCCGCCGGCGACCACAGTCGGCGGGTGAATCGCATGTCGCGAGTTACCGCTTGAGCACCGTCTGTCCACCCATGTACGGCCGCAGCGACTCCGGAATCGACACTCTTCCATCAGCGTTCTGATAGTTCTCCAACACAGCAACCAACGTGCGGCCAACGGCCAAGGCCGAGCCATTGAGCGTATGCGCGAGCTCGGGCTTGCCCTTCTCATTACGGTAACGAGCGTGCATGCGTCGCGCCTGAAACGCTTCAAAGTTGCTGCACGAAGAAATCTCCCGGTACGCCTGCTGTCCGGGCAACCAGACTTCGATATCGTAGGTCTTGGCGGCGGAAAACCCCATATCGCCGGTGCATAACGCCACGGTGCGAAACGGCAGTTCCAATCGCGCCAGAATGGTTTCAGCGTGCCCCGTCAGTTGTTCCAGTGCGGCGTAGGAATGCTCCGGTTCGACCACTTGCACCAATTCAACCTTGTCGAACTGGTGCTGGCGAATCATGCCCCGCGTATCCCTCCCATAGGAGCCTGCCTCCGAACGGAAGCAGGGCGAATGGCAGACAAACTTCAGCGGCAGCTTTCCGGCATCCAGAATCTGGTCGCGCACCATGTTGGTCACCGGCACTTCGGCGGTGGGAATCAAATACAACTTTTCGCCTTCGGCGCGTGGAACCGAAAACAAATCCTCCTCGAACTTTGGCAACTGCCCGGTACCGCGCATGCTCTGCGCGTTGACCAGATAAGGCACATACACTTCAGTGTAGCCGTGCTCCGTGGTGTGAATGTCGAGCATGAACTGGGCAAGTGCGCGGTGCAGGCGCGCCAGTGGTCCTTTCATCACCGTAAAGCGCGCGCCGCTGATTCTTGCCGCCGCATCAAAATCGAGCAAGCCGAGCCCGGCGCCGATGTCGACATGGTCTTTCACCGGAAACTCAAAGCGGCGCGGATTGCCGCTGCGGCGCACTTCGACATTTTCAGAGGCGGATTTTCCGACCGGCACGCTGCTGTGCGGCAGGTTTGGAATGCCAAGCATGAAGTCGTCGATGGCGCCCAGGATCGGCGCAAGCCGCATCTGATTTTGGGCGAGCTTGTCGGCGAAGCTGCTGACTTCGGTCATCAGCGCATCAGCTGCGGCCTGGTCTCCTTTGCGCTTGGCTTCGCCGATGCGTTTTGACAGGGCATTGCGTTGCGCCTGAAGCGTCTCAGTATCCGCTTGCAGCGTCCTTCTTTGCTCTTCCAGATCGGCAAAGATTTCGGTCTCCAGGCGAAAACCGTTGCGGCTGACCAGTTTCCCGGCCACCGCATTCAGGTCCTTGCGCAACAATTGAACATCCAGCATTGCTGTCCTCTGCGTAGTTTTTGGAATTACCTGGCGTGGCTTTCGAATCTGCTTCGTGTTTCTGGCATCAGCCCGGTTCAGCTTTTCTTCGCTCTCGCATCGAGCTCGCGCAACTGCGCCAGTTTCTCCGCAATTTTTCCTTCCAGACCACGACCGGTCGGCCGGTAGAAACCGGTGTCCTCGAGGCCTTCCGGGAAGTAGTTCTCGCCCGCCGCGTACGCGTCCGCTTCGTCGTGCGCGTAACGGTAGGCACGGCCGTAGCCGAGTTCCTTCATGAGCTTGGTGGGAGCGTTGCGAAGATGCTCGGGAACCGGCCGCGATTTGTCGGACTGCACCAGCGAACGCGCTGCATTATACGCAACGTAGGCAGCGTTCGACTTGGCCGCGCATGCCAGGTAGATGACCGCCTGCGCCAGTGCCAGTTCGCCCTCCGGCGAACCCAGGCGCTCATAAGTCTCACAGGCATCCAGCGACAGCCGCAGGGCACGCGGATCGGCAAGCCCGATATCCTCGATCGCCATGCGCACCACGCGTCGGCCGACATACAGCGGATCGGCTCCGCCATCGAGCATTCTGACCATCCAGTACAGCGCCGCGTCGGGCGATGAGCCGCGCACGGATTTGTGCAGGGCGGATATCTGATCGTAGAAGGCATCGCCGCCCTTGTCGAAGCGGCGCAGGTTCTGCGCGAGTGTGGTCTGGACAAAGGCGTCGTCGATATGCGCTGTCTTGCGTGTGATCGCGGCATTGCCGATTTGTTCGACCATGTTCAGCAGCCGCCTGGCATCGCCATCGGCGGCGCCAACCACCAGCTCTCTGGCGTGGTCCGAACAGGTCTGCGAGGCAAAGGCCTGCGCAAGCGCACGCGCAAACAACAGAGTGAGTTCGGCCTCGGACAAGGGCTTGAGCACATAAACCGCCGCGCGAGAGAGCAAGGCTCCATTAACCTCGAACGAGGGGTTCTCGGTGGTCGCCCCGATGAATGTCACCAGGCCGCGCTCTACGAAAGGCAGAAAGGCATCCTGCTGCGCCTTGTTGAAGCGGTGCACCTCGTCCACGAACAGGATGGTGGCGCGACCCGATTGCTGGAGCACCTGCTCGGCTTGCGCAACGGCATCGCGAATGTCCTTTACTCCCGACAGCACCGCGGAAAGTGCAATGAACTCGGCATCGAAAGCACCCGCCATCAGGCGCGCCAGCGTGGTCTTGCCAACGCCGGGCGGGCCCCACAGGATCATTGAATGCAATTTCCCCGACTCGTAGGCCACGCGCAGGGGTTTGCCGGCGCCCAGCAAATGCTGCTGTCCGACCACTTCATCGAGCGTTCGCGGGCGCATCAACTCCGCAAGCGGAGCGGCGGGTTGCCGGGATTCAAACAGGTCGCTCATGGATGAACCGCTCACCACGGCAGCGGCGAACGGGTTTCGCCCTATTCCGTGACCAGATCCGCGCCTTCCGGCACGCTGAACTTGTAGAGCTCCGGCGCCGCCTTTGGGTTGCGCTGCAACCTGGATAGTTTGATGGTTGTGGTCTGGCCGAAGTGATCCCGCAATTCCATGATCTCTAGGGTGTTGCCGCGAAAGCCCATGCGCACCTTTTCAAACAGGCTTTCTTCGTTATAGGGTTTGACCTCCAGCCAGTCGAGTTTTCCCTTCACCCCCAACGCCAGAAGCGAATAGTAGCGATCGATGTCATCGGCACCCGACAGCAGCGCCGCCGGGCTGTTGCCAATGGCTTTGTCAAGATTCCGGCGCGTCACCTGATTAAGATCCTTGTCGTAGATCCATAGCTTCTCCCCATCCCCGACGATGATTTGCTCGTAGGGTTTGTCGTAGGTCCAGCGGAATTTTCCGGGACGCTGAAACTGCATCGTGCCGCTCGCCTGCTGCTGGACGGTGCCGCTCGAGTCGGTGACTTCCTGGGTGAAGCTTGCTTTCGCCGAGCGCGTCTGCTCGATGAATGCGTGCAGTTTTTCGATGGAACCGGCGCCCGCCGGCATTGCAGCCAGGACGCTCACCAGCAACACTGCGGCAATCGACATTGATCTCATCAGCTTTTCCTTGTAATTTTGGCGATCGGTTGTGCGCAGTTTCAAGCTTCGGTACGCGACGGCGCGATAACCTCGCGGTTGCCGTTGCTCTGCATGGCGGACACCAGTCCTGCGCGTTCCATTTGTTCAATCAACCGCGCGGCGCGGTTGTAGCCGATGCGCAAATGCCGTTGCACAAGGGAAATGGAAGCCCGCCGCGACTTGAGCACGATATCCACGGCCTGGTCATACAGGGCATCGGATTCCACATCGGCCTCGCCCGCCGTACCGCCGTCTGCGTCATCGGCGGGTGTCTCTTGAAGCACTTCCTCAATGTATTGGGGCTCGCCACGCGATTTGAGATAGTCCACGACCTTGTGCACCTCCTGATCGGAGACAAAGGCACCATGCACGCGCTGCGGATAACCCGTGCCCGGAGGCAGATAGAGCATGTCGCCCTGCCCCAGCAATTGTTCGGCGCCCATCTGGTCGAGAATGGTCCGGGAATCCACTTTGCTGGAGACCTGGAACGAAACGCGCGTTGGAATGTTGGCCTTGATCAGTCCGGTTATGACATCCACCGAAGGCCGCTGGGTGGCGAGCAGTAAATGCACGCCGGCGGCACGCGCCTTCTGGGCCAGGCGCGCGATCAGCTCTTCCACCTTTTTCCCCACCACCATCATCAGGTCAGCCAGTTCGTCAATGACCACCACGATCAGCGGCAACTCCGCCAACGGTTCCGGCGACTCCGGCGTAATGGTGAAGGGATTCGTCAACGGTTTGCCGGCTTTGACGGCCTCCCTGATCTTCTGGTTGAAGCCGGAAAGATTGCGCACGCCCAGTGTGGACATCAACTTGTAGCGCCGGTCCATTTCACCCACGCACCAGGCCAGCGCGTGCGCGGCCTGCCGCATGTCGGTCACCACCGGCGTGAGCAGATGCGGAATACCCTCGTAGACCGAGAGCTCGAGCATTTTCGGATCGACCAGTATCAACCGCACATCGTTGGGGGTGGCCTTGTACAGCAGCGACAGGATCATGGCGTTGATGGCGACCGACTTGCCGGAGCCCGTGGTGCCTGCGACCAGCACATGCGGCATCTTTGCCAAGTCGGCCACCACCGGATTGCCGGCGATGTCCTTGCCCATTGCCAGCGTCAGTGGTGAGCCCATGTCGGCATAAACCCTCGAACTCAGAATTTCCGACAAGCGCACCACTTGCCGCTTCGGATTCGGAATTTCGAGTCCCATGCAGGATTTGCCCGGTATGGTTTCCACCACGCGCACGCTCACCACCGACAACGCTCGCGCCAGATCCTTCACCAGATTGATGACCTGACTGCCTTTGACACCGACCGCCGGCTCGATCTCGTAGCGGGTAATCACCGGTCCGGGTTGAGCGGCCACGACTTTGACGTCAATGCCGAAATCGGAAAGTTTTTTCTCGATGAGCCGTGAGGTGTATTCCAGCGTATCGGTGGACAAGGCCTCGATGTCGGCAAGGGCTTCGTCAAGCAGATGCAGTGGCGGCAGCGGCGAGTCCGGCAGGTCTTCGAACAGGGGTTTTTGCTTTTCCTTGATCACCCGATCCGATTTCGCGATCGCGCTCTTTGGTGGCTCGATACGAACCGGCGCGTGCTCGTCGAAGCGCCTGCGCTCCACCTCCACGATTTCCCCGCGCTCGACAGCAGCCTGCTCGCCGAACTTGCGGTCCTGCCGTGCCTGCCATTTCTCGCGTATCGAGACGTAGGCAAATTCAAGTACGCCGCCGATCTTCTCGATGATGACCACCCACGACAGCCCGGTGAGCAGGGAAAATCCGACGCCTCCCAGAATCAGCAGGATCAGGGTGCTGCCGGTGAAGCCGAATCCACCGGACATCAGCGAGCTGACAAGCCCGCCCAGTACGCCCCCGGGCAGGTGCGGCAACTGCGCCAGCAGCGTGTGCAGACGCAGGGATTCCAGAGCGCTGCTCGATGCGATCAGGACAAAAAAACCGATGCAAGCAACCGCGATGGAACGACGATCGCTCGGATCGGTCGATTCGATGCGACGATAGCCCCAGACCAACACCCCGATCAGGAACAGCACCCACCACCACGCCGAGAGGCCAAAGATATACAGCAGCACATCGGCAATCCAGGCGCCGGCCCGGCCACCGGCGTTGACTGCCTGCGCAGCGGCAGTCTGGTGTGACCATCCCGGATCTGACTTGCTGTAAGTCGCCAGAATCAGGAACAGATACAACGCGGCGCCAATCAACAGCAACCACCAGGATTCGCGCAGCAGCGCGGCAATCTTCGGCGGCAGCGGTTTGCGCGGCGACTTAGGAACTGTGGAACTGGCCGCCATTGATCTTCGCAAGCGCAGATTACCTCATGAGTTTCAAAGGATTATATCCCATGGTCGATGTACCAACGCGGCGGGTTCGGCGCTCGTGGACACAGCCTTTGCAGCACTGTTAGAGTCTTTCTTTTTCGAAAGCCAGC
Source organism: Betaproteobacteria bacterium (assembly GCA_031403365.1). GTDB lineage: Bacteria > Pseudomonadota > Gammaproteobacteria > Burkholderiales > JACQAP01 > JACQAP01. The sequence goes on along the minus strand of JANNTE010000328.1, from coordinate 6,257 downwards.
CTCAACTTGAAGTCATGACCACCAAAACAACAAAACATTCCCGCTTGCTGATCCTCGGTTCCGGCCCGGCCGGCTACACCGCTGCAGTCTACGCCGCACGCGCCAACCTCAAGCCGGTGCTCATTACCGGCATCATTCAGGGTGGTCAGCTCACCACCACGACCGAAGTTGACAACTGGCCTGCCGACGTCATGGGCGTGCAAGGCCCAGAGCTGATGGAGCGCTTCCTGAAGCACGCCGAGCGCTTCGACACGCAGATCATTTTCGATCACATCCACACCGTCAAACTGGGTGAGCGGCCGTTCCAGTTGAGCGGCGATCAGGCCATATACACCTGCGATGCGCTCATCATTGCAACCGGTGCATCGGCAAAGTATCTGGGCCTGCCGTCGGAAACCGCGTTCATGGGCAAAGGCGTTTCCGGCTGCGCGACCTGTGACGGGTTTTTTTACAAGGGCCAGGACGTGGCGGTCATCGGCGGCGGCAATACCGCAGTCGAAGAAGCCTTGTACCTGTCCAACATCGCCAGGAGCGTGACCGTGGTACATCGGCGCGATAAATTCCGTGCCGAAGCGATCCTGATCGACCGCCTCACCGAAAAATCCAGAACCGGCAACGTCAAGTTCGAGTGGAACCACACGCTGGAAGAAGTCCTCGGTGACCAGAAGGGCGTCAACGGCATGCGCATCCGCTCGGTCCAGAACAACGCGACGCGCGATGTTCCGCTTTCTGGCGTGTTCATCGCCATTGGCCATACCCCTAACACGCAGATATTCCAGGGTCAGCTCGACATGGCCAATGGTTACATCATCACCAGGAGCGGCAACCAGGGAGACGCAACGGCGACCAGCGTGCCCGGCGTCTTTGCCGCCGGCGATGTACAAGACCACATCTATCGCCAGGCCGTGACCAGTGCAGGCACCGGCTGCATGGCCGCGCTGGATGCCGAGAAGTATCTGGAAGAACTCGGGCACTGAAAAGGATTTACCCTAGAAAAAGCAGTTGAACCACAGACACCCTCGCGTAGCGTGGAGTACCCTTTTAGGCGTCGAGAACACGGAGGAAAAACAAATTGTTGCATCCATTCGTGTGCTCACCAATTAGGTGAGCACGGCTGCGAAGACAACTGATTGAAATATTGTATTTCTCTGTGTCTCCGTGCCTCTGTGGTGCGGTTTTTAGGTTTACAGGAATTGAAATGCCCAAGCGCCCGGCAAACGCCGAACCAAACCCCGAGGAACCCGCAGACGAAGAGGTCTTGCTGCGCGAAGCGCTGAAAGACGTCGCGCCACTGCGTAATCCCGGCAAGGCCCGATTGAAACGGCCCGCGCCGGCGCCGATTCCGGTCCAGGCGCTGCTGGAAGACAAACGGGTCTTGCTCGACAGCCTCTCCGATACGATGCCAATCGAGATTGGTCTGGAGACCGGGGAAGAACTGCTATTCCTGCGCAACGGCTTGTCCAGCCAGATACTGAAAAAGCTGCGTCGTGGTTACTGGTCCACCCAGGACCATCTTGACCTGCACGGACTGCGTTCCGACGGAGCACGAACCCTGCTGGTGAGCTTTCTCAATGACGCCCTTAAGCATGGCCTGCGCTGTGTGCGCATCGTGCATGGCAAAGGACTCAGATCGAAGAATGCGGAGCCGGTATTGAAAAGAAAAATCGGCAACTGGCTTGCCCAGCGCGACGAAGTATTGGCCTTCGTGCAGGCCCGCCCGGAAGACGGCGGCGGCGGAGCGGTGATGGTGCTGCTCAAAGCGAAGAAAACGTGAATAGTGGTGGCGATACCCCGGGACGCCACACCTGTTTGTATGACTATGAACCGACGCGCGACGCCTTTCGCACAAATGAGTAGCCTGCGTTTCACACCCCTTGCACCGTTTGATTGCAGTGGACGGCATGTGCCAAACTGTTTGTATTGCGGCGATTTCCTTTTTTGCTGATCTATATCGTTGTGGGAGGCCAGCTTCGTATCCTGGCGGTGGCACACCACAGCCGGCATGCAGGTTATTGGAGAAACCGAGGGGTAGGACTTTGAGGTGAGCCTCCCAAACGACAAAGTCAAACACGGTCTGCCCTCCGCCACTGCACATTATCTTATGCTTGCTCGCACATCCGGAAAAGGTGGGACTCCGGCTCGCGCAAGTTGGACCTCGCTCAAATTTCCGTCAAGGCAGGCAGCGCCGTGACCGCAATCCGAACCGCTTCAGCGGCCTCGATGAGATTCCTCAACATTGCCGCGTCGGCGTCGAGATGCCCTTCGTATTCCGCGACGTTGCGCATCTCGTGCGCCTTGGACAACACCCGCCAAACAGCCGCAGGCATTCCCAGCGTGTGCGGCAACGTCTGAAACACCAGATAGCGGCTGTCGGAGCGATAACCGTGCCAGCGCAATGCCGCCAGCGAAAAAGCATGTGCCGCGTTGTAAGCCAGATCGAACCGGCTCGAAAGCGCGAGATTGCCGTTCTTCGCATCCGTCAGACGTTCGCTCCCGGAATTCAGAAGGCCTCTGATCTCGTCCTGCGTTCCCCGCTCGGGTGCCAGCTTTCCGACGCGAGCGAGATTTTCAAGTTCCCCGACTTTCTCAGGCAAGGTCTTCCTCCGCGCCCACCAGGAACAACTTGGGTTGAGCAGACACCTTCACCACAAAGGCGTTTCCGTCCTTGCGTTTTTTGCGCCAATTGGCCGGCGTATAGACCGTCGGATTCACCGTGCGCCCGAGCTTCTCTTCCGCCGACTGTAACGCCGCAAACACGTCCGCGTATTCGATGCTCTCCGAAAGCACGAGCACATCGATATCGCTGGCTGCGGTGTCGCTGCGTTTGGCGACCGAGCCGAACACAAAGGCCGTGGCAATGCGCTTCGCCAAGGGCGCCAGCGCCTCGCGCAACGGTTCTGCCAGTCCCACGGTCTTCTGCGCGATGGCGCATAGTTCAGCGAAAATCGGCGACTTCGGATTGGCCTGGTAGTGCTTCTGCGTCCCGACCCGGCTGATCGTCACCAGCCCGCTGTCCGCCAGGCGCGCCAGTTCCCGCTGCACCGCGCCGGAACCGCCACCCACGAGCCGGATCAGCTCAGTCGCGAAAAAACTGCGTTCCGGCTGGCCGAACAAATACGCCAGCACCCGTTGCTGGACGGTCGAAAACAAAGCATCCGCCAGACTGGTGCGCTTTGGCGTGGGTGGATTCCGGGGTTTCTCTCTAGTACCCATAATGGGCATCTTAATGCCCATTATGGGTATGTTCAAGCTCTGGGCGCCTTACAAACGCAAGCCGCCTCCGCTCGGAGGCGGCATGGAAGTTGAACCGATTTCCGCTACGACCCGCTTACGGACGAACATTGCGGGCGCCAAACACTTCTTTCCATTCCTCGCTCGTGCGCTCTGCCGAAAAGACTTCGACATTATCCGCCACACTTGGTTAAATAGTGTTGTCATTGAACCGAGTGGAAGTCCGGAATTCTCCGACACTCGGGGGCAATGCAGCGCTGTATTGGCACATCGGCAAGAAGATGGAGGCGCGGTTGACGGCTCGCATGATTGAATTGTTTTACCGCGGCAAGCTGGTGGCCAGTGTCAAAAGCGCGCTGCCAGGCCGCTTCACCACATTGAACGAGCACCGCCGCCCAAACACCGCGCGGTGATCGAACTCAATCACGAGCGCCTGCGCGAGCGGGCGCAAGCCATCGGCGCGGCCACGGTCAAAATCATCGACCAACAATGGCACGCAAAGCTGCATCGGGAGCAATCGCTGCGCCGCAGCCTCGGAATTCTACGACTGGCACGTGACTTTACACCGGCACAACTGGAAGCGGCCTGCGAGCGGGCGCTGAAACTGGGAGTGTTGAGTTACCGCGCCATCCGTGGACTTATTGATGCCTAGGGCGTCGTGTCCTCAGCCTCCCCGCCCATACAAGCCGAACTTATCGCGCACGACAACCTGCGCGACTTACTTGGAAAGGAGCTTCGATGCGGGCTAAACAACCTGCGCCCATTGACGACATTAACCAGGAACAGTAATAACGACCCTCGCGCTCCGTGGACCGGCTTGCCCGGGACTCGTGGATTGACATCCGGCGGAACGTTGGACCGGCATCACGCCGGAGTCATGGATTGGCCTCGCCGGAATGCGTAAGCACCGATCCTGTGCACGTGCTGCGGGGCGGTGATGGTGCTGCTGAAGGCAAAAAAAAGATAAGGCCTTGGTGGGTTGAACCCGATACGGGAAAAATCGCCTGGCCGGCCGCTGGTCACGTCACCTGAGCCCGCTGGGAACCTATCCCGGAATCAGATTCGATTGACTCAGATGGATTAGCCGATTCAATCGGGCCTGTCCATCGACTGGTATTGGAGGTGTTCAGCTGCGATCCGGGCGCAGCCATTGGGCCTCGCGTCCTTCAAACTGCCGCCTCATCCGTCTCGCCAGTACGAATGCGAATCACCTGCTCTACGGTGGTGACGAAAATCTTGCCATCGCCGATCTTGCCGGTGCGCGCCGCCTTTACGATGGCTTCGATCGCCTGGTCGACGAGTTTGTCGGACACCACAACCTCGACTTTAACCTTGGGCAGGAAGTCCACGACATATTCCGCACCGCGATAGAGCTCGGTATGACCCTTCTGGCGGCCGAAGCCTTTGACTTCGGTGACCGTCAATCCAGTGACGCCAATTTCCGAAAGCGCTTCGCGCACTTCGTCGAGTTTGAACGGCTTGACCACCGCTTCGATTTTTTTCATGTCCAGTTCTCCTGTGTCAGTATCCCGCCATGGCTCGCGGTCCGTCGAAAGCCAAGTATAGACGGCGCGGAAGGCATTCGGGAAGCATCAGCGCGCTTTAGTCAACGCCCAGCTTGGTCAACGCCATCTGATCGACTCGGATTGCCGGCCCTGTAACGGCGAACTCCCGCCAGCAGCACGGCCACCGCAATACAGGGTAGCCAGACCCATTTCAATTCGGAAGCCAGCACGTCAATTGCACGGCTGGAAAAAAAGTCCGTGCCAATCGGCGACACCTGAATGACCTGCCAGGGCGCAAAGAAGCGCTCGCTGGAGAAAGGCCAGAGCAGCGCGCAACCCAGCCCGCCATTGGTCAAGCTGTCGAGCAGGGCATGGGATACCGCGGCGAAAAACAGGAACCCGCATGCCATTACACGCGAGGTTTTCAGCCAACGTACTGCCAGCACGCCGCATAATGCGATCAGCATGGCAAAGGCAATGGAATGGGTCATCCCCCTATGTCCGAGGGCGGCCGCGTACGGAATGCCGAATCCAAACGCGAGGACATCAAGATCGGGAACGATTGCAGCGACCACGCCGGCCATGCGCAGACGTGGCGACACGGTTCGTACACCCATTCCAAAGCCTGCTGCCAGCGGTAACGCCGCGTGAGTAAATATCGTCGGCATGCCCACTTGCCCGCTCAAAGCCCGCCGCGATATTTGTTGGTGATCGGGTAGCGCCAGTCCTTGCCAAAGCCGCGCGGGGTGATGCGGATGCCCACCGGCGCCTGGCGGCGCTTGTATTCGTTGATATGCACCAGCTTGACAATCCGATGCACATCCTCGCGTTGAAAGCCGGCGGCGATGATTTGCGCGATGCTCTGGTCCTGCTCGACATAGCGTTCCACGATGCCATCGAGCACGTCGTAGGGCGGCAGACTGTCCTGATCGGTCTGGTTGGGACGCAACTCGGCGCTGGGAGCGCGCTCGATGATGCGCTCCGGGATGACTGCCGAGCGCGTGTTGCGGTAGCGAGAAAGCCGGTAGACATATTTCTTGGTAACGTCCTTGAGCACAGCGAAGCCACCGGCCATGTCGCCGTAGAGCGTGGCGTAGCCGGTGCTCATTTCGCTCTTGTTGCCGGTCGTGAGCACGATCGAGCCGTGCTTGTTCGACAAAGCCATCAGCAGCGTACCGCGGATGCGAGCTTGCAGGTTTTCTTCGGTGGCGTCGAAGGGTTTGCCGGCGAACTGCGGGCTGAGCGCGCCCATGAACGTATCGAACACCGGCTTGATGGCAATCTCGCTGTAGCGCACACCCAGACGCTTGACCATGTCGCGCGAATCCTCGACGCTGATACCGGCGGTGAACTGCGAGGGCATCATCACCGCATGCACCTTGTCGGCCCCAATCGCATCGGCGGCGATGCACAAGGTCAGCGCCGAATCGATGCCGCCGGACAGGCCCAGCAGTGCGCCGGGAAATCCGTTCTTGCCCAGATAGTCGCGCACACCCAGGCACAGGGCTGCGTAGATGCTGG
>JANNTE010000327.1:0-15777 GCA_031403365.1 Betaproteobacteria bacterium | reverse complement strand
GCGCTTCTTCGAACGCCGGCAACTGGCATACCACTTTGCCCTGCGCGTTCATGACAAAGGAAGCGCCGTCGAAAACCAGTTCGTCCTGACCGCCCACCAGGTTGCAGAACACCACCGCCAGGCCGGTCTCGGCGGTGCGCGCGCGCACGACTTCATGGCGCGCCTTGATTTTGCCGATATGGAACGGCGACGCATTGGGTACCAGCAGCACGCTGGCGCCGGCCGCGCGTGCTCGTTTCGGCGACTCTGGTTCCCAGACATCCTCGCAGATGTTCAAGCCGACGCGCACGCCACTGATTTCAAGCACACAAGGGATTGCGCCCGCGTCGAAATAGCGCTCTTCGTCGAATACGGTGTAGTTAGGCAAATCGCCCTTGTGATAGACGGCGGTGACTGCGCCGTCGCGCAGGACGGATGCGGTGTTGAACAGCTTGCCATCAATTTCCTGCGGGTGGCCAACCACGATGCTGATGCCGTGCACGCTTGACGCCAGCTCAGCCAGTGCGCGATCGCAGGCAGTACGAAAATCCTCCCGCAACAGCAGATCCTCGGGCGGATACCCGCACAGGGAAAGTTCGGGAGTAAGCAGAATGTCGGCGCCCTGGGCCCTGGCGCGTCGCGCGAACTCGAGGATTTTTCCGGCGTTGCCGGAGAGATCTCCGACCGTGCAGTTGATCTGACCAATCGCGATGCGCATGGCTGCTACTATAGCATCCACCCTTTTCCAAAATGAAACCGCGCTCCGGTATTGAAGTCTTCGATTCGCTTGCGTCAATCCCTGCGGTGGACTGGGACGCGCTCGCTCAAAAGCATCCCCTGCTTTCGCATGCATTCCTGCATGCCCTTGAGGAAAGCGGATGCGTGCGCGCCAAAACCGGCTGGACGCCCTGCCACCTCGCATTGTGGCGCGAGGGCCGATTGGCGGCAGCCATGCCGCTCTACCTGAAATCCCACTCCTACGGAGAATATGTCTTCGATTGGGCCTGGGCGGACGCCTATCAACGCCACGGTCTGCGCTATTACCCGAAGCTGCTGAACGCCGTTCCGTTCACACCGGTCACCGGGCCGCGCCTGCTGGCCACCAACCATGCCGACCGCGCCGCGCTGCTCGACGCGGCACTGGCCTTCGCGCGCGAGAACGACGTATCTTCGCTGCATTGCCTGTTCCCGACCACACCGGAAGTAAGCGCATTCGAATCCGCCGGACTGATGTTGCGCGCCTCGGTGCAATTCCACTGGCGCAACCAGGGTTTCGACTGCTTCGATGATTTTTTGCTGCGCATGAATCACGACAAGCGCAAGAAGATCCGTCAGGAACGGCGCAAGGTGCGCGATGCCGGGATTGCCTTCCGCTGGTTACGGGGGGGCGAAGCGACCGAAGCCGACTGGGGCTTCTTCGTCGATTGCTACAACGGCACTTATCGCGCCCATCATTCCTCGCCGTACCTGAATCTCGATTTTTTCCTTCGGCTCGCGCGGACCATGCCGGAGCGTCTGCTGCTCATCATCGGCAGCCGCGAAGCCGTGCCGGTGGCGGCCGCTTTCAACATCATCGGCGAAGACACGCTGTATGGCCGCTACTGGGGTACCCGGGAATACCATTCCGGCCTGCATTTCGAAGCCTGCTACTACCAGGCCATCGAGTTCTGCATTGCGCATAAGCTGGATTCATTCGAAGGCGGCGCGCAGGGCGAGCACAAACTCGCACGCGGCCTGCTGCCGCAGCGCACCGTGTCCGCGCATTGGCTCGCTCACCCGGAATTCGCCGAGGCCGTCACGAATTTTCTGCGCAAGGAAACGCGCGGCATCGAGCATTATGTGAACGAACTGTCCGAACACAGTCCGTTCAAGGAAGCAGATCCGGTCCGTGAATAGTCTTTGCCGGATTTGGTTACACTGGCCGTTCCGATGTAATCATGGAAGTGGAACTCGTGGACGTGGTGCGGCAGGCGAATTCCGCGCCGGCGAACGAATAGTATCGACCATTGAATTGCAATTATAGAATCTTAAGGAGAAGCCTCCCATGATTGGCGAACCCGTTGCCTTGACTATCCGCCGAAACATCGACCGTCCGGCAAAGAACCTCATGAAGGCTTTCGTCGGCATGCCCACGGGTTTTGTCACCGATGCCTATAACGGCAAAGGTTGTCTGGATTACGCCATCAAGCCGCTGTTGCCGGCGATGAAATTCAGCGGCAGCGCGGTTACCGCGTTTTGCGGACCGATGGACAATCTTGCCGCCATGGCGGTCCTGGACTTCGCCCGCAAAGGCGATGTCATCGTAATCGCCACCACAGGCGACGATACCGCGGCAACCATCGGTGACTTGTGGGTGTTCTGGGCGAAGAAAATCGGTGTGGCCGCAATCGTTTGCGACGGGCTGGTGCGCGATGTACCGGGGCTGCTCAAGGTGGGTCTGCCGGTATTCACCCGCGGCATCAAACCCAATTCCGCATTCAAGCACGGCCCCGGAGAAATCAATCTGGGTGTGACCTGCGGCGGAGTGACGATTAACCCGGGCGACATCATCGTCGGCGACCGCGACGGTGTGGTGGCGGTGCCATTGTCCGAGGCAGGACGTGTGGCAGCGCAGCTTGAAGTGGTAAAAAGGAAGGAAGCCGAAGCCGAGGCCAAGGTCAAAAAAGGCGTCAAACTCAAATTCTGGGATGCAAGCGCCCTCGGTGACCGGCTTCGATATCTGGACTAGCCGCGTTGGTTTTCGACTACTACAACCGGCTTTCTGCCCAGCGGCAGAGCATCTACCGCCAAAGCGACGCGATTACCGTTGTAGGCTTACCCGCCGCCCAGACCCTGCAAGTCCCTGCGCAGGCGCTGGTCGAAGCGCTGAGATCGGAAAACCGAGCCAGAATTCAGCAGTTGTCGCAGCAGATCAGTGACGGAATCGTCGAACAGTTGGGGCTGCCGCCGTTGCGCATTCAGGTGCTGGCGGTGCGTCCGAGCGACGACTGGGGCGAATTGCACGGACTGTATCTGCCGGAAGAGGCCGGAAAATCGGCAAAGATTCAGCTCTGGATGCGCACCGCGAAGCACAAGCGCGTGGTGGCCTTCAAGAGTTTTCTGCGCACCTTGTTGCACGAAATCTGCCATCACCTGGACTACGAATTCTACAAGTTCCCGGAAACGTTCCACACCGAAGGCTTCTACAACCGTGAGTCCAGTCTCCTGCATCAGCTCCTGCCCGGCGAGCAAGCCAAGTCAGGGAAACCGGAGAGTTGAATGAGTATCGCCGGCGCCGTGCTTGGATTCATTATCCTGGGAGCGGTAATTATCCTGTGGGTCCGCGTCCATAAATCCATCAAGGGCGACGATGCGCCGCTGTTTTCACCGGGCCAGCGCAAACCGCGCAAAGAAAACAATTCACTCGAGGATTTTATTTCCGCATACAAACGCGGTGAGGTTGACGCTGGCGCGGGCAATCCACCGGCAGCAACGACGGCTGACTTGCCTCGCGCGGCACCAACCATGGCGCCGGTGCCGCCAACGCCACCGGCCGCGCCTGTCCCACGCGATGCTTTTGTGTCCGGCGCAACCAAACTTGCTTACCTCACTTGCAAGACCGGGTTGCGTGACCACCACGTTTTCGCTCATGTATCGCTGTCAGTACTGTCCGAAGCCGGCGCCAGCAATCCGGCCTTGGCCGGCAGCGGTGTCGACGTACTGATCTGCAACGCGCATTTCTCTGCAGTTGCAGCCATCGATATGATTGACGCGGGAGGCCGCGACGCAGGCACTGCAAAGTCGGACTACCTGAAGGCGCTCGGCATCCGTTACCTGCGCCTGTCGCCGAAATCGATCCCGAAACCGGACGAAGTTCACGCCTTGCTCTACCGGATGTAGCCAGGGCCGCGCTCGGCGGCCCTGTTCATTGAGAGGCGTCTGAGGGATCAGCTCTTGCTGGCCGGATCGAGCGCGGTCGGTTTATCACCCGGCACACTGTCGGTTGGATGTGGAATCGCACTCTCATCCGCCGCGCAGTAGAGATCCAGCGCTTCGTTGTGGCACCAGTGGGCGTTGAAACCATCGTTTTTCTTCACGCACTCATAGATGAATTTGCCCATTTCCTCGGTCCAGGGACAATTGTGCCGTTTGAGAAAGAAACGCTCGCGGCCATTCGCAGCACCTTCCGCCAACGCCAAGCCACTGAACATGCCGGCCAGTATCAAGGCGCTCAGCTTCACTGCAAATCTTTGGTTCATTGTTTTTCCTTTAAGTACCATGACTGAATGCCCGCACCGCAGGTATTGCGCCGCCGGGCCGGCTGTACTGTCCCGGGACCATGTCGCCTGATCATTCTACTGCACTGACTCCAGGCCAAGACGGATTGGGGGTTAAGCGCCGACAACGATTTCTCGGACAACACAGCGCGCTTCCAGTTCCAGTTCGAGTCCAATGACCGGCGGGCGGGCGTAGTGCCAGCGCACGCCGCGCGCAGACGCGCCGCCAATCCTGGCGGCCAGCGCGCTCATTGCACCTGGAATTTCTTCGGCGGCGTAACACTCGACGTGCGTCGCGCCTTGCCAGTCGAATCCGAGTTCGGCGAGTCGCTTGCTCACCACCGTCACCACCTGCTCCAGCTTGGCCTGCATGCCTGCCGGGGACACGTCGCCCGCTGCCGCGATGCCCGCCGGCCCGCCTTCGGTCATGCCCGACATGGTGAAGGTGGCGGCGGAACCATCGGCGGTCCCGGTATACGAAAAGGCATGAAGCGAGGGCTCCTGCGGCGGATTGTGCGCCGGGGCGACATTGGTGCGCGACACCGGATTCAGGCCCTCATGGATCAGGTCCCACGCCTTGAGCCGTGCCACGTAAGGCGCATTGAATGCGGAAAATTCCTCCGGACTCAACTGCCGGGGCAAACGCAAATGCATGCCGCACAATGCGTGCATCGGCCGCCCCTGCGACCGCAAGTGGCGCTCAACCAGCTCATAGCCCTGCTCCAGCGGCAACCAGCGATCCAGCAATGCATGCACTACTTCGTACCCCGGCAGCGCCACTGCTCCCGCCGCGAATACCTGGCCACCGGGCAAAAAGCGGTATCCGCTGCCGGGCCGGGAAATCATCATTGCCGTTTCTTGGGCACGCGCGCCGGCACTCGCCAGCAGTGCACCGGCCCCCACCAGCAAAAGGAAGTCACGACGCGACTTGAGCGGCACGTTCAGGGTCACGGCTATGGCGCGCGAAACTTGAAGTTGAGCACCAGGTAGCGCCGACCCACCAGATCCTTGGTGACCGTTTGTTTGTCGCCGTTGTACTCCACATCTATGGCGAACCTTCCCCCGGCCGGGGGATTGATGAAAAAGAAGGGTCCCTCCGATACTGCCTCGATCAGCGCATTGCCGCTCAGATCGGATAGCTTGACCTTGACTCCGCTCACGCCAGTTGGATCGCCTTCGACGGCAAAAACCAACTGGATTGGATATTTGTTGGCGATCCTGGCAAACGCCTTGTGCTGCTCGTCTCCGGAACCGCCGGTGACGTAGGTCGTTCCGCCTTGCTTGCGCACCTTCGGCGAATTTTCTTCATCGGCTGCATGCAGTTCCGGAACCACCAGCGCGATCGCGAGACTTGCGGCAACAATAAATCCTGTTTTCATGTTCCTACCTCTGGTCGATTCCAAAATGCACAATAGCATGGCAGTGTCGGGCAAGCGGATTCGGTCTCAGGGAACGCGCGCAAGGCCGGCATCCATCAGACACGTACGCACTGCTTACATCTTTCTGTAACAGTCTGCCGTCAGCATCGGCGAATTCCCTTGGGCCGTGTGTTGACCGATCCGGCCCTTGTTGCCTGCAATTGCGGTATCGCATAAGATTTTCCATGTCTTCCAGGAAGGCCGTCGAAGCGACAGGAGATCCACGATGGGGAACAAGAAACTCTCAAAGAAGGACCTCAGTCTGGTCAAGCGGATTGAAAAGCAGGTCATCGAAGAAATCGTCCGAATGCTCGACAAGAAGCGGCCAGCTCGAAAACCAGCCATCAAGGCCGCCATGAAGGCAACGCGCGCGAAAAAGAAACCGACGAAAAAAAGAACGAAACGGTTGATCGTCAAAACGGCAAAACGAGTCGCGAAGAGAACCGTACGCCGGATTTCGAAAGACACCGGCCGCAAACACTGATGCGACGTTTAGTCGCGGCTTCGGGACTGTCACGTCGATGTTCAGTCGTCACCGGCACGCATCTGGCCGGAAGTTGTTATTCCGCATCCGGTTGATTCGCGGGCATCGCCTTTTTGAACGCATCGAGCTTCAGGCACTCGTCGTTAATGCGCCGGATATTGGGAAACGGCGCAAGGTCAACCTTGAAGCGATTGGCATTGGCCACTTGCGGCACCAGCACGATGTCGGCCAATCCGGGCCGGGTTCCGTGGCAGAACCGGCCGGTTTCTTTTTCTGCGGCCAGGCGTTTTTCCAATGCCGCAAAACCGATCGTGACCCAATGCCGGTACCAGGCATTCTTCTGTTCCTCGCTGAGGTTCAGTGTATCGGTCAGATAGGCCAGCACGCGCGTGTTATTCAATGGATGAATCTCGCACGCGATGATGAGCGCCAGCGAGCGAACGCGATTGCGTCCCGGGGAATCCGTTGGAAGGAACGCTGGTTCTGGAAATTGTTCATCCAGATAATCGATGATCGCCAGCGATTGGTACAACCGGGTTTCATCGTGATCCAGCACCGGAACCAGATTCTGCGCACTGATGTCGGAAAACGCCGCTTCGTATTGCCTGCCCTTTGCCAGGTGCACGCTGGCCTGCTCGTAGTCAATGCCTTTCAGGTTCAGCGCGATACGCACACGGTAAGACGCGGAGCTTCGGAAATAGCCGTAGAGCTTGAACATCGGTTCCCCCCCGGGGTTTGGTCATTGTGGCGCATTGAGTTGACGATGACGCATGAGCAGGCCGGCTGCCATGCACATTTCCTCAGCATCCTTGAACGTCGGCACGCCGGAGATTTCCATGCGCGCGAACCAGTCCTCCTGGTGTTCCAGCGTGCCCATCATGCAGTGCAGGATCGGAATCTTTGCTGATTTGCATATTGCGGCCAGCGCCTCCACCACTTCCCCGGCATCCACCATGAACGGCACCACGTGAATCATCAGAATGGCGTCGAAATGGCCTTTCCCCGACTCCAGTGCAGCCGCAAGCGTGGCGGCAAAGCGATCGGCCCGCGCGTCGGCCAGAAGGTCGAGTGGATTGGCGATGGAAGCTTCAGGCGGCAGGAAACCACGCAATTTGTCCGACATCGCCGCCGGCAGTGGCGGCAGTTCGAGACCTTCGTCGATGGCCTGGTCGGCCGCGAGTACGCCCGGCCCGCCGGAATTGGACAGCAACAGCACGCGCTTGCCGATCCCCTGCGCAAAGGCGCCAAACGCTTTGCCGGCCAACAACAAACGCCGCAGGCTCCTGACCCTGACAACACCGCTGCGACGGCAGAACTCCTCGGTGGCGGCATCATCGGCGGGACGCGAACCGGTATGTCGAAACGCGGCCTCGCGGCCCGCTTGCGTGCGCCCGCCGATCAAGGCGATCACCGGCTTGACCCTGGCGGCCGCGCGCGCGGCGGCGCCGAAGCGCGCCACGTCCCCGAACGATTCGACATACAACAAAATCACCTGGCAGCGCGCGTCACGTCCGAGTTCCTCCAGATATTCGATCATGCCCAGATGCATGCTGTTGCCGACGGAAACGACGGCGCCCAGCGGGATGTTGCAGGCATGACTGGCGTCGATGGCTTCCTCGATGATGGCTCCCGACTGGGAGATCATTGCCACGGCGCCGCCCCGTGGCATGGCGCGGAAGAAAGTAGCGGCGAATGGCGCTTTCGGGTCGAGCAGATTGATCACGCCGGCGCAGTTGGGCCCGCCAATGATGAGCCCCCGCGCGGTGGCCATCTCGCGCAGGGCAGCGTCACGTGCGCGTCCGCCGTCACCGGCTTCGGCGAAACCGCCGGGCAAAATCAAAATATGCCTGTGGCCGGTATCGGCAGCTTCGGCAACCGCATCGAGGATGCTGTCGGGTCGCACCAGTATCGCAACCAGATCGACCGGGCGTTCCATCGCGCTGAGTGATGGCGCCACCGCAAGACCGTCAATTGCACCGCCCCTGGGATTGACCGGTACGACACGGCCTCGGTAACCGGAGGCGCGCAGATTGCGCAGCACCGCGCCGCCGGAACTGGTGGGTCGTTCGGACGCGCCGACCACCGCGATGCTCGCCGGACTCAGAAAATGACCAAGAGCACTTTTTGCGATCATGAACTCAACCTTCGCGCAATTTGCGCGCCAGGTCGCGAAATGTTTCGTGCCCGCCGAATCCGCCGGCTTTGGTGATGAGCCAGACTGGACGACCGTCGATCTGGATGCGCGCATAAGGAATGCCGGGCATCAGATCACCGAGCACCTGCAGCGCCGGGTTGCCGCTCGCGTTCAGGATCGCGATTGCCGTATCGCCACCGGTGGCGATGAGTGCTTGCGCCCGCGTACGCTGGACCATCTGGATTGCCTGCCGTGCAATCTCGGCTGCGACCTGCGCGGCATCCCCATCCTGGCCGGATTCACCAGCGGTGGCCTGGATCACCAGATTTTGCGCGCGTGGCAGTTCGCTACTGGGTAGTCTGCCGTTCGGTGCGGGCAAAACGCGGGTGTCAGCTTGCGTCGCCAGTGCCTGCACTTGCTCAGCGCTGCGCTGCGCGCGCGAGCCGACGGCGAATACCAGAGTCCCTGTCAACCGCTTCCAGTCCCTGGTCGGAGCATGTTCAGCAAAGCAAGTGCGGGCCAGCGCCCGGGTCAACCCGGCCGAGCCCACCATCAGCACGGCATCCAAGCGCGGCGCCAGCGTTTGCGCGATGCGCGCCAGATCGGCGTCAGTCTGGCTGTCCGCGATCCAGACGTCGGCCGCCGAACCGAAGGTGTCCGTTGGCGCTGCCAGTGCGACCCGCAGCCCGGATTGGGCTGCCGCGAAGACTTGCTGCAAGGCAATCAGCGGCGGCGGCGATAGCGCGTCATGCGCGAATCCGGTTTGCGCCAGCGGCTTGCCATCGACGTAAACCATTCCGCCCTGCACGGTGCGGCCTTGCGCCGGAAAAGCCGCCGCCACCACGACTTCGCTGCGGGCACTGGCTTCCCGCAACGCCAGGGTTTCGGCGACAACGTTACCGCGCAGAGTCGAATCGATTTTTTTTACCACGAGATCGAAGCCGCCGGCGCCAAGCTGCCGGGTAACGCTGGCCACGCGGGCGGCCGCCTGGGCGGCGGGCAGGTGACGCGTGTCCGTGTTGATCGACACCACCCGGGCCGTCGTCAGGCCGGCGGGGTCACACTGCATCGGTTCTGCCACCACCCAGGTTTCGACACCCAGACAGGCGAATGGCCCGGCGCTATCCATCGCCCCGGTCAGGTCATCGGCAATGATCAATACGCTCGGCGCCGGACGCATTCAGCGCTCGCTACGGTGAGTCATTGCCCCGGCGTGCCAGTGGAATCACGCTGCCACGCGGTCCGCCATTTTGCGCGCATAGGCGATCGCCGCCTGCATGTTGGTATTGTTGGCCTTGCCGGTCCAGGCAATGTCGTGCGCGGTACCGTGATCGACCGAAGTGCGTCGTATCGGCAAACCGAGACTGATATTCACCGTTTCGTCGAATGCAATCAGCTTGGTCGGTATATGGCCCTGATCGTGATATTGCGCCACCACCAGATCGAACTCGCCCTTGAGTGCGCGGTAGAACACGGTATCACCCGAGATCGGCCCTTTGACGTCGATGCCTTCCTTCTGCGCGATTGCGATCGCAGGCGATATGCGTTCGATTTCCTCGCGGCCAAAAATGCCGCCTTCGCCGCTATGCGGATTAAGCCCGGCGACGGCGATGCGCGGCTTGTCCAAGCCCAGCTCACGAAAGTGGCGATGCCCGGTTCGGATGGTCTCGACCACTCTTTCAATGGTCGGACGTTCCGCTGCATTCTTCAGCGACTGATGCGTGGTGACATGGATCGCGTTCAACTTGTCGCTCGCCAGCAGCATGAATGAGGATTTCGCTCCGGTCAGATGCGCCAGCAATTCCGTATGGCCATCGAAGTGGTGACCGGCGGAATGCATTGCGGCCTTGTTCAGCGGCGCGGTGACGATCACCGCTATCCTGCCGGCCAGTGCCAGCTTCACGGCTTCCTCGACATAGCGATAGGCCGCCTCGCCACCGGCCGCGGACACTTGACCATCGACAATCTTGTCCTGATCCTTGGTGGCGATATTGGCGACCGGAACTTCGCCGTCCTTCACATCGAGGCCATCCACGAATCGCAGCCCGGTTCCGAGCAGTTTGTCGGCGCGTTTCAGAATCGCCAGATTGCCGACCACCGCCGACAACGAACGCGTCGCCGGCGTCATCTGCGCCAGCGTCTTGACGATGATTTCCGGCCCAATGCCGGATGGATCGCCCATGGTAATGCCGATTTTTGCGGTCATGCGATCCTTGGAGAATCAATAAGTTTTCAAAGAGGGGCGATTATAGCCTCGCACCCGGCATCCATTCAGACTGCGTCATGCTCCTCGGGCGCAATGGCGATCCGAACTTCACGGGCGCTTGCCAGTTCGCCTCCGACATCAACGATGCTGCGCGCCGCCCGTTCGACCAGTTGCAGATTGGTCATCTCGCAGCCGAACGTCGCATCTTCCAGTCCGACACGCACATGGCCGCCTTCGGCGATCACGCGCGGAATCATCGGCATGATGTCCACATCGAGGCCCGCCATCATCCATTGCGCGCCGGGTGCGACCTGATCGAGCAGTTTCAGGTATGCCGTGAGCGCATAGTCCTCGGGTGGAAAACTGAAGGTGTAGCCGCTGGAGAACATGAATCGATAGACCGGCGCCGGACAGCTTTCGCGCCAATGCAGGGTGGCGCCGAGACGCACGAAACCGGGCTCGTAGATGGCGTAGCTTGGATGCAGGCGGTAGCGCCTGGCGAGCATGAGCCCATGGCGGACATCCTGTTCGGAATTGACGTAGACGAATCCGGGCTTGTCCTCGCGCAAATCGTCGTACAGGGAAAAATTGGTCGATCCCGGATCGACCACAGCCCATTCGATCAGCCCGCGGCGGGCAAGCTCTTCGATATGGGCAAAACGCTGTTGTGCCGTGCTCTCGCCAGCCGATGCCCCCAGGCCGGGAGCCGGGATGGTCGGATAGACGATCGCATCAACCTTGTTGCGAATCCCGGCGATGATGCTCGCGTAGATATCCGGACTCTGGGTCTGCCGGCCGGTTGCTTCGTCGTAGGCATGCACATGAACGATCGCGGCGCCTGCCTGCACGCAGGCAATCCCCTCTGCGACGATCTCCTTCACTGACACCGGAATCAGCGGCTGGCGCGCGCGCGACCAGGCGCCGTTCAGCGCCACTTCCAGCCAGGTCTTGCCCTGTCCCGTTGACTGCATCATCAGATCAGGGTTACCGCCAATTCGCCCAGGCCGTCAACCGAGCCCAGCATCTGATCACCTTTTTTCACCGCACCGACACCAGCCGGCGTGCCGGTGAAAATCAGATCGCCCGGCTTGAGCAGGTAATAGCCGGAGAGAAACGCGATGGTCTCCGGCACATTCCAGATCATCTCCGCGAGGTCCGCGTCCTGACGCATCTCGCCATTGACCTTAAGCTGGATTTTCCCGGTCGAGTGATGGCCGTGGCTTGCGACCGGATGAATCGCGCCGATCGGTGCGGATTCGTCGAACGCCTTGCCGAAATCCCAAGGACGGCCCATGTCGCGCGCCTTGAACTGCAAGTCGCGCCGTGTCATGTCCAGTCCCACGGCATAACCGAACACGTATTCCAGCGCCCGCGCGGCCGGAATGTCACGACCCTCGCGCTGAATCGCCACCACCATTTCGATTTCATGATGCAGATTCTCTGTGCCCGGCGGGTAATGCATTCTCCCGCCACCCGGCAACACTGCGTCGGCCGGCTTGAGAAAGAAAAACGGCGGCTCCTTGTCCGGGTCCTTGCCCATTTCACGCGCATGCGCCGCGTAGTTGCGACCGACGCAGTAAATGCGATGCACAGGAAAACGCTCCTTGCGCCCGATGATGGGTACCGAAGGCACAGGACCGGGGTCAAACAACAGTTCGCTTGGGTTCATGGTCTATTCTGTAATCTTGAGATTGAATTAATTCTTTAGCGCGGCAGAGGTCACGGTAAGCGAAGGAAGAGCAGGTTCAAAACGGAATATGACTGCACGGCGACATTGTATGTTTCTTCTTGACCAAGCGGGGAATTCGGGGCGCCACGGACAATAGCGAAACGCCATGTGGTAAAGCAAGACCACATGTCTTTCCAAATTCGAAGAACTTTTCGGTAGTGGCAAAGGCGTATCGGGCGGGCGGGACGACGCTGACTCTTTTGCGCGCTTTCCCTTCCCTTGACATTCAAGGTTCCCGTAGCCGCTGGCTACCGATCCAGCCCGACCGCAGGGTCGCATGGAAAGTCAGCAGCGTGACCGACCAACAAATGGCGGCAGTCCACAATGCGTGGCTAAGGTGATGCGCGCCGCGCATTAGTTGCGCCCAGCCGAACAGCATGCCGAGCACCATTACGGCACCGAGCCATAGACGCGCGGCACGCGGCGCATACTCACGCAGCGCAAAGTAACCCGCGAGAAATCCAAAAGCGCCAGAGGCATGTCCAGACGGAAAGCAACGACCGCCCCCCCCGTCTGCGGCACCCCAGTTCCAATGCGATACCCAGTCCGCGGAGCCACCAAAGTCCCGCAGATCCCAGGGGCAACTCGTGAGACTGATTCGCTTGATCAGCGGTATCAGCAGCAGACAAAGCACCGTGCAGGCAACCCACCAAACGCGATGGCGTCGCGGCATCATGGCGATGGCCTGCGATGGCCTCACTGTCAATGCCACGGTAACGCCGAACAAAAGCCAGCTGGCAACACGGCCGCCGCGATGCATGACATCGCTGGCAAGCCAATGGTCACGCCAGGGAAATCCGGAGGCTGTGCCATACAAGCGAGTAAACCAGGCGTCCGCGCCGCTCGCGTCGAACAACAACACAATCATCCAAAACGCCGCACACCACGCCCAGTCTGACTTCAAACTGTTTGGCGGGGCAACGCTCACCATGCAACCTTGCCAACGGCGCCCTGCACCGCCGCCAGGCGGTCACCGACTCCTGTACCATGACGCGGATGATATGGACAATAGCACTGGACTGACGGCGGCAAGGATTTGAAATCACTGCCGACACGAGCCCGCGAGTAC
Source organism: Betaproteobacteria bacterium (assembly GCA_031403365.1). Lineage (GTDB taxonomy): Bacteria > Pseudomonadota > Gammaproteobacteria > Burkholderiales > JACQAP01 > JACQAP01. The sequence goes on along the minus strand of JANNTE010000327.1, from coordinate 2,502 downwards.
GCGGGCTTCGCTTTTTCCGGGCGCTTTCGCGTGCTCGCTGAATTGTTGATCCTGTTTGCAGCGTTCAATGCGCTGGTTCGGCTGGGATTGACGGCATTCAACGGCGATGCATCACTGTTGCTGCCCTGGAAGCTGCTGCCCGCCATGGCCATCGGCCTGCTGTTCGATGTGGCAGTGGCGACTTGTGTTCTGGCGCCGCTGGCGCTGCTGATTGCCGTGTTGCCTGGCCGTGGCAAATGGCCGTCTGCGGTGATGAGCATTGTGTTGCTGCCGCTGTCGGTGACAATGGTTTTTGTCGGGTTGGCGGAATTTACGTTCTGGAACGAATTTGCTTCGCGCTTCAATTTTGTCGCAGTGGATTATCTCATCTACACCAACGAGGTGATCGGCAACCTGCGCGAGTCCTATAACCTGCCGTTGCTGCTGTCCGCCGTAGGCGCGGTTTCGCTTGCGCTTTGGGCACTGGCGATTTGGCGCGTGCACCCGCTGCTGATGCGTCCCGCACGGCCCTGGCATGCCACACTGGTGGCGGTCGCGCTGTGGTGCGCAGCGCCTGCGGTGGCCATTACGCTGGCTGAAGCGCGCTACAAGGAGTTCTCAGACAATTCGCAGCTCAACGAGCTGGCAGGCAATGGCTATTTTGATTTTTGGCATGCGTTCCGCTTCAACGAGATCGACTACGACCGCTACTACAAGACCGTGCCCCACCAGTCCGCAGCGCGCGAATTGGCGCTGGAATTATCCGGTCATCTAAGAAACACCATTGTCACTCGGCGGCCAAATGAACGCGAAATCATCGGGCATGGGCCACGCAAGCCGCTGAATGTGGTCATGGTGTCGATAGAGAGTTTCAGCGCCGAATTCATGCGGACCTTCGGCAACAAGCAGGGACTGACACCAAATATGGACCGGCTGGCAGATGAAGGCATGCTGTTCACCCGGATGTACGCAACCGGCACCCGCACGGTACGCGGACTCGAGGCACTTACGCTATCGGTACCACCCACTCCCGGACACTCCATAGTCAAACGACCGAACAATGATCATCTGTTCAACGTGGGCGGGGTGTTCAAAACCAACGGTTACGAACCGATTTACCTGTATGGCGGTTACGGTTACTTCGATAACATGAACGGCTTTTTCTCCGGAAACGGCTATACCGTCATCGACCGCAGCGCCCTGAAACCGGAAGAGATTGCATTTTCAAACATCTGGGGCGTGGCGGACGAGAATTTATTCGAACTGACGCTGCGCGAGCTTGACCGCCGCCACGCGTCCGGCACCAAATTCTTCGCCCATGTGATGACCACCTCCAATCACCGGCCATTCACCTATCCAGAGGGTCGCATCAACATTGCCCCTCGCACCGGGCGCGAAGGCGGAGTCAAGTACACCGACTGGGCGATTGGACAGTTTGTCGAGCAGGCGCAATCGCGGGCGTGGTTTCGTGACACGGTATTCATATTCGTCGCAGACCACACACATCAAGGTCGTGGACGACACGATCTGCCCATCAAGAATTATCACATTCCGTGCATCATTTACGCGCCCGCGCATGTGAAACCGCAGCGCGTGAACACGATCGCTTCGCAAATTGATGTGGCGCCTACCTTGTTGGCCTTGCTCAACGTCAGCTACAACAGCAAGTTTTTTGGCCATGACATTCTGCGCGAAGGCAAGACTCACGAGCGCGCTTTTCTGTCGAACTACCAGACCGTGGGTTACTACGAAAATGGTCGCATCGTGGAATTAAAACCCAATAACCGCTTTAGCGTGACCGACGCCAACACCGGTCAGCAGTTGCCGATGGATGAAACGAATCGACATTTGCTCGATGAGGCCATAAGTTATTACCAACTCTCCGCTGAGGCGTTTCACGACGGATATCTCAAAGCCGACCCGGACACGGCCTACACGGTACACTGAGGTTGGGTGCGAATTTCGTCTGCCAACGGTAGCTGATTGTAATCAGCAACTGGAAGTGGGAAATGTATCGAGTTCCGACGCAGAGTTTCACAGACGAGTTTAAACAAGAAACAGTGCGACAGGCGGTCGTGCGGACAAGAGTCCGGCACAATTTGCCCGTCACCTGGGAGTCAGCGAACAGACCGTTTCAAACTGGCACACGCAGGTGTCGGGTTTTTCGTTAACGTATCCCTCATTTTTTCGCCTCGTCATGCGCTCTATGCAAAAGTACAGGCGCGCGCGACCTCGCCCACCTAAAAACTCTGTTCGGGACCGGGGAAGGTACCGGCCTTGACTTCCTTCACATAGGATTCGATCGCTGCGGAAATGGAAGCGGCACCCTGCATGAAGTTTTTCACGAAGCGCGGTTTCTTGCCGGGATAGATATCGAGCATGTCGTAAAGGTTGAGAATCTGGCCCGAGCAATGTACCCCGGCACCGATGCCGATGGTCGGGATGCGCAGGGCCTCGGTAATTTGCTGGCCTACCGTTGCCGGCACCAGTTCGAGCACGATCAGACTCGCACCGGCGTTCTCC
>JANNTE010000326.1:0-11591 GCA_031403365.1 Betaproteobacteria bacterium | reverse complement strand
GCAAAAACCGAGTATCTCGGTCAGCCGGTCGGCGTCATGCACGCCTGCGGGCACGATGCGCATGTGGCCATTCTGCTGGGTGTCGCAGAGGCTCTGGCCAGCGTGCGCGAGCAGATTCCGGGCACCGTGAAATTCATATTCCAGCCCGCGGAGGAAGGGCCCCCTCCCGGGGAAACCGGAGGCGCACCGCTGATGGTGGCGGAAGGCGTGCTGGAGAATCCCAGGCCGGCCGCAATTTTCGGATTGCACGTCATCGCCGGCGTGCCGGCGGGCATGATTACCTGGCGCGCCGGGCCTTTGATGGCCAGCGCGGACTGGCTCTATATCACCGTCAAGGGCCGGCAGACCCATGGTGCGTTTCCGTGGTCGGGTATCGATCCGGTGGTCACTTCCGCCCAGATCATTACCGGCCTGCAGAACATCGTGTCGCGGCAGATTGACGTGTCGAAGGAACCGGCGGTTGTGACCGTGGCCACGATCCATGGCGGCACGCGCAAGAACATCATTCCCGACCAGGTCGAAATGTCCGGCACCATCCGCACCTTCGACGAAGACATGCGCCAGGATGTGCACGCGCGCATCAAGCACATCGCCGAAGCCATTGCCGGGGCCAATCACGCGCAGGCGGAAGTGAAGGTGGACAAAGCCGTGCCGGTCACGGCGAACGATCCGGCGTTGACGGAAAAAATGCTGCCGACCTTGAAGCGAATCGGCGGCGCAGGCGGGTCGAGACAGCAGCAGCGCGTGATGGTGGCCGAGGATTTCTCTTACTTCCAGGAAAGAATACCCGGACTTTTTTACTTTGTCGGTATCACGCCCAAGGATCAAGACATGGCCAAGGCGGCGCCGAATCACTCACCGCGTTTTTTCATCGACGAATCGGGATTGCTGCAAGGCGCGCGCTCGCTCGCCGCGCTGGCGGTGGATTTTCTGTCGCTGCATTAAACCCAAAAAAAGCAGTTGAACCGCAGAGGACGCAAAGGAGTTCAGATACCTATGGCGATCCGTGTTCTCCCCTTGTGGGTTGCTCAGAATTACTTTCCAAGCCCTTGTTTTTCCCCCGCGTCCTTGGCGTCCTCAGCGGTGAACTGCGGTTTATAGGTTAAACGCGCACCCCGGCCGACCCCATCGCGCCCAGCCTGCCTAGCACGCGTCTTGCAATATCGGTCAGCGGCAACACCTCGTCTACACCGCCTGCTGCGATGGCTTCCTTGGGCATGCCGAAGACCACGCAACTCTGCTCGTCCTGGGCAAACGTGTACGCACCCGCTTCGTGCATCTCGCGCATGCCCACCGCGCCATCCTTTCCCATGCCGGTCAGAATGACGCCGATCGCATTCTTGCCGGCGAACTTCGCAGCAGAGCGAAACAGCACGTCCACCGCCGGCCGGTGCCGGCCTACGGGAGGGGCTTTCGACAGTTCCGTCATATAGTTCGCTCCGCTGCGCTTGAGCAGCAGATGCGAATGTCCCGGTGCGATGAAGGCGTGGCCGGGCAGAATCCGTTCGCCATCCGCGGCTTCCTTGACGCGTATGCGGCAGATTTTGTCGAGCCGGTCGGCGAAAGACTTTGTGAACCCTTCCGGCATGTGTTGCGCGATGAGAATACCGGGGCTGTCCGGCGGCAATTGCACCAGAAATTCCTTGATGGCCTCGGTGCCCCCGGTGGAAGCTCCGACGATAATGAGCTTTTCGGTCGAGGCCGGGCCGTTGCCCAGCGCCTGAAGTATCGGCCCCGCCGTTCCGGTTTTTATTGCCGGTTGCCGGATGCGAGCCACTGCCGCGGTGCGTATCTTGTCGGTGATGCTGATGCTGTATTCGCGCAGCGAATTGGCGATGTCTATTTTCGGCTTCGACACGAAGTCGATCGCGCCCAACTCCAGCGCCCGCAGCGTGATGTCCGAACCCTGTTCGGTCAGCGTGGAGACCATCACCACCGGCATCGGCCGCAACCGCATCAGGCGTTCCAGAAAATCCAGGCCGTCCATCTTCGGCATCTCGACGTCGAGTGTGAGCACGTCCGGGTTGAGCGCGCGGATCATTTCGCGTGCCGCAATCGGATCGGCTGCCGCGCCGACACATTCCATGTCCTTTTCCGCGTTGACGATTTCGGTGAGCAGCTTGCGCACCAGTGCCGAATCGTCCACCACCATCACGCGAATGCGCCGGCTCGCCGCCGGAACTGCCCCCGAGATCTGCGCGTTGCTGAGCATGTTTCCTCCTATGCGAAAAGTTCGATGCCGCCGCCAGCGCCGGTGTCGGCGGCTTTACGCAACCGGGATGTGTAGTCTGCCTCCCGATCGACAATGGTCGAGTTGCGCAAGACCAGAAGTTTCTTGACCCGGACTTTTCCGTGCTGCGGAAAGAAATAGATCTTGCGCGGATGGATGCCCTCGAGGTCGCGCGCCGCCACCCGGATTCTTTCGTTGTCGAGATAGTCAATGACAAACCTGGAGTTGCGGGTCCCGATGTTGGATTGGATGAGCGTGCGCATGACATTGCCGCCGCCGAAAACCTTGGCCTCGAGGTTGTTGCGCCTGGCACCGAGCTTGAGCAGGCTGTTGATCAGAAGCTCCATGGCATTCACGCCGTAACGCGCGGTGCTGCCATACTGATCGGCTTCGCCGCTGCCCGCATCCGGCAGCATGAAATGGTTCATGCCACCGATGCCGCTGCCGGTATCGCGAATGCAGGCCGATACGCAGGAACCCAGCACCGTCACCTGGACCATATCCTTGTCGGTCACGTGGTACTCGCCCGGCAGCAGCTTCATTGCCATGCTTTGCAAGGCCGGATCAAAATAAAGGTTGCGCGCCAGTCCGTCCAGCGAGGCTTTCTCAGCCATGGCCGTTACCCGCGATCGGCTGGTACACCGTCTTGCCGTTGAGTTGAAACAGGTCGGCGACCTGATGCAGGCTTTCCGAATGCCCCATGAACAGCAGCGCGTCCGGCCGCAACAGCGGGTGAAATCGCTCCAGTATCCTGCGCTGGGTTGGCTTGTCGAAATAGATCATGACATTGCGGCAGAACAACGCGTCGAGCGGACCGCGCACCGGCCACTTGTCGTGCAACAGATTAAGCTGCCGGAATGTGATCATGTCGCGCACTTGCTGGCAAACCCTGGCGTTCCCGGCGTTTGTTCCGCTGCCTTTGAGGAAAAATCGCTTCTGGTATCCCGCTGGAAGTTGCTCCAGGCGCTCCATCGGATAAATGCCCGCCTGCGCGGCTTCCAGAACCTTGGTGTCGATGTCGGTTGCCAGGATGCGCACTTTCGAGGCCTGCATGCCCAGCGCATCCATCGCTGTCATCGCCATCGAGTACGGCTCCTCGCCGGTGGAACTTGCGCTGCACCACAAAGTGACGTTACCGCGCACGACGGCGCGTTTGAGCAGCGTGGAAAGTACCGGAAAATGATGCTGTTCTCGAAAAAACGAGGTGAGGTTGGTCGTGAGCGCGTTGGTGAATTGGTCCCATTCAAGCGGATCGTTTCTGGTCTCAAGTGCATCGAGATAGTCGCCAAAACGCACCATCCCGAGTTCGCGCAGGCGCCGTCCCAGACGGCCATAGACCATTTTGCGCTTGGTTTCATTCAAGGCAATTCCGGCGCGGGCGTAGATCAGCTTGCATACTCTGGCGAAATCGCAATTGTCCATTTCGAATTCGCCGTACTCGTTGCGCGCCTGCTCTGCTCTCATGAACCGCCCCCGTCGACGCCCAGCGAGTCCGCCCAGAGCAGCGCCTCAATGTAGTTCGTATCGGCCCGGGCCATGTCAAGGTCAGGCAGCGCTGCGAGTCTGTCCGCGAGCCCATGGGGGTCGGCATTTTCATAGACTTCAACCAGATCGAGCAGCCGGCCAAGCTCGCCCTCCCGCCGCAGAATCGCGCTCTTGACATCTTCGGCAATCGGCAGGGAATCGAGAATGTCCCGCAGATCGGCGCCAAGCAGGGCGCCCGCCAGCGAGAACATGCCGGTCATGAACGCGCGCTCCGGATAGTCCGCCGCGCGCGTACCCATGCAACAGGCGCACGCTTCGAGCATCTTTCCCCGGGTCGCCGCCATGTTCGCCAGCGCGTTCGGAAAACCCTGCCTGCCATCCCCGGAGATCGCGAACAGGAGAATTTGCAGCCAGCGGTTCAACTGTGCGCGTCCGATAACCGTCAGGGCCTGCGTCATGGTAGTCAGGCGTTGCCGCGCGCCGACCGCGGCGGAGTTCACGATGCGCATCAGATTGATCGATAACTGCGGCGTTTCCCGCAGCACCGCCGCAATATCGCCGGTGTCCGCATCCGAGGAGACCATGCCGATCAGGCGAAACACCACCTGCTCGTCGGGCGAGGCGCGGCGGCCTTCGATGATCGCGGGCCGCGCGAAAAAATAACCTTGAAACAGTTCGAATCCGCAGTCGCGGCAGCGTTGCGCCATCTCGCGCGTCTCGACTTTTTCCGCCAGCAGTTTCTTGCCAAAGCGGTGCAGTCTGGCGGCGACGGTTTCCAGTTCCTCACCGCCGAGGGCCGACAGATCAACCTTGATGATATCCACGTCCGGCAGCAACTGCTCGCGCGCGGTCTCGGTGCCGGTGTAATCGTCAAGTGCGATCCGGAACCCGAGCGCGCGCACCCGTTCAATGATCGCGCTGGTAATGCGCACCGTTTCGAGCACCTCGATGACCACCTTGCGTGCCGGCAGGCATTCGACCAGATCGCTCATGAGCATCTGCTCATCGAAATTGATGTAACCCAGGTTTTCGCCCAGCACCAAATCAATGTTCATGTCCACCAGAGCGCGCTGAATCACGTTGGCGGTGGCTTTGCGCGCATCGGGCATGGCCGGGGCGGTGTTGCGCGAACTGGAGCGAAACAGCAATTCATAGGCGACCACGGCCGATTCACGATCCAGGATCGGCTGACGTCCCAGAAAGGTGGCCTGACCGGTGGCCCAGTCGCGGGTCGGACCCGCCGCATCGCCGTTCGGCCGCAGCGCCAGGGAGTTCTCGGTGTCCATCATGTCAGTGGCGCACGAACGCATTCCCGCGCAAGATCGCGCGGTGATGCCCCACACAACGGCCTGGCTGGCGCAACATTGAGCGATGCCGCCCTCGCTTTGCACCGCCTGTTGGTACTTGGGTCCATTGTGTGCCACGCGCACGCCGAATTGGTCGTCTGCCCGGCCCGGAAACAAGCCGGTATGAACCGGCCCCGCCTCCGCGCAACGCTCGACCGGGTTCAGCTCCGCGAGAGAAAGACAGCGCGGAGCACCATGCGGCTTCTGTCGCAGGCAAGGTTCCAACGCCGATTGGAATCCATGGTCCGTTCAGAACTCCTGCCACTCGCTGTCATCGGTACCGGTCTTGCGCGGCGCAGCCGCAGGCTTGTGTGCGGCAGGCTTGCCCGGCTGTAGTCGCGCCACGTTCTGCGCCCGGTCGGGTGCGCGCCGCTCTGCCGCTTGCCGCTCGGCCGGCTTGGGCGCCTGAGCCTCGCGCGTGAGCTGTGCCCGCTCACCACCCGAGGAGAGCTTGAACACCGATACCGCCCTGGCCAGGTTCTGCGCTTCCTCGTTCAGGGATTCCGCCGCAGCCGCAGCCTCTTCCACCAGCGCCGCATTTTGCTGCGTCACCTGGTCCATCTGGGTGACGGCCTGATTGACCTGCTCGATGCCGGCGGATTGTTCCTGCGACGCCGCCGTGATCTCGCCCATGATGTCGGTCACCCGCTTGACCGCGCTCACCACTTCTTCCATGGTCTTGCCCGCCTGATCCACCAGCCGCGTCCCGCTATCGACTTTTTCCACCGAGGTCGAGATCAGCTCCTTGATCTCCTTGGCCGCCGCCGCGCTTCTCTGCGCCAGATTCCTGACTTCGCCCGCAACCACCGCGAACCCGCGTCCCTGCTCGCCGGCGCGCGCGGCTTCCACCGCCGCGTTCAACGCCAGGATGTTGGTCTGAAACGCAATGCCGTCAATCACCGCAATAATGTCGGCGATCTTCTTCGACGAGGCGGAGATGCCGGTCATGGTGTTCACCACCTCGCGCACCACCCCGCCGCCCTTGACCGCGATCTCGGAAGCGCTCACCGCCAGTTGATTGGCCTGACGGGCGTTCTCCGCATTTTGCTTCACCGTGCTGGTGAGCTCTTCCATCGACGAAGCCGTCTCTTCGAGCGAACTCGCCTGCTCTTCGGTGCGCTGCGACAGATCGGTGTTGCCGGCGGCAATCTCCCCCGAGGCCGTACTGATGGTGTCGGTGGCGTGCCGGATCTCGTTGATGGTGTTCTTCAAATTGGACTGCATCGCCTTGAGTCCTCCAAGCAGCAGCGAGAATTCGTCCTTGCCCTTCACGTCCACTTCTTCGGACAAGTCACCATCTGCGATACGCCTGGAAACCGCCATGGCGACGTCAAGAGGTCGCATGACCGCGCGTTTCATCCGCAGCGTCATCACGGCTACCATGCCGAGCACACCCAGGAATATCAGCGCCAGCACGAATCCCGACGAACGGATGCGTGACCCGGCCTGCGCCTCGCCTGCGGTGACGCGTTTTAGAGTCAATTGGACAAGGCGATCGATGGCCAGGCGGTGCTTTTCATAAGCCGCGCTGATGTCCAGCATGGCGGCCGACACGGCGGGTCCATCCTGGCCGCGCAACGCCGGAATCAGCGCACCAAACGCAACGTCGTAGAATTCGAGAGCCGGAACCCGCGCGTCACTGGAGAGAATCGCCGCCAGTTCGGGTTCCAGTCCCTGTACCCGCCAGAAGTCATCGCGCGCGGCGAATTCCTTGCGCAAGACCTCAAGGCGACTGACCAGTTTGTCCAGATCGCTTTTGGCGGTGCTGCGCAGCATCTGCAGGGTGACCAGATAAGACTCAACGATGTAAGCCGGCGGAGGCAGAATATCGGCGGCCAGATCCTTGCTCTGAACGATGTGATGGTAGATCGGGCCGTTTACGCTGACCTCGCTCAATGTCCGGTAGGTCCAGGCGCCGAAGACGACGAAACCCGTGGCCGTCAGCGCAATCAACAGGGTAAAACGGTGCGACAGTTTCAGATCGGAAAAACCGGATACGTTGAACATGGTGACTTAAGGAAGTTATGTGTCATGTGGACACGGGTGGATGGCGGTTCGAGAGTCGTCATGCCCTCATTGCCGTCTGCATGACGCGGCCGCCTGGAACTTCTGCCATTCGCTCTCATCGGTGACGGTCTTGCTCGCTGCGGCAGCGGATTTCTGCGCCAATGGCTGGAAGTGGTTCAAGTTCAGGGTGTGGAATCATGGTGTGCAAGCGAAATAATCGAGGTAAAACCGGGGCTAATGCACGCCCTCATTGACCAATGCCATGTCGGGGCTGCCCATCAATTTCTCGATATCGAGCAGAATCAGCATGCGATCGTTGACCGTGCCCATGCCCTGCAGGAACGCGGCGTCGAAAGAGCCGCTGAATTCCGGCGCCGGCTTGATCTGGTCGGCGGAAAGCGCGATCACATCCGACACACCGTCCACCACCATGCCCACCACGCGACCGGCCAGGTTCAGGATGATGACCACCGTAAGCGTGTTGTATTCCACGTTGGGCAGATTGAACTTGATGCGCATGTCCACGATCGGTACGATGATGCCGCGCAGGTTCATCACGCCCTTGATGAAGTCGGGTGCATTGGCAATGCGGGTCACGGCGTCGTAGCCGCGGATCTCCTGCACCTTGAGGATCTCGATGCCGTACTCCTCGCTGCCCAGCCTGAAGGTCAGGATTTCATTGCCGCCCCGTGCGGGTGTGCTTCCCCCGTTCGCGGTCACCGCCGCTGCTGTTGCCTGACTCATGTCGTTACTCCTGCAATGTTTGTTTCAGTCATGATCATCGCCTCTGCCTTCATCACGCCGCCGCGCGCAATCCGCGCCTTTGCCCGCGCACCACTTCGGCGACATCAAGGATCATGGCGACACGTCCGTCGCCCATGATGGTTGCTCCGGAAACCCCGTGGACTTTGCGATAGTTGGTTTCCAGACTCTTGATCACCACCTGATGCTGACCCAGCAATTCGTCCACCACCAGGGCTTTCTTGCAGCCATCTGCCTCGAGGATGACAAATGTCCCCGCGTTCATATCCGCAGAGCGCGATGCAATCTTGAATACTTCGTGTGCGCGAACCACCGGCAGGTACTCGCCGCGCACGTGAATGACCTCGCCCTGGTTGTTGACCGACTTCACCTCGCCGGCCTTCGGTTGCAGGGATTCGACAATGTAGGCCAGCGGAATGATGAAGATTTCCCCGCCGATGGAAACCGACATGCCGTCGAGAATTGCCAGTGTCAACGGCAGGCGGATCGACATGCGCGTGCCAATGCCGAGCGCCGAATCGATCTCGATGCTGCCGCCGATGCCGTTGATATTGCGGCGCACTACATCCATTCCGACACCGCGCCCCGAGACGTCGGTCACCACTTCCGCAGTTGAGAACCCGGCGGCGAAAATGAGCTGCCAGACTTCCTGATCCGGCATGCTGTCCGTCACCGGCAGGCCCTGACTGCGCGCCTTGGCCAGAATCCTGTCCCGGTTCAGACCCGCGCCGTCATCGGATACCTCGACGACAATATTTCCGCCCTGATGGAAAGCTCGCAGGGTAATCGTGCCTTTGGCTGGTTTTCCGGCGGCGAGGCGCTTCTCGGGAGTCTCGATGCCGTGGTCTATGGAATTGCGCACCAGGTGATTGAGCGGATCGGCAATTTTCTCCACCAGGCCCTTGTCGAGTTCGGTGTTTTCGCCCACGGTCTTGAGTTCGACTTCCTTGTTGAGCTTGCCGGCCAGATCGCGCACCACACGCGGAAAACGGCTAAACACAAAACTGATCGGCATCATGCGGATCGACATCACCGCTTCCTGCAGTGATCGCGCGTTATGCGCCAGCATGCCCATGCCTTTGAGCAGCCCTTCATGGGCGACGGGATCGACTCTGGTGGCGGTTTGCGCCAGCATCGCGTGCGTGATGACCAGTTCGCCCACCAGGTTGATCAACTGATCCACGCGCTCGACACCGACCCGGATGGAGGTCGCATCGGCATTCGTCGCCGCAGCCTTGACCGGCGCGGCATGAGCTGCGGTTTCGTCTCCGGCGCGGCGCTTCTGGTCCGGCTGGGCAATGAACGGCACCGGAGTAATGGCGGGCGGCGGCGCGGCTCTGGTTTCAGATACCGACTGGGGCACCAGCGCCTCATAGAGCGGTTCGAAGAAACCGTGATCGTTGCTGGCCGGCAGTGCGTCTGCGACAACGACGGCAGATTGCGCGGCGACGGCTTCCTGCTCGATCTTGATCAGCGCCGGATCCGCCACAAAGGCGAGCACTTCCCAGATATCTTCTTCCGCTGCGGAACCGGCGAGCCGCCAGCGGTAAACCCCTGCGAGCGCGCCTGCGGGCGGCCCTGAAAGCGCCTCCAGTTGGCCCAGCGCGCCAAGATTGGTGCGCAGGTTGACAACCATGGCAGCGGTGACGGTTGCGGGCAGCATGAATTCGATCGCGTAGCAATTCCGGGCCGGCGCGGAGCGCGCGGCTTCGCGGACCGGCATGGGCGTGTTTGTGTCCTGACCCGTCGCGGCAACCGGCGCAGGGGTGGCTATCGCAGGCGCTGCCGCGGCATCGCCGCCGGCCAGACGCTTCAACGCGGCGCACACGGCCTCGACCGCCGCCGCATCCGCCGCGCCATCGCCGCGATGTCCGGCAAGCTGACCCTTCAGGACATCGCCCGCTTTGAGAAAGGTATCGACCATGTCCGCGGTGAGGGCGAGCTGGCCCTTGCGCACGCGATCGAGCAGGGATTCGAGCACATGGGTCACCTCGGTCATGTCGGTGAAGCCGAAGGTGCTGGCGCCGCCTTTGATGGAATGCGCGACACGGAATATGGCGTTCAGCTCCTCGACGTCCGGCGACTCCATGTCGATCTTGAGCAGCAGGTTTTCCATTTCCGCAAGCAGCTCAGCGCTCTCCTCGAAGAAGACCTGATAGAACTGGCTCATGTCCACACTCATGCTGCTCTCCTGCTCACCTTCACTTGAGGAATCGGGGATGACCTGGTTGACTGGTTATCGGCGCCATACCGGAAAACTTGCGGTGACCGGGGACTTGTTGAAACCGGGCTATGTCATGCGCGACGGCAATCGCCGGGCGCGCAAGTTCGACCAGGCCTGCCGGGCAAGTTGTTTGCAGGCAATGTTTTTCAACCCAGTACTTTTTTAACGATGAGCACCAGACGCTGCGGATCGAATGGCTTGACCATCCAGCCGGTGGCGCCCGCCGCGCGGCCCTGCGCTTTCATCTCGTCGCCCGATTCGGTGGTCAGCACCAGCACCGGCGCCGTCTTGTAGCCGGGGATCGCGCGCAGCGCGCGTATCAACGACAGTCCGTCCATGCCCGGCATGTTCTGATCGGTCAGCACCAGGTGCATGGTTTCAGCTTTCGCCTTGGCCAGGCCTTCGTTGCCATCCGCCGCCAGCACCACGTCGTAGCCCGCTCCGCGCAACGTGAACGACACCATCTGCCGGATGGTCGTCGAGTCATCCACGACGAGAATCTTCTTGTTCATGCTCGCTGCTCCTTATTGCTGCGTCTTCTGCGGATGTTCCGGCCGGCTTCTAGAACAATTCGATATCGCCCTGGCTGTCGGGATCTGCAACCGGCCGCCGGCGCTGCAATGCCGCCGCCGCCTCGATCCCTGCGGCCAGTGCCTGCGTGTTCGCGGTTTTCGATTGCCGATCTGCGCCTGCCAGCCGCGACAAGGCGCCGACCCGGCTCGCAATATTGCCCAGCATCTGGGTCGCCAGATCATGGAACTGCAGATGCTCCACGGCGCCCTGCGCCTGGCGCGCTATGGCACTCGCCATCGCCTTGCATTTGCAGCCGGCGGATTCTTCGCCGTTGATCGTGTTGCCCAGCGCCTGCGCCGCATTTAATTCGACAATGAGGGTAAACTTGACGATCAGTTCTTCAACCGCCCGGTCCAGAATGGCGCGCACCTGTTCGATATCCTCGACGATCAAGCCGCAGTGGCGGTCTAATTCGACCGCCACCGGCCGCATACCCGGACTCTGATTGGTTTCGCCCATTTCCTTGCCTGTTCGACTGGCATCCCATCCGATGCGCACAGCGCCCCGCGCCCGATCAACCAGGGGAACCTTTGCAAGCTGCTTCGGCAGCGCCGGGGCAAACTTGAGTGCGACGGGATCAGGCCGGGCAAGCGCGGCATCCGCGAGCACTCTCACCCGTTTCACCTTCGTCCTGCTGCCGGCACCGACAGGCGCGAGAATCCCGGGAGCCGGCGAACGCCGGCGCACTGATAATGGCACGCAATTATTGATCTTTTTGTAACTCATGACACATTCTTCCCTCGTTCCCTCTGCTCCGCTTCAAGTGCGCCCTTGTCCCGGAGGGAGAGGGACGCAAAAGCCCTTCTCCCTCCGGGATACCCTGGCGAAAGCCCGGAGTACCCCGTTAGAAGGGTGGGGATGAGGGAAGCGACTTTGAATTGAAGTTCTGTCATGTATTTTGGAAGGCTCAATAGTGGTGCGCAATCCAGACCGGCGGCACGGCCGCATTCTGTTCGCCGCGCAA
>JANNTE010000325.1:0-1531 GCA_031403365.1 Betaproteobacteria bacterium | reverse complement strand
CATCGAGCAGCAGCACGCTGGGTTCCAGCGCCAGCACCATCGCCAGTTCCAGCGCCTGTTTCATGCCGTGGGAGAGATGGCGCCCCTCGACACCCAGTTGCGCGTCAAGTCCGGTCGCCCGAATCACCTGCAAGGAGGCGTGCGGCAAGGCAAGTGTTTCCGCGCGCGTCCAAAGTGAGGGCGGCGTAAGCCGCGTGCGCGCAATGCGCAGCGCCTGCGCCACGGTCAGGGTTTCAAATACGTTCGCGGTCTGAAACTTCCGGCCCACGCCAAACGCGACGCAGTCATACGGCGCAAGTTTGAGAATATCGTGGTCATTGATCAGCACCGTGCCGCTGGAGCGCTCGCCACCGTCGGCGATGCAGCGCATGAGCGTCGTCTTACCGGCGCCGTTCGGCCCGACCAGACTCAACAGCTCGCCGCGCTTTGCGGCGAAGCCAATGCCGTCAAGGACTTTGAGACTGCCGAATTGCTTGCGCACTTCGAGCACCGACAGCGCCAGATGGCCTGCGCCCGCCAGTCCGGAGAAGGGCTGTTCAAGGGCTGGCTCGAGCAGCGGAACAAATTCCGCCGGTGCTTTCTTCCCCCGGCCAAATAACGCCCGGATGCCACTCCTGATCAAAGGCATCAGTCCCTGCGGCAGCGCGACGATTACGATCACAAAAGCAGAGCCGATCACCAGCTTCCAGACAAAGGGCAGATTGCCGCTCAGATACGACGTACTGACATCGAGCACCAAAGTCCCTATCACCGGGCCAATCAGCGTGCCGCGCCCGCCAAGTGCCACCCAGATCAGCAGTTCGGTGCCGAACACGAATCCGGCGTATTCCGGTGCAACCACCATCTGCACGCCGGCAAACAGGTAGCCGGCAATCGCTGCGATGGCGGCGCATACGACCAGCAACAGGATTTTCACGCGCGAGACATTGATGCCGACATACTCGCAGCGCTGCTCGTTCTCACGGATCGCCACCAGAATTCGCCCGGCGTCGCTGCGCACGAACAACCACGCAGTCGCTGTAAGCACCACGAGAAATACCCCGGCAATCCAGAACCAGGCCTCCATGGAAAAATCGAAACTCTCAAATCCGGACAGGCCGCTGCTCGATCCGGTGAAGTTGCCCCCGGAGTAGAGAATCTGCGTGACCACAATCGGCAAGACCAGTGTGATGACCGATCCGTACAGCGGCGAAGCGCCCTGATAAAACGCCAGCCAGCCAACCACTGCCGCAACGATCATCGCCACCGCGATGCCGCTCACCAATGCCAGCGCGGCATAGCCGGTGCCAAAACCGGCGTGGGTAAAGATCAGCCCGGCGGCATAAGCGCCCACGCCGAAAAACGCCGACTGCCCGAAAGTCAGAATGCCGGCGTAGCCCCACAAAACATCCACCGTCAGCGCGACCGCGGCGTACAGGAATGCGCGGATCAGGCTGTTGACCATGTAGGCGGGCAATACGTAAGGGCCGATGGCGATCAACAGCAGCGCGCAGCCGCACACCAGCATCAGAGTGCGGCCGTCAGCGCGCGC
>JANNTE010000324.1:0-15571 GCA_031403365.1 Betaproteobacteria bacterium | reverse complement strand
CTATGGCCAGGCGCTTGAGGACATCGTCGCCTGGCTCGCCGGCAAGCCGGTGCGGATTCTAAACCCGGCAAAGTAAGCGCCGCCTAGCGCCGCGCGTCTTCCAGGATCATCGCCGCGCCCTTTTCGGCGATCATGTAGGTTGGCGCATTGGTGTTGCCCGACGTGACCGTCGGCATGATCGAAGCATCGACGATGCGCAGACCGTCGATCCCGATGAAGCGCAGCCTTCCATCCACCACCGCCATCGGATCGGTCTCGCGGCCCATTTTGGCCGTACCGACCGGATGGAAAATCGTGGTGCCGACGTCGCCGGCGGCCTTGATCAGCGATGCCTCATCGTCGCCGACCTTGGGGCCCGGGAGATATTCGGAAGGCCGATAGGGCCCAAGCGCCGGTGCCGCTGCGAGCCGGCGTGCGACGCGGATCGAGTCGATGGCGACGCGCCGGTCCTCGTCGGTCGAGAGGTAATTGAGCTTGATTGAGGGCTTTGCCATGGGGTCGGTGGAGCGCAGCCGTACTTGACCGCGGCTCGTCGGCTGCAGGTTGCACACGCTCAAAGTGAAAGCCGGGAACGTATGCAGCGGCTCGCCGAACCGGTCGAGCGAGAGCGGCTGGATATGGAACTGGATATTGGCGCGCTCGCGCGCGGGATCGGAGCGCGTGAACAGGCCGAGTTGCGAGGGCGCCATGGTCAGCGGCCCGCGCCGGCGCAGCGCATAGTCGAGGCCCATGAGCCCGCGCTGGAACAGCGAGAGATACGTCTCGTTCAGCGTCTTGATGCCTGAGACCTTGAAGATCAGCCGCAGCTGCAAATGATCCTGCAGATTGCCGCCGACACCGGGCTTGTCCAGCACCACCGCAATGCCTTGCTCGCGCAAATGCGCGGCAGGGCCGACGCCCGAGAGCTGAAGAATCTGCGGCGTGCCGATCGAGCCGGCGGCGAGAATTACTTCGCGTCGCGCGCGTGCGGACTTCAGCGCTCCGTCTTGGCGCCAGCGTACGCCCGTGGCGCGGCGGCCTTCGAAATCGAGGCCCTCGACCATGCAGCCGGTTTCAAGGCGCAGGTTCGGTCGGTTGAGTGCGGGCTTGAGAAACGCGCTCACCGCCGACCAGCGTCGGCCGCGTTTCTGGTTCACATGGAAATAGCAGGAGCCCTCGTTGTCGCCGGTGTTGAAGTCCGGGATCGGCGGAATGCCGACTTGCTCCGCCGCCTTGCGCACGATCTCCAGGAGTTCCCAGCGCACGCGCGGAAACTCGATCCGCAACTCGCCGCCGACCGAATGGTTGTCGCTCGGCCCGAGGAAACTGTCCTCGTGCTTCTTGAAATAGGGCAGCACGTCGTTCCAGCCCCAGCCAGGCAGGCCGAGCTGGCGCCAATGGTCGTAGTCGGCGGCCTGCCCGCGCATATAGATCATAGCGTTGATCGAGGACGAGCCACCGATCACCTTGCCGCGCGGATAGGCGAGGCTGCGGCCGTTGAGGCCAGCGTCGAGTTCGGTCTGAAAGCACCAGTCGCCGCGCGGATTGCCGATCCCGTAGAGATAGCCAACCGGGATATGGAACCAGATCCAGTTATCGTTGCCGCCGGCTTCCAGCAGCAGCACGCGCGTGTTTGCATCAGCGCTCAGGCGATTGGCCAGCAGGCAACCCGCCGAACCGGCGCCGATGATGATGTAATCATATGGTCCCAGGTGCTGGGCCATGTTGCCTCCACATATAATGATGTGCCCCCTGAATCCCCTCTCCCTCCGGGAGAGGGCTGGGGTGAGGGAGGCTTTAATGGTTTCTTCGCTAGGGATTATGCCCGATTCACAGCGCCGGATTACCATCAATCACCCGGAACCGACCCAGGAAAAATCATGACCGAAGCTTTCATTTGCGCCGCCCTGCGAACTCCGATTGGCCGTTATGGTGGCGCACTTTCCTCGGTGCGCCCCGACGATCTGGCCGCGATCCCTTTGCGCGAATTGATGTCACGCCACCCGGCAGCGGACTGGAGCGCAGTGAATGACGTCGTGTTCGGCTGCGCCAATCAGGCCGGAGAAGATAACCGCAACGTCGCGCGCATGGCCTTGCTGCTGGCGGGGCTGCCGAAGGAAATTCCCGGCGGTACCATCAACCGGTTGTGCGGTTCCGGCATGGACGCAGTGGGCATTGCCGCGCGCGCCATCAAATCCGGTGAGGCCGAATTCATGATTGCCGGCGGTGTGGAGAGCATGTCGCGCGCGCCTTTCGTAATGCCCAAGGCCGACGGCGCCTTTTCAAGGACCAATGCCGTGTACGACACCACTATAGGCTGGCGCTTTGTGAACCCGCTGATGAAGCAGCTCTACGGCACGGATTCAATGCCCGAAACCGCTGAAAACGTGGCGCAGGCATTCGCCATCTCGCGCACCGATCAGGATGCCTTTGCGCTACGTTCGCAGGCGAAAGCCTCCGCCGCACAGAGAAATGGCCGGTTGGCGAAGGAGATCGTGCCAGTGACGATTGCGGCAAAAAAAGGTGATGCCGTCGTGGTGGACAAAGATGAACATCCGCGCGAAACAAGCATGGAGGCACTGGGCAAACTAAAAGGCGTGGTCAAGCCCGACGGCACGGTCACGCCGGGCAATGCCTCCGGCGTAAACGATGGCGCCTGCGCCCTGATCATGGCCAGCGAAGCCGCTGCGAAACGCCACGGCCTGACACCGCTGGCGCGCGTTCTCGGCGTGGCGGTCGCGGGCTGCGCGCCGCGCGTCATGGGCATCGGGCCGGTGCCGGCCACGCAAAAACTGCTCGCCCGCACCGGGATCAGGCTCGACCAGATTGAGGTGATCGAATTGAACGAAGCCTTTGCTGCGCAGGGGCTTGCCGTGTTGCGCCAACTCGGAATTCAGGACAACGATGCCCGCGTGAATCCCAACGGCGGAGCAATTGCGCTGGGTCATCCTTTGGGCATGAGCGGGGCACGGCTGGTGGCCACTGCCGTGTATGAATTGCGGGAGCGCAAGGCCCGCTATGCACTGACAACGATGTGCATCGGGGTCGGGCAGGGCATCGCGGCGCTGATAGAGCGGCTTTGAGCCAGGCTGCTGCGGGACGACAGGCGTGCATCAGGAGGTGCCTTTGAGCAGCGAACATTGCGCCGGAATCACTGCATGAGCATTCTCTTTTGCAGTCCCACGGATTCTCCCGATCCCTGGCGCCATGCGCTCGCGCAAGCCTTTCCTGGCCTGGGTTTTCGCGTCTATTCTGAATCCGTCGTTTTGGACCAGGTCCGGTACGTTCTTGCCTGGAACCCGCCGCTGGGTTTGCTGGCGCGACTGCCCAATCTTCGCGCCGTGCTCTGGCTGGGCGCGGGGGTGGATCGCCTGCTGGCCGACGCGACCTTGCCGCCGGATGTGCCGATCATCAGACTGGTGGACGCGGGCTTTGCGCAGCAGATGTCGGAATACGCCATGTACGCGGTGCTGCATTTCCAGCGCCGCATGGGCGAATACGCCAGCCAGCAAGGCAAGCGCCTCTGGCGGCCGTTGCAGGAACCCATCGCGCGCGACTGGTCGATTGGTGTACTGGGAATGGGCGCCATCGGCAGTGCCGTGGCGAACCGGATGGCGAACATGGGTTTCCCGGTCTGCGGCTGGAGCCGCCGTGGCGTCCGGTTCGAACGCGTTGAAGTATTTTTGGGCGAGCCGGGATTTGGCAAACTGCTGGCGCGATCACGGGTCGTGATCAACGTTCTGCCGCTCACTGCGCAGACGGAAAACATTCTGCATGCGGGTGCACTTTCACTGATGCCGCGCGGTGGGTATCTGGTCAATATTGCGCGCGGGGGCCATGTTGTCGATACGGAGCTGATCGCGGCGCTCGATTCCGGCCACCTGTCCGGGGCCATGCTCGACGTGTTTCGCGACGAACCCCTGCCGGCCGATCACCCGTTCTGGGTGCACCCGAAAATCATCATCACACCCCACGTGGCGGCGCAGACCAACGCGCTGCTCGCGCAGGCGCAGGTCATTGACAGCATCCGGCGATTGGAGTGTGGCGAAGTTCCGCAGGGCGTTGTTGATCGAAGCAAGGGCTATTGAGTTGGCCGTCAGCACGCTGCAATTGCGCCATCCAGATGCCCGGAACCGCATGAGCACGGGCTGGTAAGATGATCAATGCAGCAATGACCAAGGAGAAAGTTGTGAGAACAGGAGCAGGGTGGATGATCTGTGCGCTGGCTGCGCTTGTGTTTCCGGCGATCGGCAATGCCATGCAAAACGAGCCGGCCGATTTTCTCGGTATTAAGTGGGGCGCGCCCCTGGAGAGTTATCGCAGCACGCTGCGCACGATTACCGAATCGGGCGATTCCGGTCATTATCGACGCCTGTCGGACCGGCCGTTTTTCGCTGGCATAGAAGTCAGGCGCATCAGCTATCATTTTTATAGAGGCAGTTTCGTCAGCGGCACCTATCTGAGCGTTGGGACGAATGAGCTGAAGAATATCCTTGCGCACCTGAAAGAAAGACACGGCGAGCCGCAGACATCAAATAATCGACACAAGATCTACGAATGGCAGGGCGATCAACGCGGCGTGACCGTCTCCTGCGATATCACGATCAGCTGTTTTACCGAGTTCTACGACAAGGCGTTGCGTGATCAGGAACTAGCGGAGGAGGTGACCCTGCCGAGCGCATCAAAAGCCACTAAGGACAATGACTAGCGGTTGAAGCCCGAGGCCGCGAAAGCCTGGTCAGCGATTGCCCTTTTCGGCTTGATCGACGAACGCCTTGACCAGGCCCTCCGGCGCCTTGATGATGTGCTCCGGGCCGGGAAATCCACCCGATCGCACATCCGCGATGAAGTCCTTGAATCCGCCGATGCGTTCCGCCTGCATTGCTTCACGCAGCTTGTGCAGATTTCGATACTGCTTCGAATGCCTGGGGTAGGGCGGGCCGTTGCTGCCGAGAATATCTTCCGCGAACAGGAACTGGATGTCCCCACCGCTGCCGGCGCCGATGGATGAGGTCAGCAACGTTGTGCGCTTGGTGATTTCCGCCAGCAACGCCGCAGGGATCACCTCGACTTCCACCGCCCAGGCACCGGCCTGTTCCAGGCTTTTTATCTCCCGATAGATCCAAAGCGCTTCATCGAGCGTCTTGCCGACCGCGCGCAAGCCGCCGGTCCAGGTGCTCTTTCTCGGAACCAGTCCGGCATGGCCCTGCACTGGCACGCCGGCTTCTGCGGCGGCACTGATGAATCGCGGTGACCATTGGCACATGATGCCATCCGCCCCCAGTTCCATCGCCTGATAGGCGAGCCGCACCGCCTCGGTCTCGCTTGCCGCCGCCACCAGCGGCACCGAAAATGACATGAAGGTATTGGGCGCGGCTTTTCGAATCGCCGCCGCAAGTTCGGGCCGCTTCGGGTCGAAGCGTACTTTCATCGTATCGATGCCGGCTTCCTCAGCGGCCGCCGCCTCTTCCGGAGAAAAAGGCAGCGTCTCGACCAGAACCCGCTTGCCTTTCTGGTCCCGCAGATCCTTGACTGTGTAGTTGCGCGTACCGTAGGTTCCGCCAAGGCTCATGACGCGCTTCAATCCGCGCTTTGCAGCGTCGCGCGGTGGGATACCCCCATCTCCGGTTGCATGACTTGCCATGGCTTGACCCTCCTCAATCTGATTGTCGTCTTGTTGCGTGTGCCGATTCTACCGGTCGGTTCCGACTTTGCGAATGTCAGAAGTGGCCCGGGGAATCTGCACAGTGCTTAAGTGAAAACTCTGGTCATTACGCTGGACTGTTTCAGGTCTGGCGAAGAAGGAGTTCCTGATGGTCAAGAATGAAGAGTCAAGCCGCACAACGTCAACGACGCAAACTGGGCGCCGAGTTCAAACCCGGATAGGGATTCGTCCGAGTGACGATCCGCGACCGGACAGCAGTGCCAAATCAGTCGATCCAACGCCCGCTTTGCGCGGGCGCTGTCAGTTCTGGCTTCCTACAAGCCGGTGCCCAAAACGAAATCGAAGTTGCTGACCATGTAGCGGCCATCCTGCTTGAGGTTAAGCGCCAGCGACGGCTTGTGGCCGCCCCAGGGATCGCCAGCCAGGTGCTCATCGCCCTTGAAGTAGAGCTGTGTCGCGAGGGCCGTGTGCAGAAATGGCAGCACCTTGATGTGGATGTGGCGGGCGCGGGTCAGGCCGCCGTATTTCTCCAGACCGGGCACACCCGGAGGAATCGGGTAGGCGCCGGGCACGATGGTCTCAATTTCATAGCGGCCGTTTGCGTCTGTCAGCAACATGCCGCGCAGATGGAAGGGTGGCGCGGGCTCGAGAAAATCGCCGGGCCTTTTTTTATCATACACCCCGGCGTCGTTGGCTTGCCAGATTTCGATGACGGTATGCGGCAACGGCGTGCGGCAATCCTGACTTAACACCGCACCTCTGAGCATGAGCTTTTGCCCCGGCTCGTCGTCGCCCGCCAGTTTGACCTGGAACAAGGGCGCGCCATAGTTATACATCGGACCGAGTATCTCCTGTTCGGTAAGATTGCAATCCTTCGCCACTGCGAGGGCCGGTGCGCCGATGGCGGCGGTGCCACCGATCGCGATGTTGCGCAGAAATTTTCGGCGGGCATAGGCTAATTCGATCTTGCGTTGCATGCTGTTGCTCATTTGCTCCTCCCTCTCTAAATGGGTTTTCAACGAGTCTTCATGGGTTCTGGCAAGGCGTCCCGACAATAGCGTCAATATCCCTGCCGCAATAGCATAACCGGAATTGATTTTGCCACCGACTTCCGCTGCTCCTCCGGTGCATAGGAGCGGGGGCAGAGGCGCGCGGGCGTCGCTCAGACGTGCACCCCGGCTGCGACGTAACAGGCTTCCATGAGTTTCAGGGTTTCCAGATTGTCCAGCCGATCGGTCGGAAACGGCTTGCCGGTTTGAATGCCTTGAACAAACTCGCGCACTGCGGAACTGAAGCAGATCTGGTAGTTCTTCGCCAGGTCGAAGATGACCGGTGCTTCCGTGGAGCCCGCCATGAACAGCCGATCGCGATCGAAAATCAGCGTGCCACGGGTCCCCATGATTTCGACCCGGTCAGTCGGCAGCGGGCCGTAGCCGGGGGCCGATATGTTTCCGTCAAGTACCGCGCTCAAGCCTGCGGGACCCTTTAGCAACACCACAGCGGCATCTTCGCCCGCCAGTTCCAGATTGATCTTGCCGAGCTGCGCCGCGACCACATGCAGCGGACCGAGCAACACCCGCATGGCGTCCAGGTGGTGGATCAGGACCTCGAATATCAGCAGGCGCTTAAAGCCTTTGAGATACGGCTGGCGGTTCAGTAAAAAGGGCGGCACGCCGTTGGCTTCGATCATCCCCTGGCAGCGCACGCTGATGCGCGCCTGGGTGATATCGCCGACGCGGCCTTGTTGCAGCCACTCGCGCATTGCGACGTAGTGCGGACGGAACCGGTAATTCTCATGCACCATGAAGCGCACCCGATCGCCGACGTAAGAAATCAGTTCTTCGGCTTCGCGCACTGTCGGCGTCAACGGCTTCTGGCAGCACACATGCAATCCCGCGTCTGCGGCAAGACGGGACAGCGGTGCATGGGTATCCACCGGGGTGGCGATATCCACAGCGTCCAGTTTTTCGCGTTCGATCATGGTGCGGAAATCGGTATAGACGGTGGGAACATTGAAGGTCTGTGCCTTGGCGCGGGCCTTGGCTTCGTCGGGATCGCAAAGCGCCACGACTTGCGCGTCGGGTACTTCCGACCACCCGGCAAGATGGAACTGGCTGATGGCGCCGGCGCCAGCGAAACCGATGCGCAATTTCTTCGTCACGCTGATGCGTTTTCAGAGCGATTGGTCAGGCCGGAAAAAAACCCCGCCGCAGCGGGGTTTCTTGGGAAATGCCGGGCCATTCAGGGGGCGGTATAGCAGCGCAATCGTTGACTGAGGGTCTTGTTTTCCGGATCCGCATCGCACTGCTTCTGACGCTCGACGCTGCCAGGCGGGTACTTGGCAGCAACCGGCTTTGGTGCAGGTGCAGGACTAGCAACTGGCGGCGTCGCGGGTTGAGGCACAGGCTGTGTCGTCGGTGCCGGTGCGGGAGCAGTCGTCGGTGCTGGTGTCGGTGCGGGAGCGGTCGTCGGTGCCGGTTTTGCCGTCGGGGCGGGTGCCGGTGCGGGCTGGGTGCTGGCGGGCTTGTCGCTACGATGCTGATCGCGGTCATCGCGGCGGTTGCCACGCCTGTCGCTTTTAGTGCAATCCTTCACAAAGCGCTTGCGCTCTTTGCCAATCAGATTGCGCTGATTGGCTTGTTGTTCGCAATTGGCGCGCTCGGATCTCATCTCCTCGCCACGAGCGTGCCTCTTGCCCTTGTCGTCGTCTTCGTCGTCATCATCCGCCCAGACCGGCAAGGCGAGCAATAGCGCTGTAAGCAATACTAGTAATCGCGTCATGTTTTCATCCTCTAGGCAGTTTGGCGGCCGGATTGCGCCGGCCGGCATTGTGGTTTAACTCGCTTTCAGGCACTGGCTCATGAACTTCTTGCGTTCATCGCCCTTGAGACTCTTCGCCGAAGCATCCGCATTGCAGGTCTTCATTTTCTCCTGTTGCGGGGTCATGGATTTCTTCTCCTCCTTGGCTGCAGGCGTCGCTGCGGTTTCCGGTTTGGCTTCGGCCTTGGCGGAGAGGCACTGTTTCATGTACGCCTTGCGCTCCTCGCCTTTCAATTCCTTCTTTGCCGCATCGGCATTGCAGGTCTTCATCTTTCCTTGCTGCTCGGTTTCTGCCAGAACCGGCATGGCAAGCATGGCGAGGCCAAGCAATACGATAATCTTTTTCATGGCATTCTCTCCCTGTAGCGTGTGTTGAAAAGCAAGTTGAAAAAAATGCCCGCCTGGGGGCATCTCCGCTAACGAACCGCAGCGGCAACGGTTGACCATTCGTGAGCGGACGGAAACGGCGCCAGCCGGCCCTGCTTGTCGAAGGCAAACGCGGTGGGCACAGCGGCGATCTGGAGGCGATCGCCGCTTGCGCGCACTTCGGCGAGCATTGGTTCGGATACCTGGATATTTGCAAGTTCCAGAGTATTACGAATGCGTACGATGCGGCAATCCCGGGGCTTGACCCGTACCACCGTCTTTACCGCGAGCTGGATGGCCTCCTGATCCGTATTCATGACCATCGGGATCGCGCCGCCGTCGAGGTTCATCGAAGTGATAATGTTGGCGTAAGTCGAAGGAATGTCGATTTCCTTGAACAGCCGCATGGTGATCACATCCGCTCCACCCAAACCGGTGGCATTGCCATTGGTTTCCGGGGTAAGGCCGAGCACCACAATCTTCTTGACCCTGGGTCCGAAATTCCAATTCACCGCGCGCCGGTTGCGCCCGGTAATATTCGGGTCGAAACCCGCGCCGCTGATGTTTTTGCCCATCTCGTCGATGATAAGCACGTCGATATCGTCGAAGTAAAGTCGCGGCATCAGGCGCTTGGCCATTTCCTGCAACACTGGTTCGCGGGATGCGATCTGGCCGGCAGGCATGATTTCGATCAGCGCCGTCTGATCATGCGCATTTTCGACAATGCCCACACCAAACAGAACGTTTCGATTGGCAATATTGCAGTCCCGAACCTTGGGCAGCAGCGTGGGAAATGTATCCATGCCGTGCTGGTGGTAAGTGGCGGCACCGTTTATTTTTCCGATGCCGATGGACAGCATCTTGGTCACCCCGCTCTCGGTGGCGCCACGGAACGCGGTGTGCGGCTTGATGCGATTGATGACCACGATGCCATCGGCCTCGGCGGCATGGCGGTCCATGTGTACAGGCGTGCCGTCATCGAGGCTTCCAACGATGACGGTGTCCATGGTGGCTTTGACCGGAACGCCCATGCTTGCTTCGGAGATGCCATAACCCGCCAGTACTTTTTTCTGGCCTTCGGCGGTCGCGGCGCCGTGGCTGCCCATCGACGGGAAAACGAAAGGCTGCGCACCGAGCACTTGCAGCTCGCGGATCACGCACTTTGCAATGGTGGCGATGTTGGCGATGCCGCGGCTGCCGCAGCCCACCGCGATGATTTGCCCCGGCTTGATTCGGGCCAGAACTTCGGGGCGCTGGAATTCCCTGGCAATGGCGCCCGGAATATCGCCCAGGTGCGAGCTGTCGAATTTCTGGCGCACACTGACCATGCGCGGCATTGGAATATCGAGCCCGCCTGCGATATTGACTTCGATTCTTTCTCCGATCATGGTTTTCTCCTCAGGCCGGCTGATAGTAGGGGACCACATATGGCCCTTCGGGTATGACCGCCAGCGCGCTATCCCCGCTTTGTTCGATGCAATGTTGCAAAGTATCTTCGACCGAATCAGTCAGATGAACGCCGGTCAGCGCCCGATCATCTGCCGTCAGGCCGCCGGCATACAGATGCACCGCGCCGGCCTTCATCGGCTTCAACTGCATTTGCGTCTGCCACTCGTCGACGTCGGCAAATTGTTTGCGGCTGATGTCGGCGAAAAATCCCTCCTTGCCAAGTGCGATCAGGCGCCGTTGCGCATCGGCATACTCAACCGACCCGAGTCCCTCGGAACATTCCGAGACAATCACCAGATTGCCGCCGGGTTCGAGAATGTCGATCGGACCGACCATGCCTTTCACCGTCTGGTAGTAGGTCTTGTCGAGCGGGTAGCCGGCGGCGCTGGTGACCACGGTCTTAAATCGCCGTCCGACCGGCACGCGGGTGAAGCGTTGCGCAAACAGGACCGCGTCACGATGGCTTTCCAATATGCCGCCGTAGTTTACAAAGGACAAGCGGCGATGTTCGTCGATGACCGTGTTCACTGCGAGGACATGGCCGAGCATGCGCACGATCTCGAGTTGTTCCTCATGCAAGGGGTTGCCCTCGAGTATGCAGTTGTCAGCCTTCGGATGCGCCATGAAGCGGGCGCTGTGAAATGTGGTGATGGTGTCGCGGTGCGCAATGCCGGGGGCGATGACCTTGCGACCGCCGGAATACCCCGCCATGAAATGCGGTTCGACCAGACCGGTGGCGATTTTAAGATCCGCCTCGACGAAACGACGGTCAAGCTTGACCGGGGTTCCGCGCGGCGTGCGGCCCAGATCCACATGCGCCGCATCGTCGCGCGCGAAGTGATTCACCACGCGCACGGTCTTCAGTACCCACGGATCGCCGACCAGTTCTTCAAGTTCCGCGCCTTCATTGGGGCGGTGCAACCCGGTTGCAACCAGAACGGTAATGGCGTCGGCTTTCATCCCCGCATCGAGCAACTGGCGGACAATTTCCGGCAACAGCAGGCCATTGGGTACTGGACGCGTAATATCGCAGATCAGAATGCAGGCAGTCTTTTTCCCGCGCGCTTCGCGCCCCAGTGTGTCTGCGCCCACTGGCTGCGCCAGCGCATTGCGTAGCGCCGCTGCCGGATCGGCTTGCAGCGGCATTGCCGGCTTGCGGATGACGGTCACGTCCCAGTCGTCGCGCATTGTCAGGGCATAACCGTCGCGGCCGTAGTTCAGGTCGAGTCGCATGAGTTTCTTAAGGTACAAGACGGGGAAACTATAGCACCGCCACGCACCGGGCGCCGGCAGTCACTGAACCGGACTTCCACGACAGCGCGCGAAGCGGTAGCATCGCAACCGATGAATTTATCCGACCCCGTCATGGCGGCCCTGATCGGCGCCAGCGCCACGTTTGCGACCGCGATGGTGCAGCTGCTGGGCAATGCCCGCCGCCAGGCCGCCGAAAGGGCAGCCGGCAAGCCCGTTTCGCGCAAGTCCGGCAACTGGCTGGCAATTTTCGGCGTGATTTTGGCCGCATTCGTCGGCGGCTATGCTTTTTCCGAGTACCAGAACATGAGCACGCGCGAAGATGACAAGGTGCTGCGCCAGGAGATGCAGACGCGCTTGCGTGACCTCGGTGATGCGGCCGCTCGGCTGGAACGTGCCGGTACGCAAAAGAACGATCAATCCAGCACCGAAACGCGGCTTGCCGCCGAGCGCGTGCGCGGCGCGGAGGGTGTGGCCGCCGTCATCGGTCTGCCGCCTTGCGTGAAGAAATCACCGGCTATGATCGCGCCGGCACAGTGCGATGAAGCCAACGCGCTTACCGCGTCCATTTGCGCCAGCATTCCGGCAGCAGCGGTGGTTACCGAAGTGCAGCTATACACCCGCACCGAAGACGCAGCGCAGACCTGGCTGGAATCCAGAGTGCAGGCGGGACAGGATGCCGGTGCAGCGAAATTTGTCGATGCGTTCTACGAGCGCAACCAGGCCGACGGCAAGGAAGTCTGCCAGCGCTTCATTCACTGGAACGCGCAAAAGACGCGCCTGGCGCGCATCGTCGTCCGCTACACGCTCTAGCAGCCTGTCGGACTCAGGATGATCCGGCTGTAACCGCGCGAGAGCGGCCCATGATTGCGCCGCTTTATCCTTACATATTTCCCGACATGCGCTTCGAAATCGTCAAAATCTGTCCTCGCTCTCCCGCCGTTTCGCCATCGAACACCTGAGTCCGACAGGCTGCTAGGCCATCAGCCGGATCAGCAGTCCGGCCAGACCGCAGGCGGCAATGGTCTTGATGATGCCCGCCTTGAAACGGAACAAGGCAATGAGCGCGCCCAGTCCGATGAGGGCCAGAGGCCACTCGAAATGCCCTTGCGCTCCCTCCGGCCAGAATACATGCCAGGCGAAAAACAGCGCCAGATTGAGAATCACGCCCACGATTGCCGCGGTGATTCCGGTAAGCGGAGCGGTCCACCGTGGCTGGCGGTGCGTGGTTTCCACCAGTGGTCCGCCAAGGAAGATGAAAATAAATGACGGCAGAAAGGTGAAGAAGGCCACGACAACGGCGGCGGCGATTCCGGCAAGCGCTGCGGCGTCCACTCCGAACGGAGCCAGCGTCCACGCGCCGACGAATCCTACAAAGGCCACAACCATGATGAGTGGTCCGGGAGTGGTTTCTCCGAGCGCAAGGCCGTCGATCATCTGGGTGGTGGTCAACCAATGATGCTGCTCGACAGCGCCCTGCACCACATAGGGCAGCACTGCGTATGCGCCGCCAAAGGTCAGCAGCGCCGCCTTGGTGAAGAACCAGGCCATGCTGGTGAAGACGCTTTGCGCACCGAACTGAAGCACCAGTCCGGCGATAGCCATGGTCCAGATTCCCAGGCCGACCGCCAGAACGATAAGCAGGCGGCGCCAGGCGAATCGCGCATGCTCCGGAGTGGGCGTATGGTCATCGATGATTGCCGCGCCGTAATTGCCCTCGGCGTGATGGCCGGCTTTGAAGGAAAACCAGGCCGGGAACCAGCGTCCACCGGCGGCACCGATCATCGCGGCGGCAAGCACGATCAGCGGAAATGCCGCCTCAAACACAAAAATGGCGAGAAACGCCGCCGTCGCGATGGCCCACAGCACGGGGTTGCGAAGGGTGCGCGAACCGATTCGGTAGGCCGCGAACAACACCACCGCGGTCACAGCCGGCTTGATACCGTAGAGCACGCCGGCGACCAGAGGCGATTCGCCAAAAGCCAGATAGATCCAGGATAAGGCGATCAGAATGAACAGCGAGGGCAGCACAAAAAGGCCGCCAGCGACGATGCCGCCCCAGGTCCGATGCATTAGCCAACCGATGTAAGTCGCCAGTTGTTGCGCTTCCGGGCCTGGCAGCACCATGCAGTAGTTCAATGCATGCAGGAAGCGCCGCTCTGAAATCCAGCGCCGTCGCTCCACCAGTTCCTGATGCATGATCGCGATTTGTCCGGCCGGGCCGCCAAAGCTGATGAATCCGAGTTTGAGCCAGAAACGAAATGCCTCGCCAAACGATACTGCGACCGGTGGCGGGAGTGGCAGTGCGTCAGGTTCTGCGGGTTCCGGGTGATGGGTCATGGCAGCTCGGTTTCAGAATGGACCTTGGTTTGCAAGTAGTGCTGGCTGAGCATATCGAGGGCCTTTTCCGTCACCGCGAAACCAGCTGCGGTGAGTGATGTCGCAAGCGGACAACTCGACTATACTGGCGCGCGATTGGAGGGCGCCCATTGCGCAAGCGTCCAGTCAACACAAGAAAATAAATTCAGGGGGAAATGTCATGGTCTGGTCCCAAGTATACGATCCGCTCGGCAGCACGGTCCTGTCTACGTTCGTCTGCGCGATTCCGGTCATTGTATTGCTCGGCGGTTTGGGTGTTTTTCATATTCGCGCCCATTACGCTGCGGTCGCCGGCCTGATCGCGGCGCTGGGAATCGCGTTATGGGTGGTGGGTATGCCGACGCAGCAGGCGGCGAGCGCCAGTTTTTACGGCGCGTTGTTTGCCACTACAACGATTTGCTGGATCATTTTCAATCTGATTTTCCTCTACCGCATGACGCTGAAAGCCGGATTGTTTACCGTCTTGCAGGACAGCATCGGCGGCATCACCAACGACCGCAGACTGCAACTGATACTGATCGCATTTTGCTTCGGTGCTTTTTTTGAAGGTGCGGCCGGCGGCGGCACACCGGTGGCGGTGACTGCGGCGATTCTGATCGGCCTTGGGTTTTCACCACTGGCTGCTTCCGGCCTGTCGCTGATTGCCAATACCGCGCCGGTGGCCTTTGGCGGCCTGGGTACGCCGATCATCGTGCTGCATTCGGTCACGCAGCCGGAGAACCCTGAATACTTGCTCACGCTCTCCGCCATGGTGGGCCGGCAGTTGCCGTTCTTTTCGGTGATCGTGCCGTTCTGGCTGGTGGTGACGTTCTGCGGTTGGCGGCGTACGCTGGACGTCTGGCCGGCGGTGCTGGTCGCAGGCCTGTCCTTTGCGATTCCGCAGTTCGTGATCTCGAATTATCACGGCCCGTGGCTGGTCGATATGCTGGGTGCGATGATCTCGATGGTGATACTTGCATTGTTCCTGGCCGTCTGGAAACCGAAGAGGGTCATGATCGACGCATCCGGAAACGGGAATACCGTGGCCACGGCCGATGCCCTGAAGGTCAGTCATGGGCACAGCCGCGATCTGGTGATCAAGGCGTGGATGCCGTGGGTGATCCTGACCGTGATCTTGTTCATGTGGGGCTTGCCGGTGGTCAAGGCATTCCTGAACGTCAAAGGCATTACCTATTGGGAATGGCAGATACCCGGCCTGCATAATCTCGTGCAGCGCGTGGAGCCGGCGGTGGCCGCGCCGCGTCTGGAGCCGGCGGTATGGAAATGGGGCTTCATTTCGGCGACCGGGACCGGCATCTGGATCGCAGCGGTGATTGCCGGATTCATCATGGGATTCAAGCCGCGAGAAATGTTCAAGACCTGGATCGAGACTTTCGGGCTGATGAAGTATTCGCTGCTCACGATTCTTGCCATGCTGGCGCTCGGCTACACCACGCGCTACTCGGGCATGGACGGCACCCTCGGACTCGCATTCGCGGAAACCGGCTGGTGGTATCCGTTTTTCGGCACGCTGATCGGCTGGATCGGTGTGGCGCTCACCGGAACAGATGCGGCATCCAATGCATTGTTCGGCAGCCAGCAGGTCATTACCGCCAACAAGCTCGGGCTCAGTCCGACTCTGATGGCGGCGGCCAACAGCTCTGGCGGCGTCATGGGCAAGAT
>JANNTE010000323.1:0-1620 GCA_031403365.1 Betaproteobacteria bacterium | reverse complement strand
CAAGGAATTCAACGACTGGGTGTGCCGGCGCACTCCGGCAGGGCGCTGGGGCCGGTTGGATGAAATAGGCCCGGTCGCAGTGTTTCTCGCCTCC
Source organism: Betaproteobacteria bacterium (assembly GCA_031403365.1). GTDB lineage: Bacteria > Pseudomonadota > Gammaproteobacteria > Burkholderiales > JACQAP01 > JACQAP01. Next base: position 1,526 of record JANNTE010000323.1, on the reverse strand, counting down.
GATGAAGCGTCCTACGTCAATGGGCATATCCTGTCGGTGGATGGCGCATTTTCGGTGGCGATGTGAGGCAGGGATCACGGGCTGACGAGAGGAACCGCAATGGCTAAATTCAAGATAGGCATTTCGCGCGATGCGATTACCGCCACGGGCACGATCTTTGGCGAAGAGGCGTTCAAGGTGCTGGAAGATCCGGCGGTGGAATGGGAATTCCTGCCGGAGAAAGATCCGGAAGTGCCGCCGGAATATGCCGCGACCTACGACGCGATCTGCCTGATGTCGGCGAAAATCACGCGCAAGACGCTCTCTGGCGTGAATCGCAAGACCAGATTGATTGCGCGTTTTGGTGTGGGGTACGACTCGGTCGATGTGCCGGCCTGCACCGAGCAAGGCGTACTGCTCACCATCTCGCCCGACGGCGTACGCCGGCCGGTGGCGGCGAGCGTGATCGGCTTTGTGCTCGCGCTTGCGCACCGCATGTTTCTGAAGGACAGGCTCACGCGCGAAGGTCGCTGGGCGGAGAAAGGCAATTACCTGGGCGGCGGACTGATGGGGCGCACGCTGGGCGTGATCGGCGTGGGCAATATCGGCAAGGAGATTTTCCGGCTCGCGCAACCTTTCGGCATGAAGCTGCTGGGTTGCGACCCGAATGTGCCGCAATCTGCCTTGACATCGCTCGGTGTAGCCATGGTCGACAAGGACACGCTGCTGCGCCAATCCGACTATGTCTCGGTCAATACGCTGCTCGATGAAAAAACCAAGGGCTTGATCGGCGCGCGCGAGTTTGCGTTGATGAAGCCCGGTGCCTACTTCATCAACACCGCGCGCGGGCCGGTAGTGGTGGAAACGGCGCTCATCGACGCGCTGAAAAACAATCGCATCGCCGGTGCCGCCATCGATGTGTTCGAGCAGGAGCCGGTTGCTCCCGACAATCCGCTGTTGAAAATGGATAACGTGATCCTCGCGCCACACGCGATCTGCCACACCGACGAGTGCATGAGCCTGCTCGGCCAGAGCGCATTCAAAGCCGCGGTCGATCTTGCGCACGGCCGCAAGCCGCACCTGATCGTCAATACCGATGCGTTGAAGCATCCCGCATGGGTGGGAAAGTTTCACGCCTGAACGGTAGCGGCGGGCAACGCGAGAGACGAACTTTTCTGGAAAGGCAATAGCCATGCGCACCAACCCCGTCAAAGAAAAGCTGCTTAACGGCCAGCCGGTATTCGGAAGTTTCGGCTGGGAGTTCCTGGTTCCCGGGTTACCGCAGATCGTGAAATCCTGCGGCGCGGAGTTTCTGCTTATCGACATGGAGCACGCCGGCACCAGTTACGAAACACTCAAGGAGCAGGCGGCGCTGTGCCGGGGGCTCGATCTGGTGCCAATGGCGCGGGTGCCGGCGAATCAGTATCACTACATCTCGCGCGCGCCCGATCTCGGCGTCATTGGCATCTTGGCTCCGCTGTTGGGTTCTGAGGAAGTGGCGCGTCAGATCGTTTCTTGTACCCGCTTCCCGCCGGCAGGACGGCGCG
>JANNTE010000322.1:0-3464 GCA_031403365.1 Betaproteobacteria bacterium | reverse complement strand
GCGCCCTCGCCGTCTGGATGCGGGTTACTGGCGGCGCCCTCGCCGCCCGGATGCGGGTTACTGGCGGAGCCCTCGCCGCCCGGATGCGCAGTTAATAATTTGTCGGATGGAGGCATGGTCTCTTCGGTACATGGCCGCGCGCACTGTGCCGCCTTGTGCCAGTCCGGTAACGATAGCAGAACGGGCTCAGACCCGGCGAAACGATTTCATCCGGGGCGACGATACAACCGGGGAACCCTCTCGCGCGCAGCGATCAACCCGATCGCTCTGCCACCGGGTCGGTCCGGGTTACACTTCCGGCATACGTTCTGGATGGCAGGCGCAGATGAATAAAGTCCGGTGGGGAGTGCTGAGCACGGCGAAGATAGGGCTGCAGAAAGTGCTGCCTGCAATGCAGAAGAGCGCATGGTGCGATATCCAGGCTATCGCATCGCGGTCCTTCGAGCCGGCGCGCAAGGCAGCCGACCTGCTCGGCATTCCCAGGGCTTACGGCAGCTACGAAGAATTGCTGGCCGATCCGGATATCGAGGCGATCTACAACCCGCTGCCCAATCATCTGCATGTGCCGCTCACATTGCAGGCTGCCGCAGCCGGGAAACATGTGTTGTGCGAGAAGCCGATTGCACTCAACGCGCAACAGGCAGGGCAATTGCAGGCCGCCGCCGGGAAGGTGCTGATCATGGAAGCGTTCATGGTGCGCTTTCATCCGCAGTGGCTGCGCGCGCGCGAACTGGTGCGCAGTGGGAGCATCGGCAGCCTGCGCGCCGTGCAATTCCTGTTCAGCTATTCCAACACCGATGCCGGCAATATTCGCAACCAGGCGGACATCGGCGGCGGCGCGCTCTATGACATCGGCTGCTATGCGATCACCGCGGGTCGCTATTTCTTCGAGGCCGAGCCGCGGCGCGGCATCGCGCTGGTCGATCGCGACCCGGAGTTCCGTACCGACCGGCTCACCAGTGCCCTGGTGGATTTCGGCTCCGGCCGTCATCTAGATTTCACCGTATCCACGCAATGCACGCCGTATCAGCGCGTGCATTTGTGCGGCACCCGGGGACGCATCGAGATCCAGATTCCGGTGAACGCGCCGCAAGGACAGAAGACGATGCTGTTCATTGACGATGGCTCGTCGCTGGCCGGCGCCGGCGTGCGCACCGAGGTTCTGTCCGAAAGCGACCAGTACCTGCTGCAGGGCGAGATGTTTTCGCGCGCGGTGCGCGGAGACATCCCTCTGCCTTACGGCGTCGAAGACTCGATTCAGGGCATGCGCGTGATCGATGCATTGTTTCGCTCCGAATCCAGCGGGCGTTTCGAAGAAGTGCGTTAGTCAAACTGCCAACCGTGCAAACCATGCCTGCCCGACCGGTGCGGCCATTGCTGCTTTTGGCGGTACTCCTCTTCGCCTCCGCGTCCGGGGCGCAGGTTGACTCACCGGCGTCCGGGTCGCCGGCATTGGAGGTCGATGTCGGAACCGACACAGTCATGGACCTGGACGACGTGCCGGAACCCGACCCCTGCGCGATGGAGCGCGGTGTTGAGTTTCTGGGACTGGACTGGTCTCGACGCCAGTTGCATCACGGTATTTGCGCGACCGTGCGCTGGTTTGACGGATTCTTCGGGGATCAGCGCTTCGATGAGGCGGCCCGGAAGATCCGCGGGCGGGTCGCCTACTCAATCGAGCATCGCGACCGGGTCGGTGTGGACGCAAAACTGCGCCTGCGCCTGCGGGTGACAACCCCAAATCTGAGCCAGCGCCTGAATTTTTATGTCGAGCGCGAAGATGCGCGCGCCACGCTGCTGGAACGAACCGATGCCGAGGCTGACACGCAAGTCGTACAGCCAGCGTCCACCGCGCAGTCGGATGCCGTGCGTGTGGGTTTCGGTTACGACGGCATCAAGAACGATCACGAGTCGCTGGATTTGCGCACCAGCCTGCGCGTCCGGGAGGGCAAGCTGGCTCCGTCCACAAGGATTCGCTACTGGCGCGAGTTTCTGCGCACCGATATCTCCCAATGGCGCTTCACCGAGGAAGTGTTCTGGAGAAGCCATGAAGGCTGGGGCGAGACTACTGCGCTCGATTACGAATTCAAAATCAGCACGCCAAACCTGGTGCGCTGGTTCAACGAGGGCACCTGGTCGCAATCCACGCAGGGATGGAGCTGGCGCACCGGGATCGGGCTGTATCGCAGCCTTGGCAGCGGCAAGGCCGGACTGGTCGAGTTCGGGGTCTCAGGGCAAACCGATGCGCCGGTCAGCATCGCCAACTACGGCACGCGCGTTGCGTATCGCCAGACGCTCGGACGCACGTGGCTTCTGGGGGAAGTGTATTCCGGGTACGATTGGCCGAAATCGCAGCCGGAAGATATCCGCCATTCGCAGCTCTATGGCGGTCTGTCCATTGAAGTCCTGTTCGGACATCAGTAACGCCCTTGCTTGCGCGATCCGCATCGAAGCCGTAGTTATTCAAGACCCGGAATAAGGAGAAAAACAATGTCGTCACCGATGCGCTCGAAGTACTTCGTCCACCCCGCGGACGTAAATCCATACAGCCCGGCGAATCACACCGGAACCTCGAACCGCCGCCTGATCGGTCCCGAGAACGTCGGCGCAAGAAACATTGAAATGGTACTGGGCGTGATCGCGAAGGGGCACGGTGCGCTGCCGCACCAGCATCCGGGCATCGAACAGGTCTGCTACCTGCTGGAAGGCCGGGCGCGCGCGGAGGTGGACGGCGAAGCGTGCGAACTCGAACCCGGCGATTGCTGCTACTTCCCGCCGGACGTTCCGCACGTCTTTACCGTCACCAGCGATCAGCCCGCCAAGGTGCTGGTGGTCTACTCGCCGCCGTATGGAGAAAATCCGGACAATGTCAGGCGCTAAAACGATGCTGCCCGGGCTACGGAATTTTTTCAGGCAGCCTGGGCTGCTCATCCTGGCGCTGTGCACGATGTGCGCGTTGCCTCTGGAGGCCGCACCGGGCTATCCCTCCAAACCCATCCGGCTGGTCATTCCGTTCGCCGCCGGCAGCGCCACCGATGCCGCCGGACGGTTGCTGGCGCAGGCGTTGTCGAAACGCCTCGGTCAAAGCGTGATTGTCGACAATCGGGCCGGTGCCAATGGGCAGATCGGCGCCGCGCTGGTGGCGAAAAGTCCACCCGACGGCCATACGCTGTTCATGACCACGAGCTCGACCCACAGCGCGAATCCGCACCTGTACAAGAGTCTTCCTTACGATCCGATCAAGGATTTCGAACCGATCGCGCGCATCGGCACACTGGCGTTCATGCTGGTGGTTCATCCCGGCGTCAAGGTATCCAGCACCAGGGAATTCATCGCCTACGCCAGCGCGCGCCCGGGACAACTCGCCTACGGCACCGCCAGCACCGCATCGCTCATCGGCGCGGAAACCATCAATGCCATGGCGCCAACCCGGATGCTCGGCGTGGGTTACAAGGCGAGCACCC
>JANNTE010000321.1:0-5602 GCA_031403365.1 Betaproteobacteria bacterium | reverse complement strand
CGCGCGGATTGATGAAGGCATTAAGGATGCCGCTGATGCCGGCGATGCGGCCGTTAAACAGCAGCAGCAATGTGGCGCTCAGCCCGATGAGGGCGCCGCCAATGAGGGCGCTGATGGGGGTGAAGTTTTCCATGATGGTATCGAGGTTCCAGAAAGTGCTTGCACGAAGAATATATTGGGAGCAACGTATACCCTACCGGGTATATCTGTCAATGAATGGTTTGCGCAACCTTCTGGGGATTTTTTGAGATGGAACATCTGGCAAGCGAGAAAGACAAGAAAGCCCTGTTGTCGCGCTTGAAGCGCGTCGAAGGGCAGTTGCGCGGCATCCGGCAACTGATCGAAAGCGATGCGGACTGCGAAGACATCGCGCACCAGCTCTACGCGGCGCGGCGCGCGCTCGACAAGTCCTTCTATGCCATGATTGCCTGCGCCTACACTCACCAGATTGACGGCAAGCTGGCAGGCAGCGCGAAGCTGCGCAAAGGGGTGAAAAAGATGAACTCGATTCTGGCGCGCTTTTCCTAGCCGGCCGGGCGCGCATGAACTCCCGGGCGCAAGTCTCCGCCAGCACCGCCGCCGGTCTTGCGCGGCTGCTGCCGCCAATGCACTGGCTGGGGCAATATGATCGCGCACACCTGCCCGCCGATATCATTGCAGGCGTGGTCACGGCGCTGTTGCTGGTGCCGCAGGGCGTGGCGTTCGCCTTGCTCGCCGGGTTGCCGCCCCAGGCCGGTTTGTATGCCAGCATCGCAGGCCCCTTGGTTTATGCCTTGTTCGGCACCAGCCGCACGCTATCGGTCGGACCGGTGTCCGTCGCCGCGATCATGGTCGCGTCCGCGCTCGGTGCGCCGGGTCTGGCCGGCGACACTCTGCATAACGCGCTCATGCTTTCCTTTGAATGCGGAATCATATTTTTTATCCTGGCGGCATTGCGCCTGGGCTGGCTTACCAGTCTGCTCAGCCATCCGGTGTTGTCCGGCTTCACCGCGGGAGCGGCGGTGCTGATCATGTTCAGCCAACTGCCGCAACTCGCCGGCTACCCTGGGCCGCAAACCATTCACGGCTGGCGCAGTTATTACGAAATAATCTCCGGCTTGGCCCAAGCCGCGGGGGCGACGCTGGCACTGGGCGCGGGCGCGGTGCTGGGATTGCTGTTGATGGGTCGCCCCTTCGTGCGCTGGCTGAGCCAGCGCGATCTGCCACAGCTCGCTACGACGCTGCTGGCGAAGAGTGCGCCGCTGGTTATCATCGTTCTGGCGAGTCTGGCTGTTGGCCTCTCCGGTCTGGGGGATCGCGTGGCGCTTGTCGGCTCTTTTCCCGGCGGCCTGCCGCTTCCCGCTGCGGATTTTTTCGCCAGTCCGGACTGGCTCAGACTGCTGCCTTCGGCCCTGGTCATCAGCCTGGTGGGTTATGTTGAGAGCATCGCCATTGCCAAAGCGCTGGCGAGCCGCCGCCGCGAGCGCATCGCGCCAAATCAGGAATTGCTTGCCTTGGGCGCGGCCAATTTCGGCGGCGCGTTTTTCGGTGCAATGCCGGTAGCGGGAGGATTCAGCCGCACCATGGTGAATTACGCAGCGGGTGCGCGTACGCAACTGGCTTCGATAACATCCGCGGTTCTGGTGGCGCTGGCCTTGATGCTGTTTTCACCCTGGTTCGCTGCGATTCCCAAGACCGCGCTGGCCGCGCTGATTATCGTCGCCGTAGCTCCACTGGCGAACGGGCGTGAATTCCTGAGCCTGTGGCGCTACGAGCGCGGAGATAGCGTGGTATTCCTGCTCACCGCTGCCGCGGTGCTCGCGCTGGGCATCGAAGAGGGAATTCTCGCCGGCATGGCCTTGTCCATGCTCCTATTTGTCTGGCGTGCCGGGCACCCGCATATCGCTGAAGTGGGTCGTGTTCCGGGCACCCAGCACTACCGCAATATCCAGCGCCATGCCGTGGAGACCTGGCGCGGTGTACGCATTATTCGCGTCGATGAAAGCCTGACCTTTGTCAACGCAGGCATGGTACGCGACCATCTGGTGGACGCGGTCGTGCACGGCGACAATGTGCGGCATATTGTCTTGCTGTGTACCGCCATCAATCATGTCGATTCGAGTGCGCTGGAAATGCTGGCGAACCTTTCCAGGGATTTGCGCGATGCCGGTGCGACTTTCCATCTGGCCGAAGTCAAGGGGCCGGTCATGGATCGCTTGCGTGCAGCCGGCCTGGTCGGGCACATTGCACCCGGGCATATTTTTTTCCGTATTGATGACGCCGTCGCGCAACTGGGAGAGCCGGCAGGTTTGCGGGTGCCAGCCGAAGGCGCTTGAAGGAGACGAGTGAATGCGACAAGGTGTCGGGCGGACGGGAAACGACCATCATGTCGCAAGATCTGCCGGCTAGCGCAGTCGGCCTCCGGTTCTGTAAGATCGGCCCGGATGTGCCTGCGCAATGGGCAAGGCGGAGAAAATGGTTTGCAGCGAGTCGAAACAGGCATCTAATTGATTCAACCATAGCGACGAGGAGAAGACCATGAAAGTATCTGGCTGCATTGCGGTAACGCTGCTCACGCTTGTTACCGGCGCGGCCCCGGCCGAGGACAACGTCAAAGGGCGCAGCTGGGCCGCGACCTGTACTGGTTGTCATGGCACCAACGGGTACAGCGAGGGCGGCATGCCAACGCTCGCGGGACTGGATAAATTGGCTATTATCAATTCCATGAACGAGTTCAAGGCCGGCACCAGGCCGGCAACCGTCATGCATCAACTGGCCAAGGGTTATTCCGACGTGCAAATTGAACGTATCGCCGCTTACTTCGCGGCGCAGGCGCCGAAGTAATCCGCTATCCAGGGAGAATCAACATGGCTCTGACACGTCGGCAGTTCGTAAAGTGGTTATCGGCGTCCGGTGCCTTAGCCGCCGGAGTCGGCTGCGCGAGCGTTGCCGCAGGCAGGCCTGTGGGCCGAGTTGTGGTAATTGGCGGAGGATACGCGGGAGCAACTGCCGCCAAGTATGTGCGCCTGTGGGGCCCGGATATCGAGGTCACCCTGATCGAGCGCGAGGCGCAATTCATTTCCTGCCCGCTGTCCAACCGTGTACTGGCTGGTGTCATGCAGATGCAGGAGCTCACGCGCGACTATGGACAATTGAAGGCGCGCTACGGCGTGAACCTGGTGCGCGACGAAGTGAGCGCGATCGACCCGATTGTGCAGGCGGTTCACCTGAAAAAAGGTGGCACGCTGAAATACGACCGCCTGATCGTGGCGCCGGGCGTTGATTTTCTTTACGACAGCGTGCCGGGACTGGAGTCGCCCGAGGCGCAGGCGCGCGTGCTGCATGCCTGGAAAGCCGGGGCGCAAACCGTGGCATTGCGCAAGCAGCTGGAAGCCATGGCCGATGGCGGCGTCTACGCCATCACCATTCCCAAAGCGCCCTACCGATGCCCGCCGGGGCCGTATGAACGCGCCTGTCAGGTGGCCTGGTACTTCAAGAACAGCAAGCCGAAGTCCAAGGTGCTTATTCTCGATGCCAATGAGGACGTGGTGTCGAAGAAGGGCCTGTTCCTGAAGATCTGGAACGAGCGCTACCCCGGCATCGTCGAATACCGGCCCAACAGCGAACTGGCCAGCGTGGACGCGGCCACGCTGACCGCGAAGTTCACCTTCGAAGACGTCAAGGCCGATGTCTTGAACGTCGTCCCGCCGCAGCGCGCCGGAACAATTGCCGCCGATGCCGGCCTGATCACCGCCAACAACAAATGGTGCGGGGTGGATTTCCTGAGCTACGAATCATTCGCAGTAAGAAACGTGCATGTACTCGGCGACGCCATCCTGGCCGCGCCACAGATGCCCAAGTCCGGACACATGGCCAACCAGCACGGGAAAGTCTGCGCCGCGGCCGTGGTGGCATTGCTGCACGGCGAGGCCGTCAATGGCGAGCCGTTGGTTACCAACACCTGCTACAGCTTCGTCAGCGACAAGGACGTGATCCACGTCGCCTCCGTGCATGCCTACGTAGCCGAGAAAAAAACCATGGAAATCGTCACTGGAAGCAGTGGAGTATCCACGGCGGCGAATGAACTGGAAGGCCGCTACGCGCAGGCCTGGGCGCGAAACATCTGGTCCGATATGCTGGCCTGAAGCGGGCATGCGGTGAGCGATTCCGCCCGTTTTCATTTTGAGTTGCCGCGATGGTTTGGCGCAATAAACCTGAAGGTCGTCGCGACCGCTGCAGCAAACAGCACGTAGGCCGTAACAAAAACCCAGTCGGGGAAGTCGTAGTAGAGCACGCGGTGCAGCCAACGCGCGATGAAATCGTGATTGGTGGCGCGGCCGCGTAAACGGTCTTCCCAGACGGTGAGCGGGCAGGCCATGCCGATCAATGCTTCGGCGCTCACGAAGACGATGGCGGCCAGATGCAGTATACGAAAGCGGAAATTACGTGCAATTCGCCAGCCGCACGCGGCACCTATCCAGATGAAAGGCAGTCCGCCGACAACGAAGGCGACGAACAGGAAGTGGATGATCAGTACGGCGTCGGCGAGAACGGCCACGGCCGCATATGTGGTTTCAGGTGGCGATGGGGCGCGCAGGATCGGCGATCCACTCGCTCCACGATCCCGGATATAGCTTGGCGCCTGGAACTCCGGCGATTTCCATCGCCAGCAGATTGTGGCAGGCAGACACGCCCGATCCGCATTGATGCACTACTTTCTCGGCTGGCGTATCGCCAAGCAGCGCGCGAAACTCGAGGCGCAGCGCCGGTGGGGACTTGAAAAAGCCGCGTGCGTCCAGATTGTCCTTGAAAAAGCGATTGCGCGCGCCCGGAATATGACCGGCAACCGGATCGATGGTTTCGTTGCGGCCGTGGAAACGATCGTTACTGCGCGCGTCGATCAGGACCATTTCCCTGGAGCCGAGATGCTTCAAGATGGCCGCAGCGTCCACCCAGCTTCGGTCGGGGTTGCCACTGAATGTTGCCGGCGAGTGAGTGGGGAGTTGCGCTGTCACTGGAAGCCCGGCGGCGCACCATGCCTGCCACCCCCCATCGACCACAGCGACATTGCGATGCCCGATCCAGCGCAACATCCACCACAGACGCGCGCCATAGGTGCCACCCGCTTGATCGTAAGCGACCACCTGACTATTGTTGGATACACCCATGCGGCCGAGCCAGGACATGAACACGCCTGCATCCGGCAGGGGATGGCGGCCGTTTTCACCGTTCAGCGAGCCGGCCAGATCACGGTCAGTATGCGCGAAGCGCGCCCCGGGAACATGCGATTCGGCATAGGCTTGAAGGCCGAATTCGGGATTGCTCAATTCGTGGCGACAGTCGAAGATCACGCAGTCAGCGTCATGGAGACGCTTTGCCAGATCAGTAACGGAGATGAGAGTGTTGTAACTCATTTGCCCGCCTTTACCAGTGTGGGTTGATGCGAGCTCGCAAGAACTCGTGGAAGTGGATCATGCCGTCTTCCATGGGCGACTGATACGGTCCGAACTCGTCGCGCCCTTGGTGGTGAAGTGCGCGCCGGCCTTCGGTCATGCGCACGCAGATTTCCTCGTCTTCCCGGGCGGTCTCGATGTAGGCCTGCTGTTGCGCCCCGACAAACTCG
>JANNTE010000320.1:0-10397 GCA_031403365.1 Betaproteobacteria bacterium | reverse complement strand
CACGACCAATGGCGCGTAGTACTCGGTCCTGCCGATTCTCCAGATCAGATACGGGATCGTGAAAATCAGAATCATTGCCACCAGGAAAATCTCGGTGGTGCCCATGGCGGTGTGCATGAATAGTCTCTGTAGGATTGGGATTATGGAAGAGAGTGCGGCAGTCCCCGGCCAGTCATTAGGTCAAGCAGCAAACTTTGAATTGCGCATGGGCGTGATGCTGTCCGGTGCCAACGCCGATGATTCGTGATTGTATGTCCACACCCGGCGAGTGCCCAATTGCAGGCATTGCCTGTCGGTTCGCATAATCTCGTTTTGCGTCAATGTATCGCGGACACCCTGGTAACCGCGCACTCAGGTCGTTGATCCGGGTTGATGCCGGCCTCGAGCACGAGAAAGTGGTCGAGCTTTCCAAACCTGGAGTCCGCGCCAGGCGATCCGTAAACCCTCGCCTTCAGGCAAAGGGCGGTCACTGGCGGTTCTCGATGAGAGGGTGGCCGATGCGCAAGCCTGTACCTGCGGCCACAGATGCTCCGCGCACGCGGAATTCAGCGCTTCATTGCATCCAGTCGTTGCCCGGCATGATTCGACGCATGAACTCGTCGAACAGGGGCACCGTGAACGCCGTGTCGCCATGGCTAGGGCTCCAGATCATGCCCTTGGCGATCAGTTGATTTCGCGTAGGACCAAGGGAGGTCACCTTGCGATCGAGTCTTTCCGCGACATCGCCCGAGCGATGCGGACCAGGGCCGAGTTCGGCCATCGCCCGCAGATATTTCTTCTCGACAGGCGTGAGGCGCTCGAACCTGACGCGGAAAAAGCTCTCATCAAGCGCGGCAACAGCCGCCTTCGACGCCAGGCCAACATCGCGCAGCGTGATGGGCGACGCGCCTGCCGCATCCCACGTGTGTTTGCCCCACTCCTGAAGAAAATACGGATATCCCTGCGTCTCTTTCACGATACGCCGCAAGGCGTCTTCCTTGATTTCGACGCCTTGATCCTGCGCCGGCTTTCGGATTGCGATTTTCGCGGCCGGCGCCGCCAACGCGCCGATTTCCGGAAAGTCGAACAGCCGTTCGGCATATGACTTGGCCAGGCCCATGCGGCCTCTGAGTTGCGGCAAGCCCGCACCCACCAGCACGACCGGGCGACGGCGCTGCGCTGTGCGATGCAAGGCCGTAATCAGCGCCGCAAGCTGGTCCTCTTCGACGTATTGCAGTTCATCGATGAACAGAACCAGTGCGGTGCCGGCTTTTTGTGCAGCCTCGCCCACGAGTTCCAGCAAAGCCTGCAAATCGTGCTCCAGATCGCCATTGTCTGCGAGCCCCGGCTCCGCAGTGAAATCAACGCCGACCTCGATGTCCTGGTACTTTATTTTCAGCGCTTTCGCGAAACCGGTGAGGGCCCTCAGTGCGCGTTCGGCCAGAACTTTAGCCTGGGCGTTGCGCGACAGACGCAACAGGGCCTGGCGCAATTGCGGCGCCAGAAGCGCCGGCAAAGATCGGCCTTCTGGCGCTTCGATGCGCACGGTATGTATCCCGGCCGCCTCGGCGTCATCACGCATGCGGTCGAGCAGCACCGTCTTGCCCACGCCCCGGAGCCCGACCATCAGAACGCTCTTCGCGGGCAATCCGCGGCGTACTCTTTCGATCGCCACGCGAACCAGCTCGCGCAGATCATCGCGGCCCGCCAATTCGGGCGGCGGTGTGCCAGCCCCGGGAGCGAACGGATTTGTCACCGGATTCATGAATGCAGTCTATAGCGATATTATAGAAATTACAAACATCGCATAACTTTTATAATTCCAGTCAAACTGCACTGCGGCCGCATGCCTGCGCCAGCCTGATGACAGCGCCAGGTCAATGCAACGAAGGTTTCTTCAGCATGTCGCCGCGATCTACCGACCGTGCTCGAACGCTGAGCTGGGAGCCATTGCGCGCGAGGGTGATTGGAATTTCCGTGCCGGCTGCGCCAATGGCCCAGATGGCGCGAAACATGTCCGCCAGCGAGGCAACACGCTTTCCAGAAATTTCGAGAACGAGATCGCCCTGGCGGATACCGGCGCGCTGTGCCGGACCGTCCTTGGCCAGACCGCCGACGACAATCTGATTGCCGGTCTGCGCCGCGTACATGCCCAGCCAGGGGCGTGGCGGACGGTTTGGGCGGCCGAATTTCAGCATGTCCTCGAGAATCGGTTCAAGCAAATCAATCGGCACGATCATGTTGCCCTGGGTCTGCTGACCGTCGGAGATTTCTTCCGCCAGAAGTGAGCCGATGCCGATCAGGCGGCCATCTTTTTCCACCACAGCCGCGCCGCCCCATTGCGGATGCGCGGGCGCTGTGAATACGGCTTCGTCCAGCAGGTACTCCCAGTAACCCGCGAATTCGCGTTTGGCGAAAACCTTCGCCTTCAATGCGTGCTCGCGTCCACCATGGCCAATAACGATTACGTCTTCGCCAAGCGCGGTGGCCGACGCGCTGCCGCGCGCAATCGAGGGCAAGCCAAGGCGGCCAAGCGGCTGCACCAGTCCGAATCCGGTGGTCTGATCATAGGCAATTGGATACCCTGCGACGGCATCGCCGCTATTGGTGGTCAGCCAGATCTGGCTTGCTTCCGTGATCAGATAGCCGATCGTGAGCACCAGACCATCGTCCCCAATCACAACGCCGTTGCCCGCCCGCTCGGTGCCCAGAATGGGGGCGGTAAATGCATCGTCGGGAATCGTCGCATGCAATTGCACCACGGAGTCCAGCGCGGATTCGAGGTCGTAGCGCAAGTCGTCCTGACGCGGCTGAAGATTTTCAGGAAATGCCCAAGGTTCCGAATCAGACATGCGGGAGTATGCAGCGCAGTCGCCGCCTTGTTTGCAACATCGCGCCATGTTACGCGATTCACCGCCAGAGCAGAACCGCCAGCCAGGAACCTCAGACTGGCTGCAATCTGGCGGCGACCGGCGCTTCGCGGATCGGCAGGTTGACCAGCGCCGCGAGTGCGGCGAGCCCGGCATCGAGGTACCACATGAGCGCGTAGTCGCCGAGTTCGACGACGGCCAGTCCGCCCAGCCACGCACCGAAAAAGGCGCCGATCTGGTGCGACAGCAAAGTGAGTCCGAACAAGGTCGCAAGATAGCGGGTGCCGAACAATTTACCTACGATATTGGCAGTTGGCGGCACCGTGGCGAGCCAGGTCAGACCGAGCCCGGCCGCAAACAAATAAAAGGTCAACGCCGCCTTCGGAGCGGCGAGATACACCAGGATCAGCAAAGTGCGCGAAGCGTACATCCAGAACAAGATGTATTTGCTGCGAACGCGTTGAGTGCCCCAGCCCGCCATCAGGCTGCCCACAATGTTGGCCAGACCGATGATGGCGAGCGACCAACTGGCGACTTGAGCAGACTGGCCGCACAACTGCACTTCCCCGGGCAGGTGCGTGATCAGGAACGCGATATGGAAGCCGCAGGTGAAAAATCCCGCGTGCAGCAGCAGATAGCTGCGATCCTTCAACGCGTCGCGCAGCGCCGCGCGCATGCCTTTATCCGCCGGATTGGCCGCCACAGCCCGCGCCTGCGCCTCGGCGCTGACCGGCCTGCCGCGCAGTGCGCGGGTGAGCGGCAGTGCTGCCAGTGAGATCAGCGCGATCGACCACATCGCGCCCATCCAGCCCAGGCTGCTGATGAGTTTTTGCGTGATCGGCGCGAACACGAACTGGCCGAATGATCCGCCGGCATTGATGACGCCGGCGGCCGTGCCCCGCGATTCCGGCGGCAGGTGGCGGGCCGCCGATCCAATAAGTACCGAAAAACTCCCGGCGCCGCTGCCAGCCGCAATGAGAAAACCGATCGAGAAAATCAATCCGGCCGAACTCGTCATATAGGGCGTGATTGCGGAGCCCGCTGCCAGCAGAATCACGCCACCGGCGAGCACGCGGCCCGGTCCGTAACGATCGGCGATGGCTCCGGCGATCGGCTGCGTGACACCCCAGACAAACTGGCCAATCGCCATGGCGAGACTGATGCTGGCGATGCCGAGTCCGGTCGAGGTGTTCAGCGGCGACAGGAACAGCCCTTGCGACTGGCGTGAACCCATGGTGATCATGAGCAACGCGGCCGCAAGCAGGACGATGACCCACCAGGATCGCGATTCGCCGCTGGAAAATTCTTTCAGAATTGTTCCCTGGCTTTCAAGAAGGAATCGCGCAACGCGCGGTAACTCTGGGCAAAGCCGCCTTTGACTTCGTCCCATGCCTTTGCCGAGCTGCGCTTGAGTTCGCCGTAGCTCTGCGAAAGATCCTGCCGCTGGCGGCGGAGGGTTTTCATGGTTGCGCGCGCCTGGCTGCGCGCCGCAGCGCTCATTGTTTCCCAGTTGCGGTTCATCTGTTGTTCCAGATAGTCAATGTGCTTGTCGGCCTCCGCGAGTACATCCTTTGCGCTTGTCAGTGCCTCATCGCGCTGCCCGGCAGAATAGCTCTTCATGGCGTGCGCCGCTTCTTCCATCTTGCGCGAAACCTCTGCGCTGGTGGTCTTGCCGCCGGCAGCCTCCGCGGCCAATAACGGCGATGCGGCAAGACCGGCGATCAAGCACGGGACTAATAGTCCCGTCCATGCGTGCCTTATGTTCATCGTTCCTCCCTGCTGTTCCTCAGATACGCTTGCATGCGACTGCGCAGCGGTTCTGGAATCGGTATGGCCTTGCGCGTCTCCTTGGAGAACATGCAGATGGTGTGGCGGCATTTCAGGCAGGCGCGGCCTTCGATACTGGCGTTGAAATCGATTTCGACGGAGCTGCTGCCCAGCCGTGCCACGCACAGATCAATGGCCAGCACATCGCCGAACCTGGCCGGACTCAGAAAATCACATTGAGTGGAAACTGTTGGCGTACCAAGCTGCTGCGTCATCAGCAAATCCGCGAAGCGTTCCTGAAGTCCGGTGTTGAACCAGTCCTCCATGGCATCGTGCAGCAGATCGAAAAAGCGCGGGAAATAAACCTGGCCCGCAGGATCGCAATGCGAGAAGCGGATCGGATACTCGACCTGGAATTTTTTACCCATGATGCGTCTGGATATGAGCGCAAAGCTCAGCGCAGCAGCCGTCCAGGCATGGCGCCGGTATGCTCGTCGTTGCACAAGGTTTCGACGCCGGCTACAAAGGTATGACGATAGCCGTCCGCGCGCTGCATCAGCCGTCGCCCGCCGCTCGGCAGGTCGTAGACGACTTCGTGTTTGCGCATGCCGAGTTTGTCGAAATCGATGATATTGATGTCGGCACGATAGCCCGGTGCGAGGACGCCGCGATCCTTCAGCCCATAGGCGAGCGCACAAACCTGCGTTTGCTTGCGCACCAGAAACTCCAGCGGCAGTTTTGCGCCGCGCTTGCGGTCGCGCGCCCAGTGCGTGAGCAGGAAAGTGGGGGAACTGGCGTCGCACACCGTGCAGACATGGGCGCCGCCGTCGGCGATGCCCATCACGGTGGCTTCGTCCTCGATCATCTCGCGGATATTGTCCAGGTTGCCTTCGGTGTAGTTTTCGAAGGTTTCCACCAGCAATTGTTTGCCCTCATTTGCCATCATGGCGTCGAGCGCGATCTGCCAGGGGCTGGCAGCGGCCGCTCGGGCGCGTGCGCCGATGCTCAGCGATGGATGCGGCTCGTAATCGTAGCTGTCGTCAACGACGTAAATTCTGCCCATTGCGTCGGCAATCCGTTTGGTGTGCTCGTCGGCGGAACGCTCTGCCACCAGTTTGCGTCTGAGCGCGGGATCGCGGCGCAGCGTATCGAAACGTTGCGCGGGATTCAGATGGTTCATGGAAAGCCACGCCGGGTGCGATGAAAACGGATGAATGGTGGTTTCCAGGCCCATCATTACGCCGATCGGGCGGCAGCCGACCTGGCCATTGGCATTGACCCCGGCTTTGCGTGCGGCGTGAATCTTTGCCCGTGTCTCGCGCCACAGATCTGGCGCATTGTTCACCTGCAACAGCAGCACGGAGAGCGGCCGTCCGGAAATCTCCGCCGCTGCGCGCAGAATTTCAAAATCACCCGGACCAAAATCGGAATTGACTTCGATCACGCCGCGCCCGGCACGCTTCATTGCCGCGGCCATGCCGAACAGTTCAGGTTCTCCCGCAGACAAACTCGGCGTAGGGCGCCCGTCACGGGCACGGTGCTTCGTGGTGCGCGAGGTAGTAAAACCGAGCGCGCCAGCGCGCAGGGCCTGCTCCAGCAATTCACCCATCTGCGCGATCTCACCGTCATCCGGTACCGCGGCATGATCGGCGCCACGATCACCCATGACGTAGAAGCGCAAGGCCGCATGCGGTACCTGCGCGCCGATATCGATGACTTTGGGTACGGCTTCGAGTGCGTCAAGATAATCCGGAAACGACTCCCAGTTGAACTTCACGCCTTCGGACAACACCGTTCCCGGAATGTCCTCGACGCCTTCCATCAGGTTGATGAGGTAAGGCGAGGCGCCTTTGCGCACCGGAGCGAAGCCCACGCCGCAGTTGCCGAACACGACGGTGGTCACGCCGTGCCATGTGGAAGGAGTCAGATACGGATCCCAGGTGGCCTGACCATCGTAATGCGTATGAATATCGACGAATCCGGGTGCGACCAGCAATCCGCCGGCATTGATCTCCCGGCGCCCGCGGCCAATATCGCCACCGATTTCGGTGATCAGATCACCGTTGACCGCAATGTCGGTAACGCGTCGGGCAGCGCCGCTACCATCGACTACGGTGCCGCCGCGAATGACGAGATCGTGCATGAGAGTTCTCCACTATCCAAAATTTGGGCCAAATCCGCGAAGTAGGCCACGGGCTGGTGGTGCGGGTGTTGCGTGAATTCATGGCGGAAAGTCCGTCCGCCGACAAAAAGAAGACTCCCGGCTCACGCCTGGTGCGCGGCGCGACGGCGATCAATCGAGGTGTCTACCTTGGTCGTGCGCCGGTCAGACAGGCCGGCACGGCGGATCAGTTCATCCCAAACGTTGTCGCCGCCATCGGACTTGAAACTCGCGTACAACCGGACATGCTCGGGATAGGCGCGGCCCATGCGTTCGAGATGATGGGTCTTCGATCTCGATGCCTTGTCCGCTTCCCAAGCCCGCATGATGGCCTGCCACAGGGCGCGTTCGAAAGGTTCATCTTCCTCGTCAAAACCGTACTGCCATTTCAGAAACGACGCTTCCGCGTCATTCAGATCCTCGCTTTGTATCTTTATACTCATGGCGCTTAACTCCTACTGAAGATCGATCGCATACTTCTTCAATTCTTCCAGACTGACGTAATCGAGCGTGCGCTCGTGCGTCGCGTTCAGGGCCACTCGGGGCGCGCATCCCGCCTTGAGCGCTTCGCGCCAGCGCGCCGCGCACAGGCACCAGCGGTCACCCGCCTTCAATCCGGGAAATCCGAATTCCGGCAGCGGCGTGGAAAGATCGTTGCCGCGCGCGCGTGAAAACTCCAGAAACTCCGCCGTCATCAGGGTGCAGACGGAGTGCACCCCATGATCGTCAGCGCCGCTGTTGCAACATCCGTCGCGATAAAAACCGGTCATTGGCTTGCTGCTGCATTCGCCCAACGGACCGCCGAGAACATTTCGTGCCCTGCTGCCGCCGGGCGCCTTTGGATCAAAGGGCATCGCGGTCCAATTGCCCGGTCCGGCATACCCGCTGCGCCCGCGGGTAAAAGGTAACGCCCGGGGTGCTCGAGAGGGCCGACATGGAGGGCGCTTTCCTGAAAAAAATCATATTTGCGACTTGGTTACACCAGTGGTGAAGTGGAATCAGACAATCCGCGGTTGCGGGTCATGATGCGTATCTTCCCGCCGCAGGCTCCATATAGCAAGCGGCGATCACGCGAGCACCCGGGCGAAGACATCGCGGTCCACGTTCGCACCGCTCAGAATAACAGCCGTCTTGCGCCCCGCGATCCGGCCGCGCTCCTGAAGCGCGGCGGCGAGCCCTGCGGCACCGGCACCCTCGGCAACATTATGCGTTGTCGAATACAGCAGGCGCATCGCATGTTCGATTTCCGCATCGTCGACCTGCACAATTCTGGCGAGATATTGCCGCAGGATTTCGAGCGCCTGCGATTCTGGCGTGCGGCAAGCCAGGCCATCGGCGATACGGGTGGTCACCGGATGCTCGATGGTGCGGCCTTGTTCGTGGGAGAGCGCATAGGCGGGCGCCTGCTTGCTCACGACGCCGACCACTTCCGCGCGGTGGTTCAGCGCGTTGCGCGCGGCAATCATGCCGCACACCCCGGAACCCAGTCCGATGGGGACATAGACCACATCAAGGTCTGGCACCGCGCGCAGCAACTCGAGCGAATACGACGCCACGCCATGCACCAGCAGCGGATGAAATGAGGGAACCATGTGCAGCCCGCGCTGTTGTGCGATCCATGCCGCACGCTCCCTTGCCTCCTGGAAATCTTCGCCGTGTTCGATCAATTCGACACCGAGTGCGCGCATGGCCGCATTCTTTTCGGCGCTGTTGCCGTGCGGAACTACGATGCTGGCGGAGATGCCGTGCTTGCGCGCCGCGAAGCCGACCGATTGGCCATGGTTGCCGCGCGTGGCGCTGATGACGCCGCTGGGTTTGTCGCCGCCGCGAGCGAGGTCATGGAAATAAACCAGTCCGCCGCGCAACTTGAAGGTGCCGATCGGCGTATGGTTCTCGTGCTTGACCCAGATTTCCGCGCCGAGCGCGGAGTGCAGCAGTGGCCAGGCGTATTGCGGCGTGGGCGCCAGGGATTGATAGACGACCGCGGCGGCGTCCTGCAGCCGTTCCAGCGTGACGAGAAAGTCTCTCATGGGGGCATTGTATGCGAGCCTGTTGGTCTGCCAGGCATCGCAAAGTCTTGCGACATCTCAGGACTCGTGCACGGAAAGCTTTTTGCTCAACATTCCCCGCTCGCAGGCCTTGATCTGCATGGCCAGAATTTTCGAGTAAATGCGGCATTGCGCCAGGCTGCCGGCAGTGAACCATAGTCCGGGCTGGGCAGTGCGTTTCCACATATTGCGCAGTTCGCCGCCTTGGTCGAATCCCCACACCGGCCCTATGCGTTCGGCAATGGCATCGCCGAGCAGCCTGCGAACAACCTCCTGCTGATTGAGGTATCCGGTGGCGAGCACGATCAGATCCGCCGGCACGATGCCGCCATCGCGCAGCCGTGCGCCTTCGGGCACGAAGCGCTCGATGTCGTGGTACTGACGCAGGCCGACCTTGCCTACGACAACAAGCTCCGAGCAGCCGACGTTGAAGTAATAGCCGCCACCGCGTTGCAGATACATCAACTGGAAGCCGGTGTCGTCCTCGCCGAAATGCAGCCGGAATCCGCGTGCCGCAAGCCCGTCCAGCAACACCTTGTCGGCCGCGCGCATTTGCGCAGTCGATAACTGGTAGGAACGCTTGAGCACCGGATACGGGAAAGAGGTCGCCAGCACGTCGCAATCCTCGGTCGGCGGGCCTTCGCCATAAATGGCATAGACCCGTTGCGCTTCCATCAGGCTCACGACATAAGTGGGGCTGCGTTGAATCAGCGTGACCTGCGCGCCGCTGGCCTGCAAGTCCTGCGCGGTATCGTGGCCGCTGGTGCCGGTGCCCAGAACCAGCGCACGCTTGCCTTTCCATGCCGCGCCGCTGGTAAATGCCTCCGAATGCATTACGGTTCCGGCGAAAGATTCCAGTCCGGGAAGTTCCGGCTTCACCGGGATGCAGCTCACCCCGGTGGCGAACACCAGATGGCGCGGGCGCATGACACGCTCGCTGCCGTCAGGGCGGCGCAGCGTGACCACCCATTGCTGCGCGCCTTCGTCGTATCGGCCTGCTACCAGTTCAGTGCCGGTCCAGTAATTGAGTTCCAGGCTTTCGACATAGGCCTCGAACCAGTTCGCCAGCTTGTCCTTCGGAATGAACACCGGCCAGTTGGGCGGAAAGGGCATGAAGGGCAGGTGATTGACATGCACTTCGTTATGCAGCACCAGCGAGTGGTAGCGCTTGCGCCAGTTGTCACCGATGCGTTCGTAACGATCGATGATCAGGGTGTCGATGTCGAGATTCTGCAGCCACGCTGCGACCGACAATCCGGCCTGACCTCCGCCGATCACCAGCACTGCCGGATCGCGGTCGGCATACGCGCGGCGCTTTTCCAGCCGGTCCAACCAGTTCTCGCCGCCGAATTCCCGCTGACCTCCATTCGGTTGCGCCTGCGCCGCGTCAGCCGGCTGCGCCTGACCGTCCAGTGCGTCCAGAGAGGTCAGCAGGTTCCACGCGAGCATTCGATTTGCATCGGCAGGGTCGGGCACCAGGCGCAACACCCCGATGCCCGCGCCATGCGCGGTGGCGAACTCGATCAGGGCTTCGATGGTCTCGGTTCCGGCGCGGCTGACCCGGCGCGGCGG
>JANNTE010000319.1:0-6833 GCA_031403365.1 Betaproteobacteria bacterium | reverse complement strand
CGCCGCCGGTTACTTGAGCACCACATACGACGCCAGGGGCAAACTGCCTGCGCGCACGCAAGCGCTGATGGACAAGATCCGGCCCAAGCTGGGCAAGGGCGGCGAAATCGATTTTATGTTCTGGTGGGTGGCGTTGGGCTACGACACCGTGAAAATCGTTGAGCATGCGGTGAAGACCGCCGGCTCGACAGACAGCGCAGCAATCGGCAAGGCGCTGGAGAACACAAAAACTTTCTCCGGCGTTTATGCGACTTATTCGTGGAGCAAGGAGGATCGTAACGGTTTCCCCGACAACGATATTGTCGTCAACGTGGCCGGCAGTTTCAAGGATGGGAGCTTCTCGGCGGCGCCGCTGCGCTAGGAACCAGAGAAGAGGGGCTGGCAGCGAAGATAGAGAGTTCCCTTGCCCCCATCCTCACCCCCATCTTCACCCCCATCCTCACCCTCACCCCAACCCCTCTCCCGGAGGGAGAGGGGCTTCTTAACCCTTTACGCCTATGCTCGTAGCCCTCATCACTGGCCTTGCCACTGGCGCGCTGTACGCTGCCGCAGCGCTGACCTACAACGTGATGTTCTCGACTTCCAAGGTGTTGTCGGTGACCACCGGCCATATCTCGATGCTGGGCGGAATTTTCGGCGCATGGTTTCTGTCCACGCTGGGCTGGCCGATTCCGCTGGCTTTGCTGGGGTCGATGGTGGTTGGCGCGCTATTCGGTTTTCTCACCGATTTGATCGCGATTCGCCGCGTGCTGGCGCGCAGCGACGAGCATCTCTGGCTGCTTTCGACACTCGCGCTCGCAACCATGGTGCAGCAGGCCGCAGGGCTGTGGTGGGGTACCGAACCGAAACCGTTTCCGCGCCTGATCCCGCAGGATTTCTCCGCCGGCCTGGGGGACCAGAAATACTGGCTGCCGATCATCATCGCGATTCTGCTCGCGGTTGCGCTCGAAGTTTTCTACCGGCGCACGCTCTACGGCAAGCTGTTCGTGGCCATGTCCGAAGATGCCTTCGCGGCGCGCGCACGCGGCATTCCCACTGATCGCATACGCTCGGTGTCGTATGTGATCGCAGGCGCCATGGGCGGATTGGCGGGATTCGCCGCAGGACAGCTGACCTTCGCTTATTTCGCGCTTGGCCTCACGCTGACGCTGAACGGCTTCATCGCGCTCGCGGTCGGCGGGCTGGGCAGCAATGTTGGCGCGCTGGTTGGCGGGGCGGCCCTCGGGGTTCTCAGCGCGGTGGCGACGTATTACGTCGGCGGCGAATATCAGCAAACCATTTCGGTGGGGCTGCTGATGATCGTGCTGTTGCTTAAACCGGCCGGGCTGTTCGGCAATCAGAGCGTGCGCCCGGTATGACATTTTCGCGAAAGTCGATCGCCCTCCTGGTCGTGACCGCCGCACTGATTACGCTGCCGTGGTGGGCGGGCGATCTCTACAAGTTGCATCTGGCCGCATTGATCTGTGCGTACTGGGTGCTGATCGGCGGGTTGAATCTGGTCGTGGGTTATTCCGGTCAGTTGTCGATCGGCCATGTCGGACTGCTCGCCATCGGTGCTTATTGCTTCGCCATTCTCGCCGGCACGCATGGCGTGCATCCCGGATTGGCCATCGCGGCTTCCGGTGCATTGTGTGCGCTATGCGGATTTCTGCTCGGCCTGCCATCGCTGCGTCTGCCCGGCTTCTATTTCGCCATGGCGACCATGGCCTTTGCGCTGATCGTGACCGAGATCACGCTCGCTCAGGGCGGGCTGACCGGTGGCGGCGTCGGCCTGGCGGTGCCGGGATTGCCGGCGCCGTTCGATACACCGCGCGGCAGCTATTGGCTGATCCTTAGCCTGGCCGCGCTGGTGACCTGGCTCACCTGGAACGTGGCGCGCCATACTTGGGGCCGGGCGCTCATCGCCGTGCGCGACAGCGTGGTGACTGCGCAGGCGGTCGGTGTGCCGGTGTTTCGCGCCAAGCTCACGGTGTTCGTGTTCAGCGGCTTTACGGCAGGCGTGGCAGGCGCGCTGTTCGCGGTTCTGCAAAGCTACATTACGCCTGACACCTTCGTGTTCGAACTGGGGTTGTTCTTTTTCGTCTGCATCATCATTGGAGGGCGCGGCCACATTCTCGGGCCCGCCATCGGTACCATCGTGCTTACCGCGCTGCCGGAACTGGTCGCGCCACTGGCGAAGCTTGGCAACTTCTTCTACGGCTTGCTGCTGCTCGCCGTGGTGCTGCTGGTGCCCGAAGGCATCGGCCGGGTGTTTGAATTGCTGGTCGAGCGCCTGCGCCCGCACCGGGGGGAGAGTCATGTCGTGAAGCCTGATCTCGACCGTCTGGCAAAGGCCATCCGCAGCGGGCAGGCGCGATGAGCCTGGGCGCCCGCGGCATCACCAAACGCTTTGGCGGACTGACTGCCTTGTCGCAGGTCTCGCTGGAGCTTAAAGCCGGCGAGGTGCACGGCCTGATCGGTCCGAATGGCAGCGGCAAGACCACGCTGCTCAATCTGCTCTCCGGCTATTATCGGTCCGACGGCGGAGAAATCACACTCGATCAGTCCGGCATTTCGCTCGCCAGCGTTCAGCAAAGAGCCAATCTCGGCATAGCGCGCACCTTTCAGAAACCGCGTCTGCTGCCTACCCTCCCGGTGCTCGACAACGCCATGCTGGGTGGCTGGCGCGATACGCGCGCCGGTTTTCTGGCAAGCGCGTTCCTGCTGCCGCAAGTGCGCACCGATGAGCGCGAACTGCGCGCCCGCGCCGAAGAGCTGCTGCACGGTGTCGGCCTCTCCCATGCCATTAACCGGCGCGCGAATCTGCTCGAGCACGCCGAGCAGCGCTTTCTCGAAATCGCACGCGCACTGGCGCAGAGGCCGCGTTTTATCCTGCTCGACGAACCGGCGGGCGGGCTGACCGACGCGGAAATCGAACATCTGGGCGCGGTGATTCAGATCATGCGCGATTGCGGCATCGGTGTTCTGCTGGTTGAGCATCACACGGATTTCGTGTTTCGCGTGAGCGACCGCGTCACCACGCTCGATGTCGGTGCGGTCATCAAGCACGGCACACCGGAGGAAGTCCGGCGCGATCCGGAGGTCATCCGCGTTTATCTCGGGGCCTGACGATGCGAACCGGTGCGCCGCTTCTGAAATTGGAAAATCTGCATGTTGCCTATGGCAAGGCCGGGGTCGTGCACGGCATTTCCCTGGAAGTGCGCACCGGCGAATTCGCCGTGATGCTCGGCCGCAACGGCGCGGGGAAAAGCACCACGCTGCACGCCATTTCCGGGCTGATCCCGAAGCAATCCGGTCGGGTCGAATTCGACGGACGCGACCTGAGCGACGCAACGCCGCGCGACATCGTGCGCGCGGGCGTGGTGCAGGTCCTCGAAGGCCATCGCGTATTCACCACGCTCAGCGTGGAAGACAATCTGCTGATCGGCACCTACGCGCGCAGCCCGCATGGTGATCGATCGAAACTCGCGCGCATCTACGAACTGTTTCCGGAGCTGGCGGAAAAGCGCAGCGACCTCGCTGCGCGCCTGTCCGGCGGGCAGCAGCAGATCCTCGCGGTCGCGCAGGGTGTCATCGGCGAGCCGCGCCTGCTCATTCTGGACGAGCCTTCGGCTGGCCTGGCGCCGCTGGTCATCGACCGCATTCTTGCCGTGGCCGCCGATTTGTGCAGCGGCGGCGTGGCCATTTTGCTGGTTGAACAACTGGTGGAAAAGGCGCTGCGCCGCGCCAACTACTGTTACCTCATGGAGACCGGTCGCATCGCTGCCGCCGGCACGCCGAAGGAGATTCAGGCCGGCGATGTATTGCAGCGGACTTACCTCGGCGGGCATGCCGCCATGAACACCTGAATGAAAACCTAGAACTATTAATCAAGGAGACCTTATGGCCGCATCACCACGCTGGAAAAACCGCCCACCGGGCTCGACCTGGGGTGATTTTGGACCGGACGACCAACTCGGACGCCTGAATCTGCTGACGCCGGAAAAAGTAAAACAGGGCATCGCGGAGGTGAAAGAAGGACTGGTGTTCTGCCTGAGTCTGCCGCTCGATTATCCGGGCGGCAATGTGCTCAACCCGCGCCGCCATCCGCCGATTCTGCGCCCGACGCTCCGCAATGGCCGCCCGAACATGATTTATCTCGTACAACGCGACAATCCGGATGCCACCGATGTCATCAACGACGACGCCGTGATCCTGCATCTGCAATACTCCACGCAGTGGGACAGCCTGGCCCATGTCGGCCAACTGTTCGACGCCGATGGTGACGGCAAGCCGGAGCCGGTGTTCTACAACGGCTTTCGCGCCGGCAAGGAAATCTCCGGACCGAGCGATCCGGACGATGCCGGCGCGATTGGCACCGTGCCCGCCAAAACCACCACCGCCGTGCACGCGCTCGGCGTGGAGAACATGGCGGTCAATTGCGTGCAGGGGCGCGGCGTAATGATCGATCTGCATGCGCACATTGGCCGCGCCAGCGTGGCGGTCGGCTACGATCAACTCATGCGTATCATGGAGCAGGACAAAGTTGTGGTGGAAAAAGGCGACATGGTTTGCTTGCACACCGGCTTCGCGCAGATGATTCTGGAAATGAACAAGCACCCGGATCAGCACAAACTCGAACATTCCTGCGCCACACTCGATGGCCGCGACAGGAAACTGCTGCAGTGGGTAACCGATTCCGGACTGGTTTCGCTGATCGCCGATAACTATGCCGTCGAAGCCCATCCCGCCACGCACCACGATGGCCGCTGTGCAGCCCTGCCGCTGCATGAGCATTGCCTGTTCAAACTCGGCGTGAATCTGGGGGAAATCTGGCACCTCACGCCGCTTGCCAACTGGCTGCGCGAACACAGGCGCTCGCGTTTCCTGCTGACTGCGCCGCCGCTGCGCCTGCCGGGCGCAGTGGGTTCGCCGGCGACCCCGGTGGCGACGGTATAGAAGGGCAGGGAAGAGGGGAAACCCCCTTCACCTTTCACACCCCACTCCTCGTCCCTCACGCCTACTTGTCGAAAGAGAAATCATGTCCTACATCACCGGCGTCGGCCTTACACCTTACGGCAAACATCCGGGCAGGAACACGCTTGATCTGATGAGCGAAGCGGCGGCGGCAGCGCTCGCCGATGCGCAGCTCGAGCGCAAGGATATCGATGGGCTGATATGCGGCTACTCCACCACCATGCCGCACTTGATGCTGTCGACCGTGTTCGCGGAACACTTTGGCCTGAAGCCGGAGTATGCGCACGCCATCCAGCTTGGGGGCGCCACAGGATTTGCCATGGCCATGCTCGCACACCATCTGGTGGAAGCCGGCGTGGCGACAAATATCCTGGTCGTGGCGGGCGAAAACCGGCTCACCGGGCAAAGCCGCGACTCGGCGATTCAAACTCTTGCCCAGGTCGGTCATCCAATATACGAAGTGCCGCTCGGCGCGACCATTCCCGCGTACTACGGTCTGCTCGCGTCGCGCTACATGCACGAACACGGCACGACCGAAACGGATCTGGCCGAGCTGGCCGTGATGCTTCGCAGACACGCCGGCCTGCATCCGGGCGCGCAGTTTCGCGAACCGATCACCGTGGAAGATGTGCTGGCATCGAAGCCGATCGCCTCGCCCTTGAAACTGCTCGATTGCTGTCCCGTATCCGACGGCGGTGCGGCTTTCGTCGTGAGCCAAAGGCGTGGCGGACAATTCGCTGCGCGCGTGCTCGGCACCGGGCAGGCGCACACGCATCAGCACATCAGCGCCGCGCCCAGCCTCACCCAATTCGGCGCAGCCGCATCCACGCACAAGGCGCTCTCCGCCGCCGGTATCGGACTCGCCGACATCGATTACGCCGCCATCTACGACAGCTTCACCATCACGCTCACCATCCTGCTCGAAGAAATCGGCATCTCGCCGCGCGGCGGCGCCGGCCGGGAGGCGCGCGAGGGCCGCTTCGATCACGACGGAGAGTTGCCGCTCAACACCCACGGCGGGCTGTTGTCCTATGGTCACTGCGGCGTTGGCGGTGCTATGGCGCATCTCATCGAGACCCAGCGCCAACTCACCCGGCGCGCGGAGAACCGCCAGGCGGACAACCCCAGGCTCGCTTTGCTGCACGGCGACGGCGGCGTGTTGTCCTCGCATGTTTCCCTGATACTGGAGGCGGCATGAGCACCGAACTGAAGAACTGGACGCAGGATGCCGATGCGGTCACCTATCAGAGTTGCATCGGCTGCAAAGCCGTCTGGTATTTCCAGCGCGATTTCTGCCCCGAATGCGGCGCCAGCGCACCGGCCACGCGGCGAGCATCCGGACTGGGGACAGTACACGCCTGCAGTCTGGTTGCGCGCGCGCCGAGCGAGGAGTGGCGCGCACATGTGCCTTACCTGATCGTTCTGGTCGACGCGGACGAAGGCTTTCGTCTCATGGCGCACGGCACAACGTCTCTGCGCATCGGCGAGCGCGTGCGTATGCATTTTGTGCAGCTTGCCGGTAAAAAAATTCCGTTTTTCGAGAAAGTGTGAGATGTAAACGTTTGCTGGGCAACACCGGTCACTCCCGAAAAACGGGAGTTCAGGATTTTGTCTTTATGTTGAATCAACCACATGCTGGATTCCCACCTTTGCGGGAATGACATTGGCCGGACCACGAAGCACAGAGAAACGAACGTCAAGGGAAGGTGATATGAAAGATGTGATGCGTGATGCGCTGCGCAGCGTGCTGAATCCGAAATCCATCGCCGTCATCGGTGCGTCGGAGAATGAAAACAAAATAGGCGGGACCCGCGGACACGTTAGCGCCGCAGGCGCCCGTATGCGGGAAGCGCGTCGTTGCGTCCGCCGGACCACGA
>JANNTE010000318.1:0-12641 GCA_031403365.1 Betaproteobacteria bacterium | reverse complement strand
TCGTCGTCGGCGTCTTCGACCTCCGAACTCCGATGGAACCGCACCTCGCGGATCGTGACATTGATCGCATCGAAGCCACAGGCAGGGGCATCGGTCAGGGCCACGCGAACGCTGCCCATGGACTGGCTCGCGCTACCGCCGCCACCATCGCCGCCGCCACCGCCGCACGCCGACAACAGCAAGGCCGGAATCAGCGCACCCAGTGCCCTGAGGGTATTAGGGTCAAGCCGGAGGATCTTCATTTGCAGCTCCTTTAGGGTTTCCAGATGACTCGACACCAGGCATCGGGTCGTCATGACCCCTGCATGGGGTAAGGCAGATTGCCGGTGTTCGGACTTCACACCTACCTTTTTGTGATTCGGGAGCCTGGTCCGTACGGACTACGCAGAAGTGGCGCGGGACGGAAAATAGCGCACACCACAGCACTGAACCGCCACGCTTTGCGGCTTGATTAACCGGCGGTCTGTGGCTCACCCGGACAAAACCTGAGCCCCTCCCTTCGCCAAGACACGAAAGCCGGGGAACAGCGCGTGTTTAAAGATGAACGGCGGAGAAGGGTGATTTGGCTGGCGGCCCGACCTGTTACCCCCGAGCGGCCGGGAAACCTGACTGCCACGGTGGGTCAGTGCACATACACGGCAGCGTTGAAATGTTAGGGTTTAGCGACTCTCTGCACCTGCCGAGGATCCCGGGTCGGGCTTAGCATTGTGCCCCTTCCGTGTACCAGTTGATATCTTCACACCGTGAGCCTATGAAACCCGAAACCAAATCGCAGGCAAGCAAACGCGTCAAGGCGGATGTCTCGCTTAGCAAAGTGCTGGACCAGAACGAGAAGGTTCAAGGTCTGGTTGAGGAAGCTGCTGCGGATTTGTCCGCGCTCAATGACGACCTGCGCAAGAAGGTTGCCGCCAGCGCGCCGCCGGTAGCAGTAAAGAGTGCGATCAAGAAAAGCGAGGCGGCAGAAGACAAGGTGGTGGAGGCTGGCGAAAAGCTGATCGTGGTGAACAAAGACTTGGCGGGCGAGATTGATCAATTGCACACCCTGCATGAGGAACTTTCGAGCACGCACGACCAGGCGGATACGCCACGGCATGCCGCACTGCACGATGTGTTGACCGATTTGCCGAATCGCGCGCTGTTCTACGATCGGCTCGAACAGGGCATTGAACAGGCCAAGCGTCACGGATGGACGCTGGCAGTGCTGTTTGTCGATCTCAACGGGTTTAAAACAATCAACGATTCATACGGGCATGACGCCGGCGACAGCGTGCTGAAAACGATTGTCGGGCGCCTAAAGGAGAACGCGCGCGGCGACGAGTTTCTCTGCTTGCTGATGGGCAGCGGTGATGTTGTCGATATCGCGGAGATCGCCACCAGCATCGTCAAGGTGATCCAGGGTTCGTGCGCTATCGTCGTGCATGGCGTGACTATTTCCGTTCGCGTCGGCGCCAGTATCGGTATCTCGATTTTTCCGCAGGATGGCAGAACCGCCACGGCGCTGGTAACAAGTGCGGATGAGGCGATGTACAAGGCGAAGCGCGGAAAATCAGGTTATGCATTTGCCCGCGCGGCGACCTCATAACGAATGAAAGGGATTTCCGCTTTCGTGTTATTGATGTAAGGTGCAAGCTCCATCATGGCACTCGATGCCGACCGCGGTTTCCGCCGCTACCTCGGGACGGGGAAGTCCCTTTCATTCATTCGTTAGGCGCAAGGAGCAGCCCGGTGCGTCAGTTGTCAACGACCGCTCAAGTGTTCGGCCTGGCCGGCTGGCTGGCCGCCAGTTTCGCTGCGGGCGCCGTTGGCGCCTATGCATCGGCAACCGCCGCCGAGTTCTACGTTGCTCTTGTTCGACCGCCCTGGGCTCCTCCCGCTTCGCTGTTCGGTCCGGTGTGGTCAGTCTTGTTTCTCCTCATGGGCATCGCTGCCTGGCTTGTGTGGCGCAGGCATGGGTTCCGGGCTGCGCCTGTGGCGCTTGGGTTGTTTGTCGTGCAACTCCTGGCCAACGCGTTGTGGACCTGGCTGTTCTTTGTCTGGCACCAGGGCGCGATCGCGCTTGCCGAGATCGTTCTGCTATGGCTGCTCATTGCCGCAACGACCCTCGCGTTCGGTCGTCTACACCGCCCTGCAGCCGTGCTGCTGTTGCCTTACTTGCTCTGGGTCAGTTTCGCCGCGGTGCTCACGCTCTCGCTGTGGCAACGCAACCCGGCCATACTTGGCTAAGGGCACATCCGAGTCTCCCCGGCCGCATGGTTTGTTGAACCGCATGGTTTGTTGAACCGCCTGGCTTGTTGAACCGCCTGGCTTGTTGAACTGCCTGGCTTGGTAAATTGCCTCGCGCTTGAACTCTGCACCGGGCCGCCTTTCTGTCGTTGCCATTTTCCAACGCTTAACAGATCTTTACGTCTACAGGAAGTGGCCATCGAATCGGGGGAATTTCAACCACGATGCCGGCACCTGTTTGCCGGAGAACAGTAAGTCCCGGCTGCGGAATGACGCCGAGACCGCTCGCCCGGCAGACTGAAGGAACGGGTCTGAAGCTCCGGCGATTCCAATGAAAATCGGTCCATGGGCCGTCTGGACGCAATATTCTCAGGTCTTAAGCAAGCTTTAAGTTTGTGTGCCCCAGTATGCGCATGCACGGCAGGATCGCAGGTTCGGCCGTGACTCCACTCACTCTACGAGGAATATCCCATGAACAAGAAACAAGTGCTGTTCTCCGCAATGATTCTGGCCTTGTCCGCCGGCAGCGTGTTCGCCAAGGACGAAGCCCACAAGGCTGCTGCAGCACCGACAGCCACCGCAGCCACCGCCACAGCGGCAGCCGCCCCGGCCGCCGATCCGATGCCGGCTGACAGGGCAACGATGAAGAAGAGCAAGAAGCATGGCAAGAAGGCCGCCGAGCGCAAGAACTAAGCCGGGCCTTTCAGACCCGACGGACACGGAGGTCAGTCCTCCCGTGTCCTTTTTTTTGCCTTCGCGCAACGCGAAATTACGCACACCTGCCGCCCAGAAGTGCAAAATTCAGTGTGAATGATCTTCGTGCCCTCCAATTTCCACCTTCCATGCGACTGCTGCTCGTAGAAGACGATGCCATGATTGGCGAAGGCCTGCGGCTGGGTTTGCGCCAGGAAGGCCATACCGTAGATTTGGTGCGGGACGGCGCGGTGGCCGAAAACGCCCTGTTGAGCGAACCTTATGAGTTGGTGCTGCTCGACCTGGGATTGCCGAACAAGTCCGGACTTGACGTGCTGAAAACACTTCGCATGAAAGGTAATCCGGTGCCTGTTCTGATCGTCACGGCAAGGGATGCCATCGAAGATCGCATTGCAGGGCTGGACGCCGGTGCCGACGATTACATCACCAAGCCCTTCGATCTGGACGAACTCGCCGCCCGCATCCGGGCATTGCAGCGGCGACGCGGGGGCCGAGCCGATCCACTGTTGACACTGGGCGATCTGGTCCTCGACCCTGCATCCCACAAGGTGACGCTGGGTGGCCGGGAACTGGCATTGTCGCAACGGGAGTTTGCCCTGCTGCATATGCTGGCGGAACGTCCGGGCACCGTCTTGTCGCGCGCACAGATAGAAGAACGCATGTATGGCTGGAGCGAAGAAGTCGAAAGTAACGCCATCGAAGTCCACATCCACAATTTGCGCCGCAAGCTGGGCAGTGACTGGATTCGCAATCTGCGCGGCGTCGGATATTTCGTCGCGCAGCCACAATGAATTCGATCCGCAGCCGCCTCCTGCTCTGGCTGCTGCTGGCGCTGGTCGTTGCCGGCATCTCTGCAGCATTTCTGGTTTACCGCACCGCTCGCGATGAAGCCAATCAGATTTTTGACCACCACCTCAAGCAGATTGCGCTCACACTTCAGGACCAGCCATTCGAAGACCGGGACATCCTGGGGACCCTGGAAGAAGAATCTGAATACGACTTTGTGATCCAGATCTGGGATGCCAGGCGAACCAAGCTCTACTCCTCCCATACGCAGGAAAGCCTGCCGCAACAAACACGACCCGGGTTCGTCACTGTGGAGCACGATGGTAAGCCCTGGCGGGTGTACCTGCTTTCCTTTGAGGAGTTGCATATCCAGATCGGGCAGCCGGTGGCCGTCAGGCAAAATCGCGCAGCTCGCCTGGCGCTCAGAACAGTCATGCCATTCCTCGGATTGCTGCCGGCAATGGCGCTGCTGATCTGGCTCACCGTGAACCGCGGAATGTTGCCGATCGACACCCTGACCAGGGACCTCAAGAGCCGCAATCACACCTCGCTGGCGCCATTTGCCGAAACGGATTTGCCGTTGGAACTCCAACCCATGGTCGGTGAGCTGAACGACTTGCTGGGCCGCCTGTCGCGCACCATCGAAATGCAGCGCTCCTTCACGGCGGACGCAGCGCACGAACTGCGTACTCCACTGACCGCCCTCCAGTTACAAATGCAACTGGCCGAACGGGCGCAAAATCCCGAGGAGCGCCGCGCAGCATTTGAAATGATGCGAACCGGACTTTCCCGATGTAGCCACCTCGTCACCCAGTTGCTGACGCTGGCGCAGAACGAACTTGGTGCAACGGCGCGCCAATCGGAAGAGGTGCTTCTGCCCCGGATCGCGCGCGACGTCATTATCGAACAGGCCACGCTTGCCCAGGCAAAGAACATCGACCTCGGCCTGACCGCAGACGAGCCGGTCCGCGTGCTCGGAGACGCGGAAGCTTTGCGGGCGATGATCGGCAATATAATTCACAACGCCATTCGCCATACGCCCGCACACGGAAAAATAGATGTGTCGATCGTCAACAGCGATGCGGGACCGCTGCTGGAAGTCAGCGACACCGGCACCGGCATCCCCGAACAGGAAAGACAACGCGTGTTCGACCGCTTCTATCGCCGCGCCGAACCCAAGGGCACCGGCAGCGGCATCGGACTCGCCATCGTCCACAGCGTCTCGCTGCGCCATGGCGCCAGCGTCACCCTACACGATGCCCAGAACTCATCGGGACTTCTAGTCCGCGTGCAATTTCCAATATTCAGCAAGTCCGCTGCGTAAAAACACGGCAGTGACTCGCCGCGCTGCCTGATGGGACGCACTTTTTCGTGCTTTCGACAAATTTCCGGAAAGTGCGTATGGTGGATCGAACATCTGGATGTAAGCGACTTTGCAGGGTATACAAGGTCTCGTTAGCGTCGTGGGGAGAATATTGTGACCTGGATCATTACCAAGTACTTCCTGACCGCCGCCGTTGTTGTGCTGGTGTCGGAACTGGCAAAGCGCAGTGACAAACTGGGCGGCTTTGTCGCGGCGCTTCCGCTCGTTACGGTTCTGGCGCTGATCTGGCTTTATGTTGAGAAACAACCGGAGCAGAAAATAGCCAATCACGCCTGGTATACGTTTTGGTATGTGCTGCCAACCCTGCCGATGTTTCTCGCGTTTCCCGCGTTGTTGCCCCGAATGGGCTTCTGGCCCACGCTTTTGGCCTGTGTTGCCATCACGATTGTTTGTTTCGCAGTCTTTGCGCTTTTTGTTCGCCGCTTCGGCATCGAGTTGCTGTAGTCCTCGCATGATGCGTCCGCGATTCAACACCGGGATGGCTGCTGGTCAGGGCGGCGAAATGCCCGGATGCTTGAGCGGCCGGTTTCATTGCCCCACGCGCAGCGCTTGGTGCACGCACTGAACGAAAGCTTGATCCGCCAGTTTTTCATTTCAGGTACCGCTCGAATTAACGGCCCTCGCCGCTCGGTACAAGCGGGATTGGGGGTCCATTTGAAGGGGTACTTACATGGATTCGCGTTTTGTCGCCTGGTTGTTGCTCGGGATCAGTGTGGTATCGGAGGTGGCGGGAACCGTCGCGCTCCGGCAATCGGATGGATTTTCCAGACTGGCGCCGGCGCTCATCGCCGGATCGTGCTATGTGCTCGCGGTGTGGCTGATGTCGGTCTCCATGAAGCAGCTCGAAATGGGCCTCACTTATGCGGTCTGGGCCGGCAGCGGAACTGCATTGACGGCCCTGGTTGGCATTGTCGTCTTCGGCGAATCGACCAATTTTCCAAAACTCGCCGGTCTGGCTTTCATCGTTGCCGGTTTGGCCCTGATGGGTATCGGATCAGGCCGGACCTGAGCTGGCGCGACCACCACAAGCGCGACAGAAATTTCCATGCACATGCGTGAGCGCCTGGCAATGCCTGCAAGGGTGATATTGCCCGGCACCGCAAGCCGGGCAGTGCGCGCTGTCCGCGGCAAGGCGTTGACCGCAATTCTGGCACTGGCCTTTGGCGATGCGCCTCAGCATCAGCTTCTCGCGCGAGAACAGTTTCTTCTGGAACAGGTAGATCAGCGCCAGTGCAAGCAGGACTGCAGCGCCGATCATCAGATAATGCCAGACGGCAACCAGTTTCAGCGAAACCAGAATTTCGATGACCTGCTTGAGCAACTTGCGGGGGATGATGTCGTAGGTCAACTCAAGCAGCTTGAACAACGCCGGAACCAGCGCGACCACGAGCAGATGCGAGGAGATCAGCGTCTGGAATTGCCGGCCGGCGACAATGCTCCTGGAATTCCAGAAGTAGAACACCAGCAGTAATGGCACCAGGAACAGCATTTCCATGCCCAGCCGCTTGACCGGGTGCCAGAAGTTCAGGCGGCGCAGATCCTCACGCAGTGCGACTCGATCCGCGCCGGGGACACCGGCCGCGAGCACCAGTAACGCCTGAACACGCGGGTCCTGTTCAAGCGCGGCCTCGATCAATGCCTGCTTGCGCGCGAGGACGTTCATGGCCCGGGTCTTGTCCGCCACTTCGGTCCGGATGGCGAGTACGCTTGCCGCCGGTTTCTGGCCGGCAATGTTCTCCAGCAGGGAGGTGTCGTAGGCGCCCTTCATGCGATCGAGTTCTGCGCGCAATTCGCGCGTTTCCTGCCAGAGCTTGCGGGCTTCGATCAGATTCCGGGACAGGCTTTCATCATTGCGAATAACTCTGAAAGCGCCCCGGATCGGCTGGCATACCGCGTGCAGTTCCTTATTCTCATCACGGTCATCTGGTGTGGTGTAGCTTTGGTGGTGCCTGGAAGCCAGCGCCGCCAGATTGTCCAGGCCGTTGGTTGCGCTCCAGCTTTCGTCGATGACTATTTCCCGGCACAGCGGCGGAATATGCTGATCGGGCGTGGTCAGTTGCGCAGTGTGATTCGAGAGGCCGTCAAAAATCGAAATCAGAATAAAGCCATCCAGAAACAGGATAACGATCAGCGTTGCGATGCTCAGCGGTTCGTTGTCCAGCCGGGTGAGGCGGTGGTGGAACTGCCGGGCGCAATTGCGTATCGACTGGAACATGAGGATGTGCGAATTAGTTGCCGCGCAATCGAGGGTGTTCCTTCACTGGGCCTTGAGTTTCAACTCGCGCACCAGCTTGCCATAGGTGATCCATTCCTGCATCACAAAGGCCGCGAACTCCTCCGGCGAGGAGCTCACCGCCTGCGCACCGGTGGATGTCAACAGTTCCTGCAAAGCAGGGGTCGCCAGCGCAGTGCTGATTTCCCGGTTCAACTTCGCCACGACTGCGGCAGACGTACCGGCAGGCGCAAAGAATCCGGCCCATGCTTCGAGAACATAGTCAGGATAACCGGACTGCGCGATGGTCGGCACATCCGGCAGAATGGACACACGGGTGCGGCTGGTCACGGCCAGCGCGCGCAGCTTGCCGGCCCGGATGTGGGGCAGTACAACCTGATATCCACTCATCAAAACCGGCACCCGGCCCGACAGGACGTCAGTGAGTGCCTGGCCATCGCCTTTGTAGGGAATGTGCAGCATTTTGACGCCGGCCTTGGAGAGCAACAGCTCCATGGCAAGATGCGGCACGCCGCCGGTGCCGCTTGAGGCATAACTCGGCGGTTGCGATGCGCTGCGCGCTTTCGCCACCAACTCCTTGAGCGAATTCACGCCAAAGTCGGGATGCGCCACGAGTACCAGACCGGAGAAATAAGCCTGTGCAACCGGCACAAAATCCTTGACCGGGTCGTAGCCGGCCTCAGTGTAGATGTGCGGACTGATGACGTGGCTGTTGTTGTTGAACACCAGCATCGATCCATCAGGCTTCGCCCGCGCCGCTACGGCGCTGGCAAGCGTACCACCGGCTCCGGCGCGGTTTTCAACGATGACGCGGCGGTTGAGGCGCTTACCTAGCGCATCGGCGCTGATCCTGGCGCGCGCATCCAGGCTGCTGCCGGCGGCAAGCGGCACGATGATGCGAATGTCCGCAGGAAGCTCCTGTGACTGCAATTGCGTCGCCGCCAGCAGTAACGCGCTGGCGGCCAGGTTTAGTAACTGATGCATGTCGTTTTCTCCCGTCCGAATTGTAGGGTAATCCGATTCGGATCGTCCGAATTGATGTTTCGATGCGCTCGCGAACCAGTGTCTTGCGGTCCTCGCGGACTGAAGCCTTGCGGTCGATGTCGATTTAGCGGGTGCAACGAGGCACAATGGCGGTTGATCCCGCCATGTCTCCAGCCTTCTTCGCCCTCGCCGCCGCCGCATTTGTCTCCGGCGCCAACCTTCGTCTGTTCGACGCGCTGCTGCCGAAAGTCGCCGAGGACTTCGCGGTGCCGCCAACCACGGCCGCCGTGGTCGTCACTGCATTCACGCTGGCTTATGGATTGTTCCAGATTGTTCACGGTCCGCTGGGCGATCGCATCGGCAAGTTGCGTGTCGTTGCAGTAGCGACACTGGTCGCCGCATCGGGCTCGCTCGGCTGCGCATTCGCTCCGTCGCTGTCTGCGCTGGCTGCGCTGCGCTTTGTCACCGGAATTGGCGCCGCCGCGATCGTGCCCCTTGCGCTGGCGTGGATCGGGGACAACACGCCTTACGAAAAACGCCAGGCAACGATCGGCCGCTTTCTCGGCTTCATCCTGATGGGTCAGATTCTTGGGCCGGCCGTTGGCGGTGCGCTCGCCGAGTTCGTCAGTTGGCGCCGGGTATTCGATGTCATGACCGCGGTGTTCCTGCTGGTCAGCACTGTGCTGTTTACAGTCGACCAGCGCTCGCGTCGCATGGCCGGCGCGCCGGCAACGTCTGCGGGAAATGTCTGGCGCAACTATGCCACGGTGCTGGGCGATCCATGGGTACGCGTGGTGTCGCTCACGGTATTTCTCGAGGGCGGATTGTTCTACGGCGCCTTTGCCTACAGCGGCGCCTATCTCAAGATGCGCTTCGACATTTCCTACTTGCTGATTGGCGGCCTGCTGGC
Organism: Betaproteobacteria bacterium; assembly: GCA_031403365.1. Taxonomy (GTDB): domain Bacteria; phylum Pseudomonadota; class Gammaproteobacteria; order Burkholderiales; family JACQAP01; genus JACQAP01. The sequence goes on along the minus strand of JANNTE010000318.1, from coordinate 3,407 downwards.
CGGCTTCGGCATCGGTGGAGTGATCTATAGTGTGCTGGTGAAGTGGTTGCTGGCGCGGCTCGATGAGAAAAGTTTCGTAAAGATCGGCGGCGTCTTGATGTTTATCTGCCTGGTGCTGTTGCCGCTGCTGCCGTCCTGGCAGGCAGCGATTCCGGTTTTCGTTGCCGCCGGATTCGGCTTTTACATGTTCCACAACACGCTGCAAACGCGCGCAACCGAAATGGCGCCCCGGGCACGCGGCACCGCCATTGCGGTATTCGCGTTCAGTCTGTTCATGGGACAGGCCGCCGGGGTCGCCTTGTGCGGCCTCGCCATCGCGGCGCTCGATTACCGGTGGACGTTTGCGATCTGTGGCGTCGGCCTGATGTTGCTCGGATTGCGATTCGCCATGCGCCTTGTCGCCCGCAAGGGCCACACCGGCGGAAGCTAAGCGATATGCGTCGCACCCCACTGGCTTGGACAGATGGAATCGACGAATTTCGCTGTAAAATCCTGCCTGCATATGTCCGGTCTGCTTAAGACCGGTATGGTGCCAATGCTTGCCGGGCGCAACCGGCGGGATTTTCGAACCTCCTCACACAGAAAAGTCATCATGAAGAAACTGCTGAAGCTTTGCGCTCTGCTCGCCGTGCTGCTGCCGGCACTGGTGTCCGCTCAAAATCTGGTAACTGACATCAAGATTGGCAAGGGTATTGTCGATCGCCAGATTTCAGACGAATCCACCACGTTCGCATTGGGCGAAAAAGCCTACCTTTGGATTCGCGCCGAAGGCGGCACCGGCGAAACACTGACCGTGACATGGTCCTCGGGCGACCAAAGTTTCCCGGTGACCTTGAATATTGGCGGAAGCCCATGGCGCACCTGGGCAAACAAGACCTTGCACCTCGCCGGTGAGTGGACGGTCACGGTTACCGACGCTGCCGGTGCCAAGCTGAGCGAAACGAAGCTGAGCGTGCAGTAAGCCGGCGGCAACTATCGTCCACGGCCGGGCCAGTTTCCGGGTCGAGCACGTCCGTGGCGATAAATGAACCAACCACCCAGCAGCCCGCCCAGATGGGCGAAGTGCGCGACCCCGACCTGGGTTCCGGTAACGCCCAGCACGAGTTCCAGAGCGGCATAGAGCAGCACGAAAACGCGTGCCGGCATCGGAATCGGTGGAATCAGTGGAACTACGGTGCGATTCGGAAACACCAGGGCATAAGCCAGCAGGATTCCGAACACCCCGGCGGACGCGCCCACCACCGGTACGCCGGCGGACCCGAATAATCCGCCGACAAGCAGGTGCGTAACGGCCCCGGTCACGACGCTGGCAAAGTAAGCTTTTGCCACCCGGCAGGCGCCCCATAGCCGCTCCAGCTCGGTGCCGAACATCCACAATGCAAACATGTTGAATGCCAGATGCATCAGGTCACCATGAAGAAAACTGTAAGTGACAAGCTGCCAGGGTGAAAGGATGGGAAGGCTGGCCAAGCCCGTGCCGCTGCCGGGCCAGAGGGCAAACCAGAAGAAAAGGCCCCGGCCTGTCTGCATATCCAAAAGATAAACAATAACGTTGGCAATGATGAGGCCTTGGGTAAACGCGGGCATGTGGCTACCTTGTATTTGCAAGTTTAATGTCGCAGCCCGATTGGGAAGCTCAGCGGAAAATCGTTTGCATGTTACCCTTCCAACCCTACGAAAGGCGCTTCCCGATGACCATCGAGTTGGGCCAGAACCTGGCGCAGGGGCAGCCGTCCGCATCTGCATTTTGCCAGAGGGCAGGAAGCTGACGGCTCTTACTCAAGGCCCTGTTGAATGCCAAGCATGAAATGCCCTGTTGCCGTTTCTCTCATCCTATGGTTGCAGCTCGCTCCAGTAATTGCGGCGCAGCCTTACCAGCGCCCCGCCGGAATTGCCGATGACAAGGAAGCTCTGATCGTGGCCGGGTATCGCGCGCTGTTTACCTGTTCGGCGCATTTCTTCGCCGGGCGCGACCTGGATGACATCAAAAGAATCGAACTCATCGACGCGGACGGTCTCGGCTATCCCGATCCGGTCATCGACCGGCAGCGCGCATTGGTCACTGCAACCGATGTGTCGGGGAGCATCGTGCGCATCGCCGCGTTTCGCGACACCATGGGCTGCACGATACTGCCGCCGCACTGGCAATCCGGCGACGTACCACGGCTGCCGTATGTTCAGTACCCCACGCCACCGGATGTTTCCAGATTGCCGTTTCCGGCCGGAGATCGGGTCGAGCTTCCCGAAAACGGCCTTGACGCGCGGCATCAGGCAATGGCAACAACGCTGGATCGCGCGTTCGATGGCAGGACCTACGGATCAGACGCCGGAGTTGTGACCACGGCCGTGATTGTTGTGAAAGACGGCAAGATCATCGCCGAACGCTATCGCCCCGGGTTCGGCATTCATTCCGGCTATCGCACCTGGTCCACCGCAAAGAGCATCACGGCGGCGCTGATCGGAGTTGCGGCGAAGCAGGGCCTGCTGGACTTGGACGCGCCGCTGAACATTCCCGAGTGGGATCATCCCGGCGATCCAAGGCAGGGCATCACGCACAAGCATCTGCTGTGGATGTCCAGCGGACTCTATTCCGGCGGCGCGAACACCAACGCAATTTATTTCGGCGGCCAGGATGTAATCAGCGCGGCAACCACCACGCCGCTGGAAGCCGCGCCCGGCACGCGCTGGAAGTATTCCAACAACGACACTTTGCTGTTGTTGCGGTCGCTGCGCCACCGGCTTGGCAGCGATTTGAAGTACCTGCGTTTTCCGTACGACGAATTGCTGCACCCACTGGGCATGTACCACACGCGCATGGAAGTCGATCATCTCGGCAATTTCGTCGGTTCGAGTCAGACCTACACCACCGCGCGCGATCTGGCGCGCTTCGGCCTGTTGCTCGCCAGAGACGGCGTATGGAACGGCAGGAGATTGCTGCCGCCGGACTGGGTGAAATTTTCCGCAACGCCCGCACCCGCATTGCCGCAGGTTGCCGGTAAATGGGGCTACGGCGCACAGTTCTGGCTGCTCGACCAGATGCCCGGCATACCCGAGGGGACTATTACCACCGCCGGAAACAAGGGTCAGTTTGTGACCGTCGTTCCGAGTCGCGACCTGGTCATCGTTCGTACCGGAGTCGATCCGGACGGCAAACGCTGGGCTCAGGACCAACTGGTCGCGGCCATCGTTGCCGCACTCGGTAAATAGCTTCGCGCTGCGGGCAACGGGAAAAAAGTTCAGTTCAACAGACACGATTTAACGGGAGATTTAAGTTTGAACACAATTCAGCATCGATTGCTTGCCTGGTCTCCTGCCATACTGAAAGGCATCCGGCGCGGCATCGAGAAGGAAAGCCTGCGCGTGCGCCCCGAGGGCAAGCTCGCCATGACCTCGCATCCGTTGGCGCT
>JANNTE010000317.1:0-15307 GCA_031403365.1 Betaproteobacteria bacterium | reverse complement strand
GTCAGGATGCCGTACTTGGCCGGGGAGTACATGGCGGCGCCGATACCGACAATGCCGTACGCCAGCAGAGGATGCATGCCGATCAACATGAGAATGCAGCCCATCAATTTGACGGCATTGGCCACGAACATGACACGGCCTTTGGGAAAGGAGTCGGCGAATGGACCCACGAATGGCGCCAGCACAATGTACGAGAACACGAAGAACTGCTGGAGCACCGGCGTCTGCCATGCCTCGGCATTCAGGCTTGCCAGTAGCGCAATCGCGGCAAACAGCAGGGCGTTGTCGGCAAGGGCTGAGAAAAACTGCGCTGCCAGGATGATGTAGAACCCGCGGGTCATGGCATTGGCAAGGACAGAAGCGGCGGGCGCGGTTTGCTTTGTTTGATCATTGTGGCATCTTGTTGCGGCGGTCTTATACCATAGTTATTTTGCCGTTACCCGACTTGCTTATCGGTGATACGGACTGATAGGCCATCCGAACGCATAGAATAGCGGCGGCACCAGGATGCCGGTGCCCGGTTTTCCGAAATCACACTCTTCATGGCCCGACCCATTCACGCCAGTTTTGACCTTTCCGCGCTAAGGAATAATTTGGCGGTTGCACGCCGCTACGCGGGAAGCGCCCGGATCATGGCGGTCATCAAGGCCAATGCCTACGGTCACGGATTGTTGCGGGTGGCGCGTGCGCTGGAGCAGGCCGACGGATTTGCGCTTCTGGAACTCGATGATGCCGTCCGGCTGCGCGATGCCGGTTTTCGCCAACGAATTGTGTTGCTGGAAGGATTTTTTGCAGCAGATGAACTGCGGGAAATCGCACATCATGGTCTGAGTGTGGTGGTGCATGCGCGCGAGCAGGTGCAAATGCTTGCGGCTTTGCGCGGCGATGCCAGGATAGACGTGTTTCTGAAATTCAATACCGGCATGAACCGGCTTGGATTTCCCGCGGCCGGCGCGGCGCAGGTGATTGACGAATTGCGCGCTCTGGCCTGCGTCGGTGAGATCATTCTGACCACGCATTTTTCCGATGCCGAAGGCGCGGGCGGCATTGACCGGCAAATGGAAGAGTTCAACCGGCATGTCGCACGTCCGGGCATCCCGCGTTCGCTGGCCAATTCCGCGGCTTTGCTGCGTTTCCCGGTGGCTCTCGGCGAATGGGTACGGCCTGGCATCATGCTCTATGGGGCGAGCCCGCTGCTGCAGTCCGATGCCGGGCAACTCGGTCTGAGGCCGGTGATGACGCTTGGCAGCGTCATCATCGCGACGCAGCAGCTCAAGCGCGGTGACACGGTTGGATATGGCCGCGAGTTCCTGGCAGACCGCGACATGCGCATCGGTGTGATTGCCTGTGGATATGCTGATGGCTACCCACGCCAGGCCGGCGTTGGCGCAAGCGCGCTGATCGAGGGCGTACGCGTACCGCTGGTCGGACGCGTATCGATGGACATGTTATGTGTGGATCTGACCGGAGCTGCGCACGCCAACGTCGGCTCACCCGTCGTTTTGTGGGGGGAGGGTTTGCCGGTCGAGGAGGTTGCGGCGGCGGCCGGAACGGTGAGCTATGAATTGCTGTGCGCCCTGGCGCGGCGTGTGCCGGTACGCGAGGTCGGTTAAAGCCAGTTGTACCAACGAACGCGAGGCCTGATACAGCATGGCGAAGGCTAGGACAATCTATACCTGCACTGAGTGCGGCGGGCAGGCGCCGAAATGGCAGGGGCAATGTCCACACTGCACGGCCTGGAATACGCTGGTCGAAACCATTGCGGAGAAGGCATCTGGGTCGCGCTACCATTCGCTTGCCCAGGCCAGCAGGCTGCAAACGCTGGCGGAGGTCGATGCGCTCGAAGAGCCGCGGCGGCCCACCGGGATTGGCGAACTGGACCGGGTGCTTGGCGGCGGCCTGGTTGCCGGTGCCGTGGTTTTGCTCGGCGGTGATCCCGGCATCGGCAAGTCCACGCTGTTGTTGCAGGCCCTGGCCGTCATGGGCGGGGGATGCAAAGCCATCTATGTCAGCGGCGAGGAGTCGGTGCAGCAGCTTGCGCTGCGGGCGCGACGGCTGGCGCTTGACGCGGCAGGCTTGAACCTGCTGGCGGAGATTCAGCTGGAGAAGGTGTTGTCGGTATTGACGGCGCAGAAGCCGGATGTTGCCGTGATTGATTCGATCCAGACTGTTTATACCGAGGCCCTGCAATCTGCCCCGGGAAGCGTCGCGCAGGTGCGCGAATGCGCGGCACAATTGACCCGCTTCGCCAAATCCTCTGGGACCACGCTGCTGCTGGTGGGCCACGTAACCAAGGAGGGCGCCCTAGCGGGCCCGCGCGTGCTTGAACACATGGTGGATGCGGTGCTTTATTTTGAAGGAGAGACGCATTCCAGTTTTCGTCTGGTGCGCGCCATCAAGAACCGGTTTGGAGCGGTGAACGAACTGGGTGTATTTGCGATGACTGATCGCGGTTTGCGCGGAGTGTCCAATCCGTCGGCGTTGTTTTTGTCGCATCACGAGACGCAGGTACCAGGCTGCTGCGTGATGGTCACACAGGAAGGCAGCCGGCCGCTGTTGGTGGAAGTGCAGGCGCTGGTTGATGAGGCGCACGCACCCAATCCGCGACGGCTCAGCGTTGGTCTTGAGCAAAATCGCCTGGCCATGCTGCTTGCGGTGCTGCATCGCCACGCGGGTATAGCCGCGTTTGACCAGGATGTATTCGTCAATGCGGTTGGTGGCGTAAAAATCGACGAGCCGGCAGCGGATTTGCCGGTGCTGCTCGCGATTGTGTCGTCGCTGCGCAACAAGCCATTGCCGGAAAAACTGGTCGCATTCGGCGAGATCGGCCTTGCCGGCGAGGTACGGCCCGTTCAGCGCGGCCAGGAACGCCTTAAGGAAGCGGCCAAGCTCGGATTCAAGGTCGCGATCATTCCCAAGGCGAATGCTCCGAAAACGCCAGTCGAAGGCATTGAGGTGGTCAGCGTGGAGCGCGTTGAAGAAGCGGTGAGCCGGGTACGTTGAGAAATAAGTTTTCTGCCCGGTTTCTTCGGGGTTGCGCGGATGCTCCGCGCAGCAGGAGAAGAGCAGCGCAGCAGGAAAAGATCAGCGCAGCAGGAAAAGAATCGCGGACGCCAGTGCCAGAATCGCGCTGAAAATCCATACCCATTTCAAATTCAGCCCTGCGGATACGGCATGACGATTCTTGCGCTCTATGCCGGTCGGATTTTTCCAGGTTGTACTGCCGGACATGGCCGAAAGTGCGGCTGCATCCGCGCGATTGGCCTCCGCCAGCATCTTGAGTCGCGCAATCTTCTGGGTTTCTGAAAACTGGTCCAATTCCTTCTCGGTACCGGTCAGGGCGGCGAGGCGCATGGTGGCATCAAAGGAGTCAAACGCTCTTGACAGCCCCAGAACCGGCTGGTCGGCCGGAGCGTCTGCCAGCAGATTACCAGCCTGATCCGGCTGCGGGGCGGATGCCAGATTGGCATCTTCCGGCCCGGGAGTGTCTTGCGCGTCGAATTTCTGCGGTGCAAGCAACGGCGCGGATTCGGCGACGAAAGTGTGGCCGAGGTAATCGCCGGCGCCCCAGGTCATGCTGGACTCTCCGCACAGCACGGCCAGAGTCTGGCGCAGGTCACCTGCGAATTCCAGGGCTTTCTGGTAGCGATCATCCAGATTCTTGGCGAGCGCCTTGGCGACAATGAAGTTCAGTGCCTCCGGCAGATCGGGGTTAAGTGTTTTAGGTGCCGGAGGAGTGAAATTCATGGTCTGATACATGACGCCATGAATATTGTCCGCCACGAACGGCGAGGTTCCGGTCAAGATTTCGTAGAGAACGACACCGAGTGAAAAAATATCGGAACGGGTGTCGGCGCGCTTGCCTGACACCTGTTCAGGTGACATGTATTTCGGCGACCCCAATATCATGCCGGTCATTGTCTTGACTTCGTTGGTGCGCATGCGCGCGATTCCGAAATCGGTGATTTTCACCAACCCGTCATTGAGCACCATGATGTTCGCGGGCTTGATGTCGCGGTGAATGACTTGCCGGTCATGTGCGTATTGAAGGCCTTCGGCAACCTGCGCAACGATCTCCAGTCCGTGTTCGACTTTGATCGGGATGTGTGCCTGCATCAGACGGCGCAATTCCTGGCCTTCCAGGAACTCCATCGCCATATAGGCGACCCGTTCGCTGCGACCGACATCGTAAATGGTGACGATATTACGGTGGGAAAGTCCGCCTGCCGCCCTGGCCTCCTGATTGAATCTTGCTTCGTACTCGACAAGCTCTTCCTTGGGCAGGGTGAGATTGATGGTCTTGATCGCGACAATTCGATCAAGCATCGGATCATGGGCCTTGCACACGACACCCATGGAGCCTTGACCGATCTCGGAAATGATTTCGTAGCGCCCCAGCTTGGGCGCGATACTGGCCTTGGCCACGGCCGATCCGCTCATTTTCCCTTGAGATTACTGAAAGTCGGCCCCCAGATGGGATGGCCGATTTCGGCCGCCGTCAAATCAAAGGCGGGATCGAGTTCGAGAGCGATCGAGAATTCTTCGCGACAGGCAACTTTCTGATTGGAGACGCAGGCGATGAATGCAAGGTACTTGTGGGTCTTCACGCGATCTGGCCGGCTCAGGCCTTCTTCCAGCGCGAAGCGCAGACGGCGCCTGGCGATACGGTAGTTGCCGTCCTCGTAGTTCTGGATGCCTTCCTCCAGGTAACTGGTGCCGGCGTAACGCGTCTGCGCCAGATTTTTCAATGGCCCGTTTTGGCAGCCGACGACAAGCACGGCAAGAAACAGCAGCAGTCCGGTCAATTGAAAGCTGGGCATACGGTCAGTTGAACTTGTGCTTCAGCCGGACCTTCTGGTCGGCTTTGAGGTCGATGGCTTCACTATATACCGGAAAATTCCCGTTTCTCACTTCGACTATTCTGCGTCCCGGTTCAACTTCCAGCAAATTGACCGGCGGGCTGACGCCGATCCGCTTGCCGTCGACGAAAACTTCTCCCCACGGAGAGATGGCAAGGGAAATTGTCGCGGAGCCATTGCTCGTGGCACGAGCAGTGTTCGCGGCTGACTCGTCGGCTTCTGTGGCGGTTTTGTTCCAGGAAAAGATGGAAAACGGGGAGAACTTGGCCTCTTTCGGATCGTCTGCGTCTGATTCCGGGCCCGTCGGATTGCCTTGTGGCTTCGTTGTCTTGTTCGAGGTTCGTGATTTCCGGCTACTCGATTTTTGCAGTGCAGACAACGATCGTGCATTTTCGGATGTATTCTGGACGGCACCATCGGCGGATGGATGGGACAACGCGGAAGCATCGTCGTGGCCGATGAAATTGACCACGACTGCGAGCAGAAATGCACCGACACACAGCGTCGCGGTGCTGAACGCGACGGTTCGGCTGTTAAACCATGGCTTCAGGCGGGCAAGCCATTTCGACGCGCTGGTGCCAGATGCAATGGTCGCGGTGGAAACCTGGTGCTTTAGATCCCGCCGCGAAGCCAGGGCGCGCTGGGCAGGCGAGGAGATGCCGCTGGCGTGGGTATTGCCGTATCCGACGCTGTAGACCTCATGCTCGCGCACATGTTTGTCGGTACGTGATCCTTCGTAAATGAAGAGTTTCGAATAGCTTTCTGAGATATGCGACACTACTTCGAAATAGGATCGCGACACCAGAATCTGTCCTGGTTGCGCAAACGCCATCACGCGCTGGGCGACATTGATGCCATCGCCGATAATGTTGGGTTGATCATTCAGATCACGAACCAGACGCACCGGTCCCAGGTTGACGCCGATGCGTGCCGGCAGACTGACTGTGTGATCCGAGCGAGACGTAAAGGACTCGCGCAGGCTCATGGCCACGAACAAGGTATCTTCCGGGTCGCCAAGGAAGTTGATGGCAACGCCGTCGCCGGTGTCGAGAATGATGCGATCATTCGGATCGATATCGCGAATCGCGTCCGCGATTCGCGCGTTGAAACGGTTTTTCAGCTGAATCTGGTCGGATACCGGCCGCTTGGAATATTCCGCGATATCGAGAAAAAGCACGCTGCAGATGAACGTGCGATTTGCGCGCTCTGGCATCATCTGGGTGTCACCTGCGATTGCAGCATCGAACGGGTTCCTTTGCGGAGTCCCCGGATGGAACTGGATTCATCCGGCAAGGCTAGATTGGCGGGTTAAATATCTTCCGCCAGAATTCAGAGCCCAGCTTGGGGACGGGAATGTTATCACCATTTGATCTCTTTTCGGAGCAAGAAATTGTTGCCTTTTCTACTAGCATCAAGTGCTTTTGCAATATTCTTCCATGGATTTCTAGCTTTCGGGGCTTTCCGATCCCAGGATATGGGGATCGTTATCTCGTAACATCTTGGGTTATCCGTCCAAAAGCGCTGATAAAATGCTTATCCCATTGATTTTTTTAACATCTGACGAGTTGCCGAAGCCGCCGTGAACAGCAGAAACCCTTACGAGACCGGCTTGGATCGAAATCCGGCGAATTACGTTCCGCTTTCCCCGTTGTCGTTTCTGGCCCGCACGGCGGAGGTCTATCCGGACCGGGTTGCCATCATCCATGGAGAATCCGAAACAACCTGGCGCGAAACCTATCGCCGTTGCCGCAGACTGGCGTCCGCGCTGGCACGCCGTGGAATCGGCGTCGGTGACACTGTGGCGGTAATGGCGCCCAACGTGCCTGGAATATTCGAGGCGCACTTCGGCGTGCCGATGTGCGGCGCGGTGCTCAATACCCTGAATACGCGCCTGGATGCGGAAGCCCTTGCATTCATGCTTAATCACGGCGAGGCGAAAGCACTGCTAACGGACCGGGAAAGTTCTCCCGCGATTGCCGCGGCGCTGCGCCTGGTGAACCACAAAATGCTGGTCATCGACCTGGACGACGCGCACGCGATCGGTGGGCAATTGCTGGGCGAGATGGACTATGAAACCTTTCTCCAGACCGGTGATGAGGCGTTCGCATGGCAGTTGCCGCAGGACGAATGGAATGCCATCGCCCTGTCCTATACCTCCGGTACCACCGGCAACCCCAAAGGTGTGGTGACCCATCACCGCGGTGCCTACCTCAATGCGGTGGGCAATATCGTGACCTGGGCGATGCCTCATTTCCCGGTTTACCTTTGGACTCTGCCGATGTTTCACTGCAATGGTTGGTGTTTTCCGTGGACCCTGGCGGCGCTGGCGGGCACCAGCGTTTGCCTGCGCAAGGTTGAGGCAAAGTCCGTATTCGATATGATTCGTCGCCACCGGGTCAGTCATTTTTGCGGCGCTCCAGTGGTGCACAATATGCTCATCAATGCCCCGGCCGATCTGCGCGCCGGTATCGGCCATAAAGTCTCGGCCATGATCGCCGGCGCAGCGCCGCCACTGCCTGTGATCGAGGGTATGGAGCGCATTGGGATCGATCTGACCCATGTCTACGGATTGACCGAGGTTTACGGTCCGGCAGCCGTGTGTGCCAAGCATCCGCAGTGGGAGTCTTTGCCGGGCGCGCAGCGCGCCGAGTTCAATGGCAGACAGGGCGTGCGCTATGAAATGCAAGAAGGCATGGATGTGCTGGACCCGGTCACCATGCAGCCGGTGCCCAGGAACGGACAAGTCATGGGCGAGATTTTCTTCCGCGGCAATATCACCATGAAGGGCTATCTCAAGAATCCTCTGGCAACTGCCGAGGCGTTTGCCGGCGGCTGGTTTCATACCGGAGACCTCGCGGTCATCGATGCAGATGGCTATGTGAGGATCAAGGATCGCTCCAAGGACATCATAATTTCCGGCGGGGAGAATATTTCGACCATAGAAGTGGAGGATGTGCTCTATAACCATCCGGGGGTATTGGAGGCGGCGGTGGTGGCCAGGCCAGATCAACAGTGGGGCGAAACGCCATGTGCTTTCGTAACGATGAAACCCGGAGCGCCGGCGGTTACCGAACAGGAGATCATCGACTTCTGTCGCGCGCGGCTGGCGCGTTTCAAATGTCCGCGCAAAGTGGTGTTCGGTTCACTGCCGAAAACTTCAACTGGAAAAATTCAGAAGAACGTCCTGCGTGAACAGGCAAAAAGCGTTTGACCGCGCACTCGAAACTCTCTCAACGCTGGGCGCGCGAATGTCAGCCAACGAAAGCCCGCGTCCCGATCCGGCAGACACTGCAAGACAGCAATGTGCCCGGATTGCTTTTGCGCTGGCGTCGTGCATGGCGTCGGGCCGCTTTTGTCCTGCGGTAGAATCCCACCCTTCGCAATAAACGAAAGCCTATCGAAATGAAAGTTCTGGTCCCGGTCAAGCGGGTGGTGGATTACAACGTCAAGGTTCGCGTGAAGGCGGACGGATCGGGCGTGGAAACCGCCAACGTAAAAATGTCGATGAACCCGTTTGACGAGATTGCGGTGGAAGAAGCAATTCGCCTGAAGGAGGCCGGAGTCGCCACCGAAATCGTCGCCGTGTCCATCGGCAGTGTCCAGTGCCAGGAAACACTGCGCACGGCGCTGGCCATCGGCGCGGATCGCGCGATCCTGGTGGAGACCGGAGTCGAGATTCAACCGCTGGCGGTCGCGAAGCTGCTCAAGGCCATTGCGGCCAAAGAACAGCCGGGGCTGATCATCATGGGCAAGCAGGCCATCGACGATGATTCCAATCAGACCGGACAGATGCTCGCCGCGTTGCTGGCCTGGCCGCAGGCGACGTTTGCCTCGAAACTGACCATCAGCGGCGCGAGCGCCCAAGTCATCCGTGAGGTTGACGGCGGTCTGGAAACCATCTCGATCAGACTGCCGGCGGTTGTAACAACCGATTTGCGCCTTAACGAGCCAAGATACGTGACCTTGCCCAACATCATGAAGGCAAAAAAGAAGCCGCTGGAAACCTTGAGCCCCGAGGTCCTCGGCGTTGATGTCACGCCTCGTCTGAAAACGCTGAAGGTACAGGAGCCGCCCAAACGCAGTGCCGGTAAATTGGTCAAAAGCGTGCAAGAGCTGGTCGAAAAACTTCGCAACGAAGCGAAAGTGATCTGATGGCTACACTGATTATTGCTGAACACGACAACGCTGCGATCAAACCGGCGCTGCTTAACGCCGTCAGCGCGGCGCTGGGCATCGGTGGCGACATCGACATTCTGGTCGCCGGCCACCACTGCGCCGGCGCGGCCAAAGCTGCTGCCGCGATCCCGGGGATCAGGAAGGTATTGAACGCCGATGCGCCGCACTATGCCCATGCGCTGGCGGAAAATCTGAGTACTCTGATCACGTCCATCGCCCGCAACTACAGCCATGTGCTGGCACCTGCCACGAGCGCGGGCAAGAATGTGCTGCCGCGTGTCGCCGCGCTGCTCGATGTTGCCCAGATCTCCGAGATCGTCAAGGTCGAATCGCCGGATACCTTCGTGCGACCGATATACGCGGGCAACGCGCTTGCCACGGTGCAATCGCTGGATGCGATCAAAGTTATTACTGTACGCTCCACCGGTTTTGATGCGGCGGCCGCCAGCGGCGGATCGGCCACCATCGAAAACCTCGGCGCCGGACCCGACGGCGGCTTGTCCTCAATGATCGGGCAGGAACTCACCAAGTCCGCGCGCCCGGAGCTGACCGCCGCCCGTGTCATCGTTTCCGGCGGCCGGGGCATGGGCAATGGCGAGAATTTCAAGCTTCTTGAAGCGCTGGCTGACAAACTCGGCGCAGCGGTCGGCGCCTCGCGCGCAGCGGTCGATTCCGGTTTCGTGCCTAACGACTATCAGGTCGGCCAGACCGGCAAGATTGTTGCACCGGAGCTTTATGTCGCCGTGGGCATTTCCGGGGCGATCCAGCATCTGGCGGGAATGAAGGACAGCAAAGTCATCGTCGCCATCAATAAGGATGCTGAAGCGCCGATTTTTCAGGTGGCGGACTATGGACTGGTGGCAGACTTGTTCGAAGCCGTTCCGGAACTGACCACGGCCCTGGCTTGAGACAGCGCCCTCAAGTGTTGCCGCTGTAACCGCGAGTCAAAGGGAAACCGGGTCAGGTTAAAACAAATTCGCATGCACGGATCAGCGCGATGGTACTGGCGCGACGCGCAGCGCGCGGGCTATTTGTTCATGCTCCTGCGCCGTCAGCGCGGCGTAACCTCGCGGCCATGGCCAGCCGTATCCCCGGCGATAGGATGGTCGGCCACCATGGCGATCCGCCCACGCGAACCCCGGCCAGCATGAGTGTAGCGACGGCCGGTTCACCAACTGCCTGGACACAGGTTTGCAGCGCGCGATCCGCCTCCAGGCGCTCTTTGTAGCTGCCGCCGCGCCAGTAGACGCGGTCGTGTATCACGCAGCAATCACGCCAGATTTTCCGGTGCCGGGAGTGCCGTCGGGAAATCCACTGCATCAATCGGTGGTGAATGGCCGAATCTGCGCAGCCGCGCTGCAGCCGGCCAGCACGATTACGGCGGACAGTAATCTCAAGCAATACACCAATGCGATCACGTGTCCAGGTAAATTGCGTCTGAGCGAGGAATGCATCCGGTCCGCGCGCAGTCGAAAACGACAATCGGTTGGCATCGCGCCTAAGATTTCGGCTCTGATGGTCGTTATATCCAATGCTGGTGAAACCCGGTCGGGTCAGGGAAGCTGGTTCCTGTGGCAGGGTGGAACTGCAATCCGTTGCCGGTTTTTTTTCCGCAGTACACCTGCCAGAGGTTTTAATGAATAATGCCAGTTAACCGCCAATCCTGCCGGCGCAATGATCTTGCGACGCAAGCCCTGAGCCTTTTGAAGAATTTAGGAGTGACCTATGTCGATCTACACCGCACCTGTTCGCGATATGAAATTTGTTGTCAACGAACTGATGGGGCTTGGACAAATTTCTGCATTGCCGGGCTGCGAAGAAGTGACGACCGACCTTCTGGATTCGGTGCTGGAGGAAGCGGGAAAATTTGCGACCGGGGTTCTGGACCCGCTTAATCGAGGCGGCGACAAGGTCGGATCGAAACTGTCGGGCAATGAGGTCACGACCGCTCCCGGGTTCAAGGAAGCATTTCAGCAGTTTTCCGCGGGCGGTTGGACCGGACTGAATTGCGATCCACAGTACGGTGGCCAGGGTCTTCCGCACATCATTTCCGCGCAAACCTCGGAAATCTGGAATTCAGCCAACATGGCCTTTTGTCTGTGTCCGATGCTGACCGCCGGAGTGGTCGCCGCGCTAATGCGGCATGGGTCGGATCTGCAGAAAGACACCTTCCTGCCCTATCTGGTGTCGGGGAAATGGACCGGGACGATGAATCTGACGGAATCGCAGGCAGGATCGGACCTGTCGGCAGTACGCGCGCGCGCCGTGCCGGAGGGCGAGCACTACCGCATTCACGGCACCAAGATTTTCATCACCTGGGGTGAGCACGACGTAGCGCAGAACATCATCCATATGGTGCTGGCGCGAACGCCGGATGCGCCGGAGGGCGTAAAGGGCATTTCACTGTTCGTCGTGCCGAAATTTCTGGTCAATGCCGATGGAAGCCTCGGAAAACGCAACGACGTGAAGTGCGTTTCCATCGAGCACAAGCTCGGCATCCATGGCAGTCCGACCTGCGTGATGGCGTATGGCGATGGAGAGGGGGCGATTGGCTATCTCGTCGGGGAGGAAAATCGCGGTCTGGAGTACATGTTCACGATGATGAATTTTGCGCGCCTGGAAGTCGGCATCGAGGGCGTGGCGATCGCGGAACGCGCCTACCAGCATGCCCTGCATTACGCAAAGTCCCGGGTGCAGGGACGCGAAATCGGCGTCAAACGCGGCGAGCGTGTGAGCATCATTCACCACCCCGATGTGCGCCGGATGCTGATGAGCATGAAGGCGCAGACCGAGGCGATGCGCGCGCTGGCGTCCCTGGCGTCAACCTATCTCGATCTTGCCCTGCGGCATCCGGACCGGGCTGAGCGCGACAAGAATCAGGCGCTGTTTGACCTATTGACGCCGGTGGTCAAGGGCTGGTGTACCGAGCAAAGCATCGAAATTGCATCCACCGGCGTGCAAATTCATGGCGGCATGGGTTTTATCGAGGAAACCGGTGCCGCGCAGTATCTGCGCGATGCGCGCATAACGACCATATACGAAGGAACTACCGGCATCCAGGCCAACGACTTGCTTGGACGCAAGGTCGCGTACGAGAAAGGCGCCACCATCAAGGTGATGCTGGCGCAGATGCGCAGCGTGGACGCGGATCTGGCAAAAGCGGCTCATCCCGCCCTGGACGTGATCAGGGTAGCGCTGGCGCAGGGCGTGGCCGAACTCGCAGAGGCGACAGACTGGCTGCTGGATACTTTCCCTGGAAACATGAAAGCCGCGTCTGCGGGCGCAGTGCCGTTCCTGAAACTGTTCGGAACCGTGGCAGGCGGCTGGCAGATGGCCCGGGCTGCGCTGATCGCAAAAAACAACCTCGATGGCAATATCGGCGACACCGATTTCTACCGTGCGAAGATTGCCACTGCGCGCTTTTACGCGGAACATGTTCTGCCGCTGGCAGGCGCGTTCAGGCGCCAGATCGTAGACGGCTCGAAGAGCGTGCTGGCATTGGAAGAAGCCCAGTTCTGAGCCGAATGTTCAAGGAGCAAAGATCATGAATGCTGTTCTCTGGGTGGTGGCGATCGTCATGCTGAGTTGGGCGCTTGCCTTTTTTCGTGCCCGCGCGTTGCCGTGGGCGCTCGGTATCGGAGGCTACCTCGGCGCGCTCAGTGTCTGGTCAGGGGCCGACGGGGTCACCAAGGCCACACTCTGGACGCTGTTTCTCATTGCCGCCGCGCTTCTGATGGTGCCGCAGTTGCGCCGAGCGCTGATCAGCGATCCATTGCTCGGTTGGTTTCGTAAAGCGTTGCCTCAGGTGTCGCGCACCGAGCAGGAGGCGCTCGATGCCGGTACAGTCTGGTGGGACGGAGAATTATTCAGCGGCCGCCCGGACTGGAGCAAGTGGTTCACCATTCCAAAGCCGTGCCTGACGCCCGACGAACAGGCGTTTTTGGATGGGCCGGTGGAGGAGCTTTGCCGCATGTGCGATGACTGGGAGATCACGCACGAGCTGAACGATCTGCCGGCGTCGGTCTGGCAGTTCATCAAGGATCGCGGATTTCTGGGAATGATTATTCCGCGACACTACGGCGGGATGGGGTTTTCCGCCTATGCGCACTCTCAGGTGGTGCAGAAACTCGCAACTCGCAGTGCAACCGCCTGCGTGTCCGTCATGGTGCCCAATTCGCTGGGACCGGCGGAACTGTTGCTGCATTACGGCACCGACGAGCAAAAAAATCACTACCTTCCGCGCCTGGCAAAAGGCCTTGAAATGCCATGCTTTGCCCTGACCGGCCCGGAGGCCGGTTCGGACGCGGGGTCCATTCCGGACTTCGGGGTGGTCTGCAAAGCGGTTCATGACGGCCGCGAAGTCATCGGCATCAGATTGACCTGGGAGAAGCGCTATATCACCTTGGGTCCGGTTGCAACATTGCTAGGGCTGGCCTTCAAGCTCCATGACCCCAGCCGTTTGCTCGGTCCCGAGGAGGACCTCGGCATTACCTTGGCATTGATTCCCGCCTCACACCCGGGCGTAAATATCGGCCGGCGCCACTTTCCCCTGAATTCTTCATTCATGAACGGGCCCAACTCCGGCAAGGATGTCTTTATACCGATGGACTGGGTCATCGGCGGACGCGATTTTGTCGGACAGGGCTGGCGCATGCTGATGGAGTGTCTGGCCGCCGGCAGATCCATTTCCCTGCCGTCTTCGAGTGCCGGCGCGGCGAAACTTGCTTTGCGCACCACCAGCGCCTACAGCCGTGTGCGCAGTCAATTCAACATACCGATCGGAAAATTCGAAGGCGTAGAAGAAGTGCTGGCCCGTATTGCCGGCAACACTTACGTCATCGATGCCGCGCGCACGGTAACGGCTGGTTCAATCGATTTGGGCGAAAAACCTTCGGTGATTTCGGCTATCGTGAAGTACCACTGCACCGAGCGTGCCCGCGACGTTATTAACGATGCCATGGATATTCATGGCGGCAAAGGCATCTGTCTTGGCCCGAATAACTATCTCGGCCGCGCGTATCAACAGATTCCCATCGGCATTACGGTCGAGGGCGCCAATATCCTGACCCGCAGCATGATGATTTTCGGGCAAGGGGCGATTCGCTGCCATCCCTACGTGTTGAAGGAGATCGCGGCGACCCGAAACGAAGATCCCTTGCAGGCGAGCAGCGAGTTCGACGAAGCCTTCTGGGACCATGTGCGGTTTGTGTTGCGCAATATGGCCAGGGCGTTGTGGTACGGGTTGGCCGGCTCGCGGTTGACACACGCTCCGGGCGCGCCCGAGTTAGGGGCCTACACACAACACCTGACCCGGTTATGTGCCGGGTTCGCATTCGTGGCCGATGTAGCGATGCTGGTACTGGGCGGCGATCTGAAGCGCCGGGAGAAGCTATCGGCGCGTTTGGGGGACATACTCAGCCAGCTCTACTTGGCCTCGACCGTTCTGAAGCGCTACGAGGATGACGGGCGATCGATGGCCGATCTCCCGGTCGCGATATGGGCGCTCGACGACTGTCTGCATCGCATTCAGGACGCGTTTTACGGCGTATTCGAGAATTTCCCGAGCCGGATCACGGGATGGCTGTTACGCATGGTGGTGTTTCCGTTGGGGAAATCTTTCGTTGCTCCCCGGGATGTTCTGGGGCGCCAGATTGCGAAACTGCTGCTGGACTCCACGGCGACGCGCGAACGCCTGGCGTCAAACGTGTTTGTGCTCAGACATGAGAGCGACCCGGTTGGGCGGCTTGAATTGGCCATGCTGGCTGCTGCGGCCGGAGAAGCAACCGAGGCCAAGATCCGCGGCGCCCTGAGAGCTGGCGTGATTGGCGGTCTGACCGAAGAAGCGCGCATTGCCGCCGCAGTCGGCAAGGGGATCGTCAGCGACGCCGAAGCGGCACAGTTTCGGCGATTTAGCGCGTTGCGTCGCGGCTGCATAATGGTCGACGATTTCCCGCACGACATCGGTCGCGTGCAGGTCATGCGAGAATCCATGAAAGTAAGTTCACTGGCCAGCGCGGAGTCGCACAAGACCGCAGCATGAGAAACGCATAACGTGGGACCCCCCAGTATCGCGGGGCGCACACCGACCGGCGTGAGCAGGAGACATCTGTGACTGGAAGCGTGAACCGACCGCAATTCTGTGCCCCATGGCTCAATACAGTCGCATTTCACGATATGCGCGGTCATTACCCAGGCAGGTCAGGATACGCGCTGCGTCTCAGTTCGCCGCCCCAAAGTCTGGCGGTTCATGGTTCCGGAAACAGACGCCCAGC
>JANNTE010000316.1:0-2467 GCA_031403365.1 Betaproteobacteria bacterium | reverse complement strand
TCCGCCAATTGGCGGATGAATTTCACCTTTCGCACGAAGAAATCGCCACACGGGTGGGCAAAAGCCGCGTGGCTGTCACCAATACCCTGCGCTTGCTCAATCTGCCCGCGCTTGTCCAAGTAAAGCTTTCGAGGGCAAATTTATGCGCGTTAACCAAGTCGCTTTGCGCTCTCTTGCGAACGTTGTCCGCTTCAGCCTTGGCTCGTAGCCATGCATCGCGATGTTCTTGCGCGGCCGCTTCGGCTTTTTCAACTTGCAGTTTCAGGGCCGAGGCCTGCGTCTCAACGCCGTCGTAGGCGGCTTCGTCTGCCGGGATGTCATCGGCAACCGGCGGGGTCCCCGGCTCTGACGCTGGTTTATTCTGGTTCTGCATTCAAACAATCTCCACTCAAGTCCAAGACAAAATCCGAACAGCATCTGGGGGCGGGCTGCCGGTTTTCAACCCCTTTCTGCTGAAAAAACAGGCGCTATACTAACGGACACTTCGGCTTCAATTCGATTTCTTGAACGCATGGCTGTCTTTTCGGGAAGCACTTGGACGATGCGCAACATTTTCCTGGCCAGTCTCGCCTTGCTGTGGATGCCAGCCTTCGCGGCCATCGCGGAACCGACAGTACGCAGCCACACCAACAGTTACTTCATCAACGGAGCTTCCGCTACCGTTCTGGAGGCGCAGATCAACCAGAAAGGACCGCAAGCCGCCGATGGCAAACGTTACGCCGGCAGGACGCGTTGGGACGTGCAGTGGAAGCTGCGCTTTCTCCAGCAAGGCACGTTGTGCTCCATCAAAGAGGCGACGGTGGCGGTTGGCGTGGCGCAGACCTTGCCGCAGTGGCGAGGCGAGCGCGATGGGCCGGCTGCCTTGCGGGCGCAGTGGCGATCATTCATGGCCGCCCTGGTCAGCCACGAAAACACCCACCAGGACCACGCGCAGAAGGCCGGCAAGGAAATCGAAGCCGCGATTCTGGCCGTCAAACCGGCCAGCAATTGCGAGGATCTGGGTCTTGCGGCCAATGCGGTTGCCGAAGCCATTGTGGCAAAGTATCAGGCCCTTGATCTGGAGTTCGACCGCAAGACCGGCCATGGCGTCAAACAAGGCGCGGCCCTGCTGTAGACGCCACGCCGCGCTAAGTGCGCTGGGTCGTATTACTCAGTTTTTTGCACCGAGAGCGAGTGCACGCTTGCGCCCAGCGGCAGCAGTGCGCATGGCTGGCCCTGAATCCCAATCCATAGATGCCCAGCCCTGCAAGTTCTCCGACGCAATGCGCGCGAGTGCTTCAATCCATTGCGGGCGCTCGTTCAGGCACGGGATGTAGTGGAATTCCCTGCCTCCGGAGTTCAGGTACGCGGCCTTGATCTCGATACCGACTTCCTCCAGCGTTTCCAGGCAATCTGATACAAATCCCGGGCAGACCACATCGAGTCTGCCGGCTTTGCGCTTGCCTAGTTCCTGCACGGTTTTCAGGGTGTAGGGCTCGAGCCAGCGCGCACGTCCGAAGCGCGACTGAAACGTGACCTGGTAGCGATCCGGGGCGAGACCGAGCTCTTCGCCCAGCAGGCGCGCGGTTTTGTGGCATTCGCAGTGATAGGGGTCGCCGCGCTCCAGCGCAAATCGCGGCACACCATGGAAGCTCATCAGCAATTGATCGGGTCGGCCATTGACCATCCAGTAGTCGTTTACGCTTCTTGCCAGCGCCGCGATATAAGCCGGGTGATCGTGGTAATGCTTGATGAGTCGCAAAGCGGGTGCGTTACGCATCTGGCTGACGGTATCGAACACGGCATCGAATGCGCTCGCCGTGGTGCTCGCGGAATACTGCGGATAGAGCGGCAGCACCAGAATGCGTTCGCAGCCCTCTTTGCGCAAGCCAAGCATGGCCGCTTCGATGGAGGGTTGCCCGTAACGCATTGCCCAGGCAATCGAGTGCGGCGTCTTGATGCGCTCGCCAAGATAGCCCTTGAGCAGGGTTGCCTGTTGCGCGGTATGTACCGCAAGCGGTGAGCCCTCCCGGGTCCAGATCAGCGCGTACTTCGCCGCGGACTTACGGGGCCGCGTTGGCAGAATGAAGGCATTCAGGATCAACCACCAAAGTGGCCGGGCAATTTCCACCACGCGCGGATCGGAGAGGAATTGCTTCAGATACGGCCGTACCGCGCCGGCGGTCGGCGCGCCTGGCGTGCCGAGGTTTATGAGCAGAATTCCGGTCCTGGCAATGCTGCCGTGCTGGTATTCGGGTTCGGGAAGAAAACGCAAGATTCAGTGCTGGGACAGCGCGCTCGACAGCAGCTTGGCGGTGATGTCCACGATCGGGATCACGCGCTCGTAGGCCATGCGCGTCGGGCCCACCACGCCGACCGTGCCGACAACCCGGTCACGAAGCGCGCGGACATCGTCGCGCTCTCGAAGGAGCCTGAGAAGTTCCTGATCGCGCCGCGCACGGCGGTGTTCGCGGAGAGTTCGCCTTCG